>CAZSCC010000467.1:0-19251 GCA_964604905.1 uncultured Planctomycetales bacterium
GGCGCGACCGAGATCTGCTGGAGCTCGACGCGCGAGGGTTTCGGGGCGGCGGCCGGCGGCTTGGCGGCCAAGGGCTCGGCGGCTTTCGGGGCGGCGGCCTTCTTCTCTTCCTTCAACTCGGTGCGCCGGCGCGCCTCGGCCTGTTCGGCCTCCTTGCGGCGGGACGATTGGACGAGGAGGACGGGGACGATGACGAACGCGCCGACCAGGGCGCCGAGCAGGACGACGATGCCGCCGGTCATGGCCCAGAGGGAGAGGCGCTGGGCGAAGGTCGGCTTCTCTTCGCGGCGAAGCGTGGACATGAAGCGGTCCCTCGGCGGCGTCGGTCGATCCCGCGCGGTCGGACCGTGATAGCGGTATGGGCCCGGAAGGTTACGGAATCCCGCGCTCCCCCCTTGACGCGGGCTATATATATCTTATTATTAGATAGATGACGCTCCTCGAATACCTGGTGCCCTCGCGGGCGAGGCGGGAGCTCCTGAAGGCGCTCCGCTTTCACGGGCACGGCCTCACGGTCCGGCGGCTCTCCCGCCAGACGGGGGTGGCCTACTCCAGCGCCCATCGGGAAGTCGAGCAGATGAGGCGGCTGGGGCTCGCGCGCGTCGAGCGCGAGGGCCGCGCCCTGGTCTGCACCTGGAACGGGGGCCATCCCGCGGCCCGGGCCTTGGAGGGACTTCTCCGACCGTCTCCTGGGAATCGCAAGGGAGGCCCGGACGACGAGGCGCTGTTCTGGAACCTCAGGCGCTGGGGGGCTCCCCTGGCGCGAACGGGCACGGTTGGAGCGGAACTCCCTCTGGAGAGCACCTTGGCCTATGGCCTCGAGCTGGCCCGCCGCCATCCCGACGTCGCCCGTGTCTGGCCGGTCGTCCTCGCCCGGCATCGGTCCAGGATGGATCTCCCCGCCCTCATGCACCTGGCCGGCCGCCTGGGGCAGAAGCGCACCCTGGGGTTCTTCCTCTCGCTGACCCGCCGGCTGCTCAAGGACCCGAGCCTGGGGGGCCCGGAGAGGCGCCTGCGGGACGGCCGATTCCGGACGACGCAGGACTTCTTTCAATTCCTCCCGCCGCAGGGCGGGCGGGCCCGGGAGCTGGCGGAGCGCCGGACCCCCGCCATCGCCCGGAAATGGCGGTTCCGGATGAACATGACTCTCGAGAGCTTCGTGTCCACCTTCGAGAGATTCGCGGGCAGGCCGTGAAAGTATTCGCCGGACGCGACATCGTCTCCTTCCTCCGCGCCGTCGACCGGCACCTCAAGGATCCGTTCCGGATGGAGGTGATCGGCGGCGCCGCCGCCCTGCTCTCCTTCAAGATCGAGAGCGGCACGCTCGACATCGACAGCACGAACGACGTCCGCGCGATCGAAGGCGCCTGCGAGGCCGCGAGGAAGGAGACGGGCCTCGAGATCCCGTTGCAGGTCGTCGGAATCTACGATGCGCCCTATCACTATGAGAGCCGCCTGAGGCGCATCCTCAGGACGAAGCTTAAGAAGCTGCAGGTGGTCGTCCCGGAAAAGCACGACTGGGCGCTCATGAAGATCGTCCGGCTAATCCAGAAGGACATCGAAGACATCCGAGAGGTCGAGGAGAGCGTCGGCTTCAGCAAGAATGTCCTCCTGCGGCGGTTCCTCGACGAAATGACCCACGTCACGGGTCGACGCGAAGATCTGGTATTCCAATTCCTCGCGATGATGGAGCAGCTCTACGGGGAGGAGGATGCAGACCGGATGGAGAAGGCCATCAAGACCCATAAGAACTGGACGTAGCCGCTCCACGCCAGATGGAAGGCTACGGAATCCGCTTCCGGACATCTGGGGCTCACCAAGGACATCGCATGCGACTGCATCGACACCTTGGGGACGCCCCCCGGCCGAATTCCTTCCCCCGCCGGCACCCATGAGGTACGCTTCCTCCGGAGGCGAGCGACCGGGCCATGGTCCACCTGACCTGCGACAAGTGCGGCAACGTGTATCCCCTGCGGGAGATCGATCCCCGCCAGACCTACCGCTGCCTCGCCTGCTCCTCCACCCTCTCCACCCCGGCCCTCAGCCTCCCCGAGGTGCGTCCCAGCGTCGCCCTCCTCCAGCCCGGCTCCACCCTCGGCCGCTACACCATCGTCCGCCAGCGGGGACGCGGCGGGATGGGCGTCGTCTACGAGGCGAAGGAGACCGGGAGCGGCCGCACCGTCGCCCTCAAGATCCTCCTCCACCACCCCGGCGGCAACCCCGAACAATCCGCCCTCGAGGAAAAACGATTCTTCAACGAAGCGAATCTCTGCGCCGCGATCGACCCCCACCCGGGCCTCGTCCGCATCCACGAGGGCGGCGTCGTCGACGGCACCTACTTCCTCGCCATGGACTTCGTCGACGGGCGGCCCCTCCACGAGTGGCGCCGCGACCCGGCCGCCACGCTCCGCCGCGAGATCGCCCTCCTCCGCGACGTCGCCCTCGCCGTCCACCACCCTCACCTGTACGGCGTCATCCACCGCGACCTGAAACCCGAGAACATCCTCGTCGATGCCGAGACGCGGCCCCACATCACCGACTTCGGGCTCGCCCGCATCGTCGGGAAGGACGAGAGCGCCTCCTCCACCAAGTCGAACGAAGTGGTCGGCACGCCCCCCTACGTGAGCCCCGAGCAGGCGATCAAGCCCAAGTCGGTCGACCACCGCACCGACATCTACGCGATGGGCGTCATGCTCTACGAGGCCCTCACCGGCCTCGTCCCCTTCCGCGGCAGGTCCGGCATCGCCATGCTCATGAGCATCGTCCACGACCCCGTCACCCCGCCCCGCCAGACCCCTCGTGGCCGCTCCACCCCCGAGGTCGACGCCGAGATCGAACGCCTCTGCCTGAAGGCCATGGCGAAGAAACCCGAGGACCGCCACGCGACCGCCAAGGCGTTTGCGGAAGACCTCACCCGCTGGCTGAAATAGAAGCAAGAAGCTGGAAGCTCAACGCTCGAAGCTGGAACTCGCGGGGCAGGTCCGAACGTAAGAACTTGAGAGCGCGGATCACCCCACCCAGGGAGGAACCTCATGCACCTGACCCTGACCCTCATCCTCCTCGCCGCCCAGGAAGCCGACCTCAAGAAGCTCCTCTCCCGCGAGATCGTCGGCCCGCACCAGGGGATGGACGATGTCCAGGCGTTCATCGAGCCGCGCATTCCGACCGTCCCCGACGCACGGAACGTCGCCGAGTGGGAGGGGATCGCCCGGAAGCTCCGCGCCGACACGCTCGACCGCGTCGTCTTCCGAGGCGAGGCCGCGAAGTGGCGCACGGTCCCCACGAAAGTCGAGTGGATGGGCGACCTGGAAGGCGGCGAAGGGTACACGCTCCGCAAGCTGCGCTTCGAGGCGGTCCCGGGACTCCACATTCCCGCGATCCTCTACGTCCCCGCGAAACTCTCCGGCAAGGCCCCCGTCCACCTGGCCGTGAACGGTCACGACGGGGCGGGCAAGGTCGCCGAGTACAAGCAGACGCGCTGCATCAACCTGGCCAAACGCGGCGTGATCTCGCTCAACGTCGAGTGGCTCGGCATGGGCCAGCTGCGCGGCCCCGGCTACGGCCACTACCTCATGAATCAGCTCGACCTCTGCGGGACGAGCGGACTCGCGCCCTTCTACCTCTCGATGAAGCGCGGCCTCGACGTGCTGCTCTCGCTCGAGAATGCCGATCCCGCGCGCGTCGCCGTGAGCGGCCTCTCGGGCGGCGGGTGGCAGACGATCTTCATCAGCGCGCTCGACGAGCGGGTCACGCTCTCGAACCCGGTCGCCGGCTACTCCAGCTTCAGGACCCGCGTCCGCGAGGGGAAGGACCTGGGCGATTCCGAGCAGACCCCCTGCGACCTGGCGACCGTCGCCGATTACACCCACCTGACCGCGCTGCGCGCGCCGCGGCCGACGCTCCTCACCTTCAACGGCAAGGACAACTGCTGCTTCGAGGCGGGCTACGCGCTCCAGCCGCTGAAAGACGCCGCCGCGCCGGTCTTCCGCCTCTATCGGAAGGACGAGAACCTCAGCAGCCACGTGAACCACGATCCGGGCGACCACAACTTCGGGCAGGAGAACCGCGAGGCGTTCTACCGCGTCATCGGCCGCCACTTCTTCCCGGAAGACAAGGCGTTCGACGCGAAGGAGATCCCCTGCAAGGAGGAGCTGAAGACCGCCGCGCAGCTCGCGGTCGAGATCCCTCCCGGCAACGCGAACTTTCTCACGCTCGCGAAAGCCTTGTCGGCCGGCCTGCCACGCGCCGGGGGCGCCCCGCTCCGCGAGATCGTCAAGGCGAAGGAGTTCCGCGTGACCGCCGAGCGGGCGGGCGCCGAGGGCCCCGCCGTCTTCTGGCGGCTCCGGATGGACGAGGCGTTCACGATCCCGGCCGTCGAGTTCGCCCCTTCCGCGGAGCCGAAAGGCACGACCGTGATCTTCTCCGAGGCGGGCCGCGCGTCGCTCGCCGCCGAGGTCGACCGCCTCCTCGCCGCCGGCCGCCGCGTGATCGCGGTCGACCCCTTCTACTACGGCGAGTCGAAGATCCAGAAGCGCGACTTCCTCTTCGCGCTCCTGGTCGCCGCGACGGGCGAGCGACCGCTCGGGATCCAGGCGAGCCAGATCGCCGCGGTCGCCCGCTGGGCGGGGGGGCCGGTGACGGTCTCTGCCGTCGGCCCGCGCGCGAGCCTCGTGGCGCTCGTGGCGGCGGCGATCGAGGAGAAGTCCATCGCGCGCCTCGAGCTCCGGAAGTCCTACGGGACGCTGAAGGAGATCCTGGAGGCGGGCCTCGGGGTCGACAAGGCGCCGGAGCTCTTCTGCTTCGGGCTGCTCGAGGCCTGTGACATCCCCCAGATCGCCTCGCAGGTCGCCCCCCGGCCGGTCTCGTTCCTCGAGGCGAGCGATCGGGCGAAGGCGGAGCTCGCCGCTCTCAAGGCCCGCTACGCCCAGCTCGGCTCCGACTTCGACCCGCTCCGATGAGCAAGCATCCCTGACAGAAAGAATGCCGCAGAGCAGACCCTCTTCTTGAAAAGCTTCCCCGGGAAATCCGCCTTCAAGGACGTTCGCCCTGTGGCTCTGCGGCTGTCTCTTCTTACCGACGGCCGGGCATGAGGAGGAGCGTGCCGAAGTTGTTGAGCCACGTGCGGTTCTTCGGGTGGCCGCTCCACCAGTCCTCGTGGTGGAAGTTGCCGAAGTTGCCCTTCCCCTTCTCCTTCTCGTCCAGGTCCCCCACCGCGAGGTTGAGCCCCAGCCGCGTCACCCCCCGCGCCGGACTCCAGAAGACCCCCGGCTCCACCTCGAGACAGGGGTCCGGACGGATCATCCATTCGATCACGTACGCCTTCCTTCCGGGAACGACCTTCGCCACCGCCTTCATCGCCCCCGTGTCGATCCACCTCCGGTAGGTCTCGAACGCCTTCGCGTCCGACCGCGGCTCCCCTTCCATGAGGCCCCCCACCCCCACGCCCCCCAGCCGCGACTTCGTGAGATTGCAGACCATCTGCCAGCTCGACCCGTCCCCCGCGGCGTTCCGGCCGTCGGGCTCCTTCCCCGTCGGCCGCGCGTTGATGAGGATCTCCATCTCGTCGCCGAACCAGGGCCAGCCCTCGCGCGTCAGCTCGTGGGCCTTCGCGTTGTTGTCGGGCAGCCAGCGGGGCGTGTCGATCCCGTAGAGGACGTCGTCGGTCACCTCGAACGCGAAATACAGGTTCTCGCCGTCGTGCTTCACCCAGCCGCGGAGCGAGAGGTCGCGGTCGTCGGTCGTGGGGCTGAACGTGTGGATCCAGCCGCGGCAGCCGCGGATCTCGGTGGCATCGTCGTACTCGCCGGGCGAGATCGACCCGTCCAGCACCGGCGTCGCGCCGCGCCACGCGCACAGCTCCGTCGACGCGCAGGCCGACAACGCCAGGAGGAGCGGCGCCCAGGCCCGCGTCACGCCGCTTCCGTGTGGTCCGCGATCCACTGCCAGTCGCCCACCTTCGCCCAGGGCCAGTAGAGGCCGGCCGTGACGAGGGTCAGGAGCCAGCCCAGGAAGGCGCGGCCGAAGTACGCGCCGAACGTCCCGCGGAACTTCATGCGCTGGAGGACGCCGTTGCGGTCCGGCGCCTTGAGGTGCTTCTGTTCCCACGAGACCCATATCCACGAGATGAGGATCCCGCCGAAGCCCGCGGTCGCGATCGCGAGCGGGAGGAGGAACAGCATCAGGCAGAACCGGCCCAGCACCGCCTCGCCCGCGCCGTCCCACTCGAGGGACTTCCCCCCGCGCGACGCGACCTTGCACGAGCGGTGGAACGACCGCACCTGCCGCGCGTAGATCCAAGGCACTCCGAGCCCCGCCGTGAGGGCGAGCACGACGACCGCAAGGATCGAGTTGCCGACCGCCGCCCCCGTCGAGGGTCGGTAGTCGAGCGGCTGGCCGAAGTAGTGCGTGTTGAGGGCGCGATACCGGCGGACGAGCCGGCTGGCGATCATGACCGCGAGCAGGAGGATGCCCGAGACCGCCCAGAGCGCCCACCCTTTCATGTTCGGCGGCGCGTGGACGCCGTACTTCCCGATGAACTCCGCGACCGGCGTGACGCCCGAGGCGGCGACGGCGAGCACGACGGACGCGATCCACGCGAGCACGAGGACCTGACGCAGGAGGAGCGGGACGAGCAGCCCCGCCCCCTTCCCCTTGAACGCGACCGCCGCGACCTCCTCCGGCGCGGCCTTGGCCACCTCGCTCCGGAGCCTCCGCTTGGTGCTCTTCCCGCAATCGAGGCACTCCATGCCCTCGACGATCCACGCGCCGCAGCCCACGCAGCGGCCGATCGCCGACTTGCAGGACCCGCAGCGGGCCGCGGACTCCGCGATCCGGCTGCCGCACGACGGGCAGTCCTTCTGGGTCTCCTCCGCTTCGTCTGCCATGACGCCCCCCTATTGGGACCCCATCAACTCCTTGACGGTCGGGAGGATCGCCTCGGCCCAGATCTGGTAGCCCTTCTCGCTCAGGTGGAGGAAGTCGGGCATGACCTCCTTCGAGATCGACTTGTCCTCGGCCAGGAATTTCGCGCCGATGTCGAGGTACTTCACGTCCTTCTTGTCGTCGAGCTTGGCGACGACGACGTTCACCTTGTCGTTCTTCTCGCGCCCCGGGTTGGGCTTCTCGCCGCGCGGGAAGATGCCGAGCAGGAGGACCTTGGTCGTCGGAGACTTCGTCCGGACCTCCTTCACGATGGCGGTGATCCCCGCCGCGACGTCGTCGGCGGAATCGCCGCCGTTGTTCGTCCCGATCATGAGGACCGCGAGCTTCGGCGTGATCCCCTCGAGCTCGCCGTTCTGGACGCGCCAGAGGACGTGCTGGGTGCGGTCGCCGCCGATCCCGAAGTTCGCGGCCTTGAGCGGCGCGAACGCCTCGTCCCAGGTCTTCTTCCCGTTCTTCCCGCGCCAGCCGTCGGTGATCGAATCGCCGAGGAAGAGCAGGTCGACGCCGCCCTTCTTGGCGACCTCGAGGAACTGCTCATGGCGTTTGGGGTCTTTCTGGGCGGGTTGAGTGGTCTTCGGCCCGTCTTGGGCCGCGAACAGCACGAAGGCGAGGGCGAGGCGGATCATGGAGGGAGGCTCCTAACTTGAACGCGGAGAATTGTACCCGGCGGCGCGAGGGCCTGTCACGAGAGACTTGGATCTGATCTCCGGGTCTCCCGATCTCCTTATGGAGGAGGCGGACGGACCGGTGTGTCCGGCCCGTCCGCCCCCGCTGGGTGATGGGTAGATGAGTGCGTTCAGGGGCGGCGCAATCCGTTGCTCAGGGATTCCCTGATCCGGTATAACAGGGAGCTCCGTGCAACCCACACGCCATCAGATGCATCGCGGCCGTGGCCGGTTCCTTTCAGTCCGGATGCGATCTAGCGCACCATGAACTTCCCCACCTCGATCTGGACGACGATCCAGTCCATCCGCAAGGATCCGGAGCGGGTGAAGGAGGAGGTCGTCCGCCGCTACTCCATGCCGGTCTGCGAATTCCTGCGGAAGCAGGGGCTGTCCCCCGAGGACGCCGAGGACCTCACGCAGGAGGTCTTCGTCCGGGTCTGCAGCGAGGAGTTCCTCAAGAAAGTCGACCCGAAGAAGGGGAAGTTCCGCTCGCTCCTCCTCGCCGTGACGCGGAACATCGCCGCCTCGTTCCGGCGCCGGGAGCTCGCCCCGATGCGCGACCGGCGGAAGACCGTGTCGCTTGACGGCTTCGACATCCCCGTGGAAGTGAAGGCGGACCCGGATTTCGACCGCCTCTGGGCGAAGAACCTGATGGCGCAGGCGATGCGGCGGATGAGGAACGACGCCGCCACCTCGGCCCTCAAGCTCCAGCTCGAGGGGTGCCCCTACGCCAGGATCGCCGCCCGCCTCGCCAAGTCCGAAACCGAGGTGACGAACTACATTCACCGCGCCAAGAAGCGGCTCCGCGCCCAGATCGAATCGCTGATCCGCGAGTACAGCGGCGAGGACCTCCTCAAGGAGGAAGTCGCCGATCTGGTGAAGTACCTCTGATCGACGCTTAGAAGCTCGCCTGCCCCCACTTCGTCGCCATGTCGGGGGTGTTGGTGTCGATGATGGTCGAGATCGGCGAGGTCGAAGGCCACGGGAACTGGGCCGTGGCCACGTTGGAGGCGTTGACGCTCAGGGCGTTGACGTACATCTTGAAGGAGGACCCGATCGCCGGGAACCAGACGCCCATGTTGTTGTAAGGAGCGGCGGCGAGCGGCTGGATCTTGATCTCCATCGTCCAGAGATTGTTCCCCCCCCCCTTGGCCCAGGACATGGCATTCGGAGTGTAGGGCCACCCTGCCGCGGTGGGCTGCGTGGTGAACCCTCCCGCCGCGTTCCAGCCCGTTCCCGCACCGGTAGGGAGGGTTCTCCAGAAATCGTCGCGCGCGATCGAACCCCCGGCTCCCACGGGCAGGGGCCTGTAGTGGATCTTCCAGGCACAGGACGGCGCCGTCTGTTTCGTCACGACCCCGAGGACGACACGAGTGTTCGCGTTGGGTAGGAATTCATCGCAGTAGACCCCGATGTAGACCGAGAAGAGACCGCCCGCCTCCGCGACCCTCCCGATCAGGAAATGGGATTTCATTCCCAGGTCCACCTTGAGCGCACCGGTCCAGCCGGCGTCCACCGTCAGGTTTCCGCTCATGGCGGGAGCAGCGGGAAGAATCGGGATCGTGATGGGAACGGCAGCAGGCATCGTCGCGCATCCTAAAGGGAGAAAGAGGACAACGCACACCACCCAGAGCAGCACGGGACGAGCGGGAAACATTCGGTACATGATCCACCTCCCTCAGGGGGAATTCCTCCGGGGCCTCGCGGAAGTCGTCGTCGATGCAGCTCGTCATCCCCACACGGGAGCGAGTCCCAACCCCGGTATCTCAAACTCCTCCGACCACCTCGGTCTTATCGCCCTACTGGATGGGGCCCCTTGTGAAGACATCCACGACCCCGTTCGTATCGGACCCCACCAGGTTATAGGCTTCCGAATCGAAAACCACATACCTCCCGTCCGCCGAGAGGACCGGGCGCGCCTGGGAAGTGGAAGGACCGTTCGCCTCCCCACCATAGGTACGGACCGAAACCCGTCGCGTGATCCCGAGGAGGAGGTCGCGCCAGAAGACATCCGAGAGGCCGTTGTTGTCTCCGGTCACCAGGTTGGTGGCCCCGGAGCGGAAGACGACGAACCGCCCATCGGGGCTGATCGAGGGGAAATCCGCGCCCCCGGTCCCCTGGAGACCGGTCTCTCCGATCGAGACGAGCGACGTGGTCCCCGGTCCCGTCCGGTCCCTCACGAAGATGTCGGGAATGTTCCCGGTGGTGTCCGGAGCCAGATTGGTGGAATTGGATTGGAACACGACCCTCGCTCCGTCGGGCGTGATCTGCGGGTTGTCGCTGTTGTCATTCCCCTCCAGCCCCGCCGTGGACTGGGAGATGAGTTCGGTCGTCCCCCCCGTCACGTCGCGAAGGAAGATGTGCTGAAACCCGCTCGTGGCGGGAGCGACCAGATCCGTGTCAAAGGCGGTGAAGGCCACGAACTGGCCGTTTCCGGAAATCGACGCGGCTGAGATCCCCGAGGCAGCCCCCACCGCGGCCGTCGTGATGGAGACCAGGACGGTGGCCGCCCCGGGCGGGTTGGGGACCCGATAGGCATTCGGAAACGGGTTTCCCGGCGCCGTTTCCGCCGTCACCCCGATGGAGTCGCAAAGAAACGACACGAACGAGCCATCGGTGGAGATCGAGGCGCCGAAGCTGCCCAGATCGAACCCGCTGCCGAACGCGACGATTTCGCCGCCGGCGGAATCCACCGAGACCCGGACGGTCGTCCCCGCCACACGATCCCTCACGAAGATGTCGCTGATGCCGTTGGTGTCGGAACCGATGAGGTCCGTGGCCACGGATTCGAACGCCACGAATTGCCCGCTGGCCGAGATCGAGGGCCGCGAGGAGGCCCCGTTGCCCGGGGCTGTCCCGGCCGCATTGAGGGAGATCAACTCGACCGCCCCGGTCAGGAGGTCCTTGACGAAAACGTCCAAGGCGCCGTTGGCGTCGCCCACCGCCAGGTTGGGATCCAACGACACGAAGGCCACGGTTCGGCCGTCGGCCGAGACCGACGGTTGATAAGAGGCCATGATCAGTTCGCCCCCCCCCGGCGACACCGAAACCCGGTCCGTCACGGCCACGACGGGATCGAGGTCGTTCACGTTCCCCTTGCAGCCGCCGGCCAGGAGCGCGGCGGCCAGCAGGACCTGCGCCCTAGAACTCATGGGTGTACCCCATGGCCACGTTGAAGGCGTCGCCCCCCACGTCGCCGGCGATGTCGAGCGAGCGCACCTTGCGCGACTCCGTCGTCCACGAAAGGCCCACGCCGAAGGTCACGATGTTGAAGTCGGAGTCCTTCGTGTCCAGCACCAGCTTGAAGCCGGCGGTCGACGGGAGGTTGTCCTTGTCCTCCCAGGGCGCCTGGAAGCGGCGGTACCCGAGGCGCGGGTAGACGCGAAGGGTTTCGAGCACCGGGATACGGTACTCGAGGCCCACGGAATAGTTGACCGCGTCGCGGAAAGTCTCGGCGTTCGAGAAGAACGGGTCCTGCGCCGTCTTGCTCCACTGGATGAACTGCGTGTCGAAGGTGACGCGGAGCGGGAAGTCCTGGTTCAGGTAGAGCGTCAGGCCCACGTTGACCTGCTGGGGCATGTCGAAGGCGGGCATGCGGTCGGGATCGACCGTGAAATCGAAGTGCACCGGGCTCTGGTAAGCCGCCCCCAGGTGGATCGTGAAGGCGTCCGGATCGTCGTAGAGGCCGAGGAGCAGGCCCGCCCCGCCGCCAAGCGCCGCCGACGCGCCCCGACGTTCGCCGCGCGGATCCCCCGGCGGCGTGCTGAACCGCCACTGCTCGTAGCCGATGTCCCCGCCCAGGCCCAGCGCGAGGTGCGAGAAGAAGCCCGCGTCGCCCTTCGCGCGGAAGCGGAAGTCCTTGGCGAACGCCACGCGGAAGCGGGAGAGCGACTCCGCCACCTCGAACCTCGGCTCGAACACCGTCTGCGAGGGGGTGAGCACCTCGTCGAGCGAGTAGTCCAGGTTGTACGGGCGCGCGAACCCGACGCCGAGCGCCATGGGGGACTCCGCCGACCCCACCTGGAAGACGAACCCGATGTAGGAGGGGATGATCACGGGATCGGGCAGGATCGCCTCCCCGTGGGTGTCGAAGATCGGGGCGTTGCCCGGACCGGTCGACTCGCGCTTCGGATACGCGGTGTAGGTCTGGTACGCGATCGACATCTGGTCGGGCTGCGTGGCGATGCCGGCGGGATTGAGCCAGACGAGCAGCGGGTCGTCCTGGAACGCCGTGTAGCTTCCCCCCATCGCCTTCGTGCGGGCCCCCAGCTGCTGGTCCTGCGCGGACGCGGCCAGGGCCCCGGCCAGGGAAAGGACGGCCGCCGCCAAGGCGCCCTTCATGAAGCGTCTCCCCGATCGCAGGGCGAACCCGAAGCGCCCTGCCTTCATCGATATTGCGCCTCGTTCCATTTCCTTTCACTCATCCGCAGGAGCGCCGCTCCGAAGGCTGCTAAGCTACGACCCGAGCGGAAAGACTGTCAACACTTTCAGCCGTGGCCGAACTCGCGAGGGCGGCCCGGGAAGTCACGTTTTCATCCGTTCCTCCGGACGTCCATCCGTTGTCCTCGCCCCGGCTCGGGGCTATACTCCTGTCGACCATGCCGGATTCGCAGGAAGACACGACCGGGCGCCGCTGCGCCCGCTGCGGAGAGACGTTCACCGGCACGCACGACGACTGCACCGGCATGTTCAAGGAACTTCTTTCCTCCGAGGCGCCGAACGAGGGCTCCTCCGTCGACGAGATGCCCCCCGAGGCGTCGGCCCACGCCGACGATCCCACGCGCCGGCTCAACCAGCACATCCTGGTCGAGGAGATCGGCAAGGGCGGCATGGGGAAGGTCTGGAAGGCCTGGGACACGAAGCTCACCCGCTGGGTCGCGATCAAGTTCCTGAACGAGGAGAACCTCGAGGACATCCGGCGCTTCGAACGCGAGGCCAAGCTCGCCGCGCGGCTCCACCACCCGAACATCGCCGCGATCCACGAGGTCGGCGAGGTCCCGCCGGCGCGTCCCGGCCAGTCGCCCGCCCCCTACATCGTCATGGAGTACATCGACGGCCCCACCTTCGCCGCCAAGGACCTCGAGATGGACCTCCGCGGATGGGTCGAGCTCTTCGCCAAGGTCGCCGAGGCGGTCCATGCGGCCCACCAGGCGGGCGTGGTCCACCGCGACCTCAAGCCCCAGAACATCATGCTCAACCGCGCCGGCTGGCCGTACGTCATGGACTTCGGCCTGGCGAAGTCGCTCCGCACCGACAGCACCCTCTCCGCCTCGGGCGTCGTCATGGGCACTCCCGCCTTCATGCCCCCCGAACAGGCGGGCGCGCGGCTCGACCAGGTCGACGAGCGCAGCGACGTCTACTCCCTCGGCGCCACCCTCTACGCCGTCCTCGCGAAGACCGCCCCCTACTCGGGCGCGAGCAACATGGAAATCCTGACGCGCGTGCTGTTCAGCCTGCCGGATCCGCCCCGGAAACACAACCCGCAGATCCCTCTCGAGGTCGAGACCATCATCCTGAAGGCGATGTCCCACGCCAAGGAGGACCGCTACGTCACGGCCGAAGCGCTGGCCGCGGATCTCCGGCGCTGGCTCGCGGACAAGGAGATCGTCGCCCGGCGCCCCGGTCCGCTCAAGCTGATCCTCCGGCAGTTCCGCCACCGCCCGGCCTTCGCCTCCCTCGTGCTCGTCGGCGCCCTCGCCGCCGCGGGAGTCGGCGGATGGGTGCTCTTCCGGCGCCCTCCCGAGATCGTCCGGGCCGACCCCGGCCGCGAAGAGCTTGGGCGGTTCCTCCGCAACCTCTCCACGATCAAGTCCGAGGCGCAGCTCCGCGACCTCACCCCCGAGGACTTCGAGGCCCTCTTCGCGCTCCCCTCGCCCTCGGACGATCCCGCCTTCCCCTGGGTCCGCGAGCTCCGCCCCGGGCTCGACGCTGTGCGCACGGGAAAGGCCGAGGCGCGGTCGCTCCTCGACCCGGCCGCCGCGGCGACGCCGCTCGTGTCCGCGGGCGAGAACGGCCCCTTCAAGGCCGTGGAGCACCTGGCCGCGCTGGACCTTGCCGACGCGCTCCGCCGGGAGGTCGATCTTTCCCGGGACGAGCCGCGCGACAAGGTCGACGCGAGACGGGAGACGGCGCGGAAGATCCTCGAGCAGTGGGCCGCCTTCGCGGAAAAGCTCCCCGCGGAGTTTCGCGCCCGCCATCCGTTCGTCGCCGAGCACGGGCGCGAGCTCGGGGCGCTGTCCGAAGGGTTTCCCAGGGACCTGCCGGAACTCGCGGAGATCCGGGTCGAGGACGCCCTCGCGGCGACGAACCCCGAGGCGGAACTCGCCCGCATCGAGGAGCGCCTCCGCGCCCTCGTCCCGCGCGCGAACGTGAGCCTCGAGTCGCGCCGCGAGCTGTGGACCTCCATCGTCTCCGCGGCCGCCCTCCGCGCCTTCTATCTCGGACGCACGGAGGAGGAGGTCGTCCGCGATCTCAAGGACGAGGGCGAAGCACTCCAGAAGCTCGGCGGGGCGGCGGGGACGAAGGCGTGGGGCCCGCGGATCGCCTCGGTCCTCGAGAAGCTACGGTAGCGGCGTCACCGCGAGTTCGCCCTTCATCCGCCCCGACAGGACGTAGGCCTTCCCCTCCCGGAGCGACGAGGCGGGGATCGTCACCGTGCGCTTCCCGGAGTCCGGGTGCGCCAGCTCGATCGTGAAGTCGCCGACCTCGAGGTCGACCGCCACGAGCGGCGTGGCGCGCTGGGTCAGCGATATCTCCTTCCCCTCGCGGAGGATCCGCACGTCCTCCGCATACGGGCTCGGGCCGATCTTGAGCGTGAACGAGCCGCGGTACTCGGCGATCCGCGCCGCGTCCGCCCGTACCCGCGCGAGCCCCTCGCGCGGCGCCTTGAGGGCGTCGATCCCCGCCATCGCGGTGGAGAGGGTCTCGCACCACGCGACCGCCCGCTTCGCCTCTTCGCGCGGAAGCGACTTCACCCGCCCCTTCGCCCCCTCCACCTCCTGGGCGATCCAGGCGGCGACCTCGACCTGGTCCCGCGTCGAGGCCTCCGAGGCCATGCGCTTGAGGAGCTTGCCCGCCGTCTCGACGAGCGCCGCCTCGCCGGGCTTGAACGAGCCGGCCGCGATCCGGGGCCGGAGCGCGCCCCATTCCTTCGACCACGCGGCCGCCAGCTCCGCCGGCGTCGGCGCGGGAGGGGGCGAGGGAGGCAGCTTCGCCAGCTCCGCCTTCGCGCCCGCCAGCAGCGGTCCGCTCGACTCCACGCCCTTGTCCACGGACTTCTGGAGGTCCGCGGCGGCCTCGACCAGCAGCCGTCGCTTCTCCTCGACCCCCTTCGCCAGGGCGGCCAGCCTGATCCTCGTCCGCCCCCGGTACTGATAGGGGTAAAAGGGCACCGGCGCGGAGTAGTCGCCGGATTGGACCTCGAACCTGAGGACCCGCTCGTGATCCTTGAGCCCCGGCTTGTCCGGCGGGTCCAGCTTCTCGTGGACCTCGTTGAGCTTCTGGAGCGCCCCCTCGGGATCCGTGTCGATGAGCTTGAGCGCCTGCTCGCAGGCCCTCGCCGCCCGGTCGTACGCTTCCTTCTGGGGATTGAGACGCTCGATAATCAGGGGCTTGTCCTGGCCGAGCGCGAGGAGGAGGACGAGGATCATGGGATCGCCAGCAGCATACACCCGGACGAAGCCTGGCGCAAACCTGCCTCGCAGATTTACGCCACCAACCTGGCGCAAATCTGCGAGGCAGGTTTACGCCACCCCCGTACCTAGATCGCCAGCGGCCGCGTGCCGTCCCCGAACCCGACCGCCTTCACCTTCGCCCGGGCGAACATCGCCAGGAAGAGGTTGCACATCGGCTGGCCGGACATCTTGACGAAGCGGCCCGAGGCGATCGTCCCGCCGCCCTTGCCCGCCAGGATCACGGGCAGGTCGTCATGGTTGTGGCGGTTGCCGTCGGAGATCGCGCCGCCGTAGACGATCATCGAGTTGTCGAGGACCGTCCCCTTCTCTTCCTTGATCGCGTGGAGCTTCTGGAGGAAGTAGGAGAACTGCTCGACGTAGAAGGTGTCGATCTTCTTGATCTTGTCGAGCTTGTCCTTGGCGCTCGCGTGGTGCGAGAGCGTGTGGTGGCCTTCCGTCACCCCGATCGAGGGGAAGGTGTTGTTGCTCCCCGAGTTGGCGAGCATGAACGTGGCGACGCGCGTCGTGTCGGTCTGGAAGGCCGCGGCGAGGAGGTCGAACATCAGCCGGAGGTGCGCGCCGTGGTCCTGGGGGATGCTGGTGGGCAGCTCCATCGAGGGAGGCACCGCGGCGGACAACTTCTCCACGCCCTGGACCTGCTTCTCGATGCTGCGGACCCCTTCCAGGTATTCGTCGAGCTTCGCCTGGTCGGTCGCGCCGATCCGGGTCTTCAGGCGCTTCGAGTCCTCGAGCACCATGTCGAGGATGCTGCGGGTGTAGGTCGCCTCGCGGGCGATCTCCGCCTCGGACGAGCGCGCCTTCGGGTCCCCGAACATGCGGATGAAGAGGGCGCGCGGATTGATCTCCTTGGCCATCGGGGAGGAGGGGGTCCTCCACGAGATGTTGGACGAGTAGGCGCAGCTGTAGCCCGAGTCGCAGTTGCCCGACTGGGCGCCGTTCTGCGTGCCGAGCTCCAGGGACGGAAGCCGCGTCTCGCCGCCGATCTGCTGGGCGGCGAACTGGTCGGCGGAGACGCCCGCCGCGATGTCCTTGCCGTCGGTCTTCTTGGGATGCGCGCCGGTGAGGAAGACGGCGCTGTCGCGCGCGTGGTCGCCCGCGCCGTCGCCCAACCCCTCGCCGTTCGTGTGCTTGAGGCCCGTGATGTGAAGCATGTGGGAGGCGACCGGCTTGAGCGAGGCGAGCGTCTCGGGGAGGCCGGGCGTCTTGGGCTGCCTCCACGATTCGACGTTGCAGCCGTTGGGGAAGAAGACGAACGCCATGC
This sequence comes from uncultured Planctomycetales bacterium, assembly GCA_964604905.1. Classification (GTDB taxonomy): domain Bacteria; phylum Planctomycetota; class MHYJ01; order MHYJ01; family JACPRB01; genus JACQFK01. The sequence continues at coordinate 16,563 of CAZSCC010000467.1, forward strand.
GGACGGGGGTCTTCGCGGCGGGGGCCGCGAGCAGGGTGCGAGGCAACATCGCCTCGAGGAACGGGAGCGCGACCGCGGTCCCGGCGCCCCGGAGCAGAGTCCGGCGGCTGAGCTTCAGATCCCGCATCATCTCTTCCCCTTGTCCTTCTGCCGGTACTGGAACGGATAACTCTTCACGATCTCAACGACGAGGGCGCTGAACTTGTATCCGTTCTTGGCGACCGCGTCCCCCACGGTCTTCACGGCCGGACCGTCGTAATGTTCTACGCCCCGGCCGAGGGCGTAGGTGAGCAGCTTCTCCGCGAACCCTTCGACGAACTCCGACTTCCGCTCCTTGAGGATCTTCCGGAGCTCGACGGGGCCGTTGAACTTCGTCCCCTCCGGGAGGACCGCCGAGGCGTCGATCGGCTGCCCCTGGTCGCGGTCGCGCCAGGCCCCGATCGCGTCGTAGTTCTCGAAGCCGAAGCCGATCGGGTCCATCCGCTTGTGGCAGCTCGCGCAGTTCGGGTCGGCCCGGTGCTTCTCCATCCGCTGGCGGAGCGGGAGCCGCGCCGACTCGGGGTCCGCCTTCAGGTTCGCCGCGTCGGGCACGGGAGGGGGCGGCGGCGTGGCGAGCACCGTCTCGAGCACCCACTTGCCGCGCTTGACGGGGCTCGTCCGGTCGGGGTCGGAGGTGGCCGCCAGCACGGCCCCCATAGTGAGAATCCCCCCGCGCCGGGGGTCGGCGAGCTTCACGCGCTGGAACCCCGCGCCCGCGGCGGCGATCCCGTAGTGCTTCGCCAGCCGGTCGTTCACGAACGTGAAGTCCGCGTCGAGGAACGTCAGGACGCTCAGGTCCTCGCTCTTGATCGCCTCAAAGAAGAGCACCGTCTCGCGGATCATGTCCCCGCGGAGAGCGGGGTCCCACGCGGGGAACTTGGCCGGATCGAACTTCATCTCTTCCAGCCGCAGGACCTGGAGCCACTGCGGGGTGAAATGCTCGGAAAGCGCCGCCGACTTCGGGTCCTTCAGCATCCGGCGCGCCTGCGCCTCGATCACGGGCGGGTTCAGGATCCGGCCGGTCTTCGCCAGCTCGAAGAGCTCGTCGTCCGGCATCGACCCCCAGAGGAAGTACGAAAGCCGGTTGGCGAGCTCCCAGGGGCTCAACGGATACGTCTCGAGGCCCCCCTCCAACTCCACGCGGAAGAGGAAGTGGGGCGACACGAGCATCCCGCGGATCGGGAGTTTCATCGCCTTCTCGAAGTCGCCCCCTTCGATCTTCTCCCCCGTGTCGTAGAGCTTGAGGAGCCGCTCCATCTCGTCGGGTTGCACGGGACGGCGGAAGGCGCGGAGGCCGAGCCTCGCCAGGACCTCCTTCGCCGCGTCGCGCGCGAGCTTGGGAGGCTTGGCGTCGGGAACGGCCCGGGCGGTGAAGATCAGCTTGTCCTTGTCCTTCGACTTGACCGCCTCCTCGGCGATCTTCTTCGAGGCCGCCACGTACTTCTCCATGAGGAGCGGCGGGAGCGAGAGGACGTCCCCGATGTTGTCGAAGCCGTAGCCCACGTCGTCGGAGGGGAAGTCGCCCACCGGGTTGAAGTCGACCCCCAGGAGGTCGCGCACCGTGTTGCGGTACTCGAACCGGTTGAGGCGCCGGACGGTCACGCGACCGGCGGTCTTGGGCGCGTTCGGGTCGACCTTGTCGAGGACCCCTTCGAGCCACTTGGTGAGCGTCTCGCGTTCCTCCGCGCTGGGCTGCTCCTTGGCCTCCTCGGGGGGCATCTCGCGGGTGTGGAGCTTGACCAGGACATCTTTCCACACTTTGCGGTTCTCGCGGATGGAGGCCTCGCCGGAGTACTTGGTCAGGTTCAGCTCGGCCTTGGGCTTAAGCTGGGGGCCGTGGCACTTGAAGCAGTACTTCGCGAGCAGCGGCGTGATCTTGGTCCGGTAGGCGTCCTCGACCGGAGGGGATGCGGCTTGCGGCGACGCCGGAGCGCCCGCCGCCAGGCTCAGAACCAGGAGGAGTAGTAGTTTCTCGCGCACCGATCCCGCTCCAAGCGTCCCTTATGGGTTAACCCTATGGGTTACCTATATAACTCAAGGACGGAAGGAGGGGTTTCTAATCCTGCAGATAAGGAACCGGGTGAAACTCCGGGGCGCTCCCGCGTTATATCCTTACGATGCTGCGGCTCGCGCTCGGGACCGGCCTCCTCCTGGCCTGCATGGCGGCGGCCGTCCGTCCGCAGGAACCGCTGAAGCCTCCCGCGACGCCGATCTCCCTCCTCGAGACCCACTGCTTCAAGTGCCACGGCGCCGATAAGCCCAAGGGCAACCTCAACCTGTCGGCCTACAAGGACGAAGCCGCCTTCCAGCGGGACCCGAAGACCCTCAAGAAGATCCTCTCGCAGGTCAAAGAGAAGGAGATGCCCCCCGAGGGCAAGCCGCAGCCGAAGCCCGAGGAACGCGACCGCCTGGTCGCTTTTCTCGAGCGCGCGCTCGCCACGATCGACTACGAGAAGATGCCGCGCGACCCGGGCCGCGTCCTCATCCACCGACTCAGCCGCAGCGAGTACGACCGCACGATCCGCGACCTCATGGGCGTCGACACGAAGCCCTCCGCGAAGTTCCCGGCCGACGGCGGCGGCGGCGCCGGGTTCGACAACAACGCGGACACGCTCTTCATCCCGCCCATCCTGATGGAGAAGTACCTGGA
>CAZSCC010000468.1:0-16638 GCA_964604905.1 uncultured Planctomycetales bacterium
GACGGCCCTCCCTCCACAGTTCTTGTGCTCTCACACTTAAGAACCGCTGCGAGGGAGGGCCTCATTCAAGAATCGCGTCCGAATTGCCAAATAGATGCGTTTTACGAGCACTTCACCCGGCTAAGCAACAGGAACTAGCTAGCAGGGGCGGGCGAAGAACGCGAGTCTGAGGATGCCCAATTAGGCAGATAGGATTCCCGATACGGCGACCGGTTTCCACTTGACACCCGGAGACTCTGGATGGCTCTCCCGACATTTAGACTTCCCCAGGATCCAAAGACTCTCACAATAGAAGGCCATCTTGAAGAAGAAGGGCCTCACGAGAAGGCGCCGGGCGCCCAAGATAAGTGCTTCAAGATTCAGGAAGGTCGAATCATTACCACGATCTGGCGCAAGAAGCTCCACTGCGTCATCTACCAATGCCCCCTGGAGAATGAGAAAGCCATTCGAGCCAGGAACACCCTGCTCTTCGCCCACTATGGCGAGGGACTGGATTGGAAAGAGGTTCTCGACAACGGATTTGGTAAATCCTATTGGCGAGCCGACAAGAAGCTGTTCGCCCTGTGGAGCTATGCGATGGATTTCAACACATTTGGGACGCAAGATTTTCACAAAGTGATGTGGGGGTGACGCAGTCGCTCCGCTCGCCCCCAATGACCAAACCTACGACCGATGAAATGGCGGAAACGCAAACCCTGTCATCCTCGCCGAAATAAACCGATCTCGCCCATACGGCACGCAAAAGTGCCCTGAAACGGGTTCTCGCCCGCGATGGGTAGTAGAGGGATGCGACGAAGGGATCGATCAACGGTATTTTCAATCCGCATGAATTTTAGGTGTTAGGTTTCGACCCTCTCACCCGCGATGGAGGGTAGAGGGAGTACGGGGCAGGAATTTGAGGTATCTGCGCCCCGGAATAATTTTTTCTGCCACAAGGGGGGGTGCTCGCCCGCGATGGAGGGTAGAGGAACGCGACGAGGGATCGGGCGAGATCGGGTTGCGGTTACTGTCGATTGCCTGGGGACCGGGAGTCCTGCGAGGGTCCTCCGGATCTTTGACCCATGCTGGAGGACTGTTGGAATGGAAACTCACGAACCTCTGACGCCCCTCGCTGTTATAACGAGTGCCGGTGCGCAGCATCGGAGTATGGCAGCACCGGCACCCGTCGCATGGAGTGAGGAGGAACGCGGTCACGTGGTCGCCTTCTTTACCCTCCTCGACCAGTGGGACCGACAGCTTCGCGAGAAGAAAGGGGCAGCCTGATGAAGAAGGGTGTTCTCTACGTCCGGGTTTCCTCCAAAGAGCAGGAGGAAGAGGGCTACTCCGTCGACTCCCAGGTCGAATACGGGTTGGAGTATGCCCGTCGTCAGGGCATCGAGATCGCCAGGACCTGGACCATCGCGGAATCCGCCAAGGCTGGCGGCCGCGAAGGCTTCGCGGAGCTCGTCGCCTTCGTCCGCTCGCACCCCGACGTGCAGGCGATGATCTTCGAGAAGGCCGATCGCATGACCCGGAACTACGCGGATCTGGTCCGCATCTACGACCTGATCGAGAAGCACGACAAGGAAGCCCATTTCTTCAAAGAGAACTTCTTCATCGGGAAGGACTCCCGGTCCTCGGAAAAGCTTCGACTCGACATCCAGGTAGTCCTGGCGCGGAACTACGTCAACAACCTCTCCGAGGAAGTCACCAAGGGCATGCTGCAGAAGGTGAAACAAGGGGGCTTCCCGGCCATCGCTCCTACCGGGTATGTCAACGACATCGCCAGCCGGGAAATCCTTGTCGATCCGAGCATGGCCCCGATGATCCGGAAGCTCTTCGAGCTGTATGCGACCGGACGCCATACCCTCAACGATCTGGTCGGGGTCGCCGGCAAAGCGGGACTCGCACACCCCATGTTCCGAAAGCCGCTTGGGCTTGGCGGCATCCACCGCATCCTGAGGAATCCCTTTTACTACGGGCTGGTCCGTTGGAAGGACGAAGCCGTCATCGGCAAACATGAGCCCCTCATCTCCAAAGCGCTGTTTGATCGCGTGCAGGAGGTCATGGGCGACAGCAAGCGACCCCACACCAAGAAGATCGCCTTCGTCGGGTTCGCCCTCTGCGGCCATTGTGGTGGCCCCATCACGGCGGAAACCCATCTCAAGACGCAGAAGAACCGGGTGGAAAGAACGTACGTCTACTACCGCTGCACGGGCTGGAGAAGCGGCGGGAAGGTCTGCGACGGCTCCCACATCTCGGAGCGCGACTTGGTCGCCCAACTCGGCGAGCCCTTGAAGGGTCTCAAAGTCGACCTGGCCACGCTGGCCCAGATCAAGTCAGCCCTCCGGGAAAGCACGGTGGGCGAAAGTACCTTCCGAACGGAGCGCGTTACCGCTCTCCAGACCGAGTACACCCGCCTTCGGACATGGATCGGGAAAGCCTATGCGGACCGGCTCGACGAGGTGCTGACGGTCGAAGAGTACAAGGAGAAGGTCGCCACCTGGCGCGGACGGCTGATCGAAGTCCAGAACGAGATCGCGGCCCACCAGTCCTCGGACCATGGCTACATGGACCAGGCCGACCGCATCCTCGACCTGGCCCAGCGGGCCCACCAGCTTTACCTGAGCCAGCAGGACAACCACGAGCGCCGCAAGCTCGTGGATTCCATCATTTCTAAAGTGGTCATTTCCGGCAGGAAGGCCGTGTTGAACCTCAGGGAACCCTTCCAAACCCTGTCCAAATTGGCCTACAAGGCAAATTCGGGGTGCGGTAAAGAAGGATGGTATCCCTTCGGTGAGTCTGGACGAAACAACTCGACGCCCCAGACCCAGCGTACGCTGCCGGCCTTGGCCCACTACTACACCCGGGCTAAGGACAAGCGCCGATTCTTCGCTCTGGACGAGAAGCCGGAACTGCTGAAGCACCTCGATACCATCGACCAGCAGGTTTGGGAGCAGTACGAGGCCCATCTCAAGCGCATCCGCCCTCTAGAGCGGGCGGAGTTCTACCGGAACCTCATGGCCGAGAAGAAGATCAAGAGCGTCTGCGCCCTGGCCCGGGAGGTCGGGAAGGACGAGGCGGGCATCCGGCAGTACCTCAACCTCCTCAAGCTGCCCGCCCCCATCCAGGAGTATCTCAAGATCAACCGCGACCCGGCCACCGTCCGCTACTTCAGCGAGAAGCGCCTGAGCGGGCTTCTCAAGCTGGGCGACCCGCGGGCGGCCTGGCGCCGCTTCCAGGAGATGCAGGCCGAGGCCCACCGGGAGGCTGGGATCTGGAACCAGTCCGACACGGAGCCCTCCATGCAACCGACATGATCCCTTTGGCGGACCCCTCCCCTTTACAGGGGAGGGGTCACCCGCCCGTCCCGCAGGCGGGGCGGACGAGTGACCCCGGTTCTTTGACAATGAGGCGAGTACCCAAGCTGCGCGGGGATGGCGGCGTTCGCCCGGCGTGGCAGGGTCGGGGCTCCGGCGCGGGGCGGCCGAACGGGATCGAGACGGGATCGTCTCGAAGACCGGTCGGCCGCTCCACGCCGGACCCCGCCTGGGGTGGCGGCTCCCAAAGGAGCCGAGCCCCGACCCTGCCGCGCCTGTCCTACTACCTTTCTTTGCCTTTTCCCTTTTCCCTTTCCCTTTTCCCTTTGCCCCCGCCCCAGCCATCTCCAAGACCGGACGACCTACACCACCTCGTCCGGACCCTCTGGCGGATGGTCGGCGCAGCGGGGGCGCTCACACGGCGGCCGGACCGATGCGCCCTGGCCGCCCGGAGGTCCTGGTCCCCAGGCTCCGCAAAAAAGCGGGATCGCGCGTGGTCCCGAGGGGACGGGTGGTGCGTGCACGTAACGGCGACGGACGTCGGCCGTTTCGTGCCACGCACCCGGGTTCGGCGGCACTTTCCCACCGAAAAAGCGCCGCTTTTCCGGAATCGCCCGAGGCGGTTCCGCGCTGAACACCCAAATCGCGCGAAAAATGAAGGTGCGTCCGGTGGTAAAGACAGACACAGTGCAGCCCGACCCAGGGGGGTCAAAGGGGGATCGATGAGCCTCAGCGCGATGAAAAGTGACCTGCACGACCGGCTCTGGAACGCCCAAGAGCGGTGGTTCGCCCTCCGCGCGGAGGGGGCGACGAAACACGACCTCAAGCTGAGGGGCCTCCGGGAGTGCGGCGATCCCAATCGGTATACGAGGAACCTCATCTTCGCCGGATCGACCCGGAGGAGCTACGAGGAAACGCTCAAGGCCTTCGTGGAGTTCGCCCACGACAAGTTCGGCGCCCAGCGCCTCGAGGACATCGGCAAGCAGGAATTCAAGGCGTTCATCGAGGACGGGATCGCCCGCGGGCTCGCCGCGAGCACCCTGGAAGCCCGATGCAGTCATCTGGCCAAGCTGGGCGCGCTCATCGGTCGTAGCGAACAGTTCTTCGCCCTGGCCCGGCGCACCGCCGGGGCCATCCGTGAACTAGGACGAACCGCAGCCCTCGCCGGACCCGGGCGGGTCACCCCCTCCCCACAGATCGCGGCGCGGGCCATCCAAATCCTCCGCTCCTGGGACGAGAGACACCTCGCCCGGACGGGCGAACCCCGGGCCTATCACCTGGCCGCGCGCCTCCAGATCGAGACCGCCGGGCGCAGCGTCTCCGTCACCGATCGCCTGACAAGGGGATGCCTCAAGGAAGGGAACCGGGTCGAGATCATCGGCAAGGGCGGACGCCTGGTCCAGGCCCCCGTGTCCGCCGACCTGTATGCCGCGATCGCCGAGCACCTGGGGAAGGCGGGCGAACCGCTGGCCGCCCGAAGGGGCTACCAGATGGCGTGGCGTCGCGCCGTCCAGGCCGCCGGCGGGCGGGCGGCCGGGAGCCACGGGCTCCGGCGGCTCTCGACCCGGGAATTCTACCGCCTCCGGTACGCGCGCATGGTCGAGGGGGGCGAAGCTCCGGGAGACGCACGCCGCACGGCCAGGGAGGAGGCGGTTGAGCGGCTCGGCCACAGCAGGAACCGAGCCGATCAGGCGGCTTGCTATCTCGATCCCGCAGCGTGAGGGTCCACCCCGCCCGCAGGCAGCGCCGGTCCGTCTCCGGACGGGGTTCATCGACGACACCGAGAAGGAGCTCTCGGGCGCCTACGACGCTGCGACGGCCAAGAACGGCGGGACGATTAAAAGTACCATACGGGATCGATCGGCGTCTTGACATCGACCGCATGCGGCTTGCCCGCTGCAGCGGCTCCTCATGGCGCGAAGGGAGCCGCTCCGTCTGCGACGAGCCCCCGGATCACGTTCGATTCAGCCCCCCGCAGAGCAGGATTCGGATCAGGTTGAAGCCGATCTTCACCACCACAAAGCAGATCACGACGAGAATCCAAAGGATGATCAGCAACAGTAGCTTCGTCAGGCAGCGGATCTTCGCGAGAAATCCCCGGCGCCTTCTACAGCCTCTTCTCCTTCGGCGGACCTCCTGACGGACCCGCCGCTCGAATTCTTCGACTTCCTCAATCGCCGACTCCAGTCGCCGATCCACCAGCTCGCACGGCACGCAAAGCAGATAGCTCAAGACCCAAGTGATGGCTCCCGCACCCACCACCCCCACGCCTGCGGCACCGAGTCCAGCCAGTCCCAAGCCCAGGGCAAGAGCGCCCATCCCCACGCCAGCAATCACTCCCGCGACGGCGCTGACAAGCCCCGTGATCCCGTTGCGGTCGAAGCAATGGTTGAAGGCCACCACTCCAATCGCCCGGACGGCAAGATAGTAAATGAAGGCGAGCGCATCCCCTTTTGCCGTGGAGGAGCTTGCCAGCATGCATTCCAGGAAGTCGCTGTCCGCCTTGACCCGGTCGCATTCCGAGCACCCTTTGCAGTACGCGATGTCGTGGGCGTTGCAACACTCCCCGAACGTAAACTCGGGAATCCTGTCGGCGAGGTCCTTGCTGAATTCAGGTCCGCAGCCGTTGAAGCTCGTGCAATCCCGCTCGCGGTCATCGTCGGTCATCTCAATGTCATCCGGATTCCCGTCCACGAGAATCCCGGGATCGGGATTGCGCGATCCCGCCAGGGGATCGAAGCCCAGCGTGACCAGCTTCCTGTCTGCGTTGGAGGCGGTAAAGTTCTGTAAAGCGATCACGATTCCGGCCAATCCTCGGAGGCGCGAATCGATCGGGTCGTTCGGCGACGTCGAGGGTCCACTCAGAAAGGTCTCCAGCGCCGATCGAGGGATCACCTGAAGCCGGGTGTGCAGAAGTCCCTTCTGATTCTGGCTCAGGGTCCAGAGATAGGGGATCGGGACGTCGAGAAAACGGATCGTGTGCCATTGGAAGGAGTCGTCCGGGTCCAGCTGGACTGCAGCGATTTCCCCGACCGCGTCCCGGAGCGCGATCTCGAGGGTTTTCCCGTCGGGCATGGACAGGGTCCGGAGTTCACCCACGATTCCTGCCGCCTGACGACCCGTCTTGAATTCCTTCAGCTCACCCGAGCGAGATGCCCGGGACAGGGACCCCAGCGCCGGCGCCTCGATCAGTCGGCGCAAAAGCCGGGGCTCCTTTCGGATCAAGCCTGGGATCCGTAGAAGATCCTCATGCCGGCGCGGCCGTTCTTTCAATATGAGCTGCGCCACGTCCCCCGGAACACCTTTCTTTCGGAGAAACTTGAGACGGAGGGCGGGGTCAATCGTCTCCTTTGAGATTCGGATGAAGTCCGCCTGAGTGAGACTTGTGATCATGTCCTCTCCAGAGTTTTGGATTCAGAATCGAGAAAACCGGATGCGGGGGTCAGCGAGGGGGAGCTACTTGAGGACCGTCTCCGAGCGCGGAGAGAGACCGGGGCAACGCCAACGAACACTGTCTTCCTCCCTGCCCCGGTCGCGGCGATGATTCTGACAGAATCTGACATCAGGCGCAATGGATGGGCAGGAGATGCAGCAGTTCCTCAATGGACGAGGGAGATGCGGGGAGGCAAGGAGTTAGAGCGGGTTGGGGCAGGTTGAAATTCGCGGGGGATCCAGCTGTCAAGGGTTGGAGGCAGGTGCGGAGGGGGGCGCGAAGGCGAATCCGGTTTGTGGCGATAGACCGGCGTGGATCGGGTCAGAGGATGTCCCTCGCAGGATGCCGGAACGGGGTGGTTGACGAAACGCTTATGATGAGTCGGGCCGGGGCGGATATACTCCCTGGGAGGGTTTTGAGAGTGGCTGCCAGGTTCATCGTTCTCATTCTCGGACCTCTCCTGCTGTCGATCGCGAGCTGCGTCTCTTCCAGTTCCGTCGGGTACGTCGACGACGGTCTCGGCGTGCCGCCCCATCTCTTTAAGAATCCTCCCCGGATATGGATCAAGGACAGTACGATCACCGTCGAGGTCGAACAGACTCGAGGTCCGGGGGAATTCGTGGCGCGAATCGGCTATCGGATCGACGACAGCGATGTCTATCTGATTCCGTACCACATCAGCTCCGGACGCGGTGGGAAGTCCCTATTGACCGTCGACCTCCGTGCTGAAACGCTCCCCAAGGATTGGCAGGACCGCGTCTACTGGCTCACGGGGGAAAGCCTCTATCCGATCGGGCACTCGGCGTTCTGGGATCGGTCGCTTCGCGAGCCCTCCCGTCGGGTCAAGGTCGCCTTTTCACCTCCACCGGATTAGACAGGGTCCAGTGACCAGACTTCTTCCCTTGCTCATGATCCTGACTTCCGGATGCGCGTACCTGTCCGAAAGAGCGGCGGATTTTGGCGACTGTTGGAAACTCGAAACCCATCTCACCTTCGGCGGGGCCTGGGTCCAGGCCGGCCCGTTCGTCCAGGACGGACTTGGCGCCCCGGAAGGGCCGTACATGGGTTCCGCTTCTCCGACATCGTTCTTCATTGAGCCCCAACAGGCAGGGCAGGCGCTCCCCACGATCGGTTGCGCGACTTTAGGACCGGCGCCTGGACCCTCCTGGCCGTATACTTGAGAAAGCGATGACCCCCCGCGCCCTTGTCCTGGCCCTTCTGGCCGCCCTGGTGCAGGACTCATCGAGCTCGCGAATCGAAAACCTCACCAAGCAGTGGGTTTCTGAGGACGTCGCCGCTCGCAACAAGGCCACGGCAACTCTCCTGGAAAACTGGAAGGCCTGGACGGATCAGGATCTCGTCCGCCTCCAGACGGTGTCCAGGAGCAGCGACGCCGAAGTGGCGGGCCGAGCGAAGGACGCCCTGGAGAGAATCCGGTTCCGAAGGAAATTGGGGGAGCGTCTCATCGCCCTTCCAGGGCTCGAGGAGGCCATCCTGAACGGAGACCACTCGAAGCACCTGGGCGTCATCACCACGGCGGAGGAGTCCTGGAGCGCCGGCGATCTCGAGCGGAGCGAGGTTCGCGCCCTGGCCGAGGTGCTGAAGGAACGCGGGATCCATTTCTCGGCGGGCGAACTGATCGGCGGCATGTTCTCCTGCCGGATGATCGAGCCTTATGTGACCCTCCTCGTCCCCCACCTCAAGAGCGAACAACCCGAGTCGCGGACGGAAGCGGCTCGATGGGTCGGTACCTTCCGGGCCAGGGAGTTCACGCCACAGCTGCTGCCGCTGCTTCAGGACGGGGTTCCCGAGGTCCGATCGACAGCGACCTACGCGCTGGGAGAGCTGGGCGACAGGAGCCATGCGCCGGCGATCGCCGACCGCCTCCGCGATGCCCACCCCGACGTCCGTTCATCGGCGGCGGCCGCGCTCGGAATGATGGGAGTCCAGGAGCACCGTGCCGAGCTCGCCCCGCTTCTCAAGGATGCGGCCGCCAGACCACGCGCGTCCGCGGCGGTGGCGCTCGGGCGTTTGGAGGCGAATAATCAGCTCGGACCGATCGCGGCGCTCCTGGAGGATCCGGATCGCGGCGTCCGGATGAGGGCCTGGATGAGCGCGGGGACGGCTCCGGGTCCGAGCACTCCAAGGACCCGCGCCACCCTCCCCGAATGCCTTCCCTTCAGGGGCACGCTGTCCCGGGCGGCCGAGACGATCGCCCCCAGGGCCTCCAGGGCGCCGGCACGGGCGAAGGGGTTGGGGTCCTTCGCGGCCCCGAGAAGGGCGGGCACCGCGGCACGGCCGATCTTCGAGAGCGCCCGGCGCGCGAAGAAAGTGGTCGCATCGATCTCAAAGCCCGAACGAATCGTGACCTCGCGGCCCATGGCCGCCACGAGCGCGGGAATCGCCTCCGTGGACCGGGCGCCGATCAGCTCCAGGGCCAAGGCGGCGGCCTCCATCACCCGCCCCTCATCGGCTTCGTCCTCCAGGGCCTTGCAGAGCGCGGGAACGGCTTCGGCGCCCATGGCGGACAACGCTTCGAGCACACCCCACAGCACGGTCCGGTCGTCCTGCCTCAACGCGCGACACAGCGCGAGGGCGGATTCATTCCCCGCGGGCCCGATCCTGGCCAGCGCTCTGGCCGCGGCCCTGCGCACGGCGCGAGACTCGTCCTCAAGGGCCTTGCTGCGTCTCCGCGCCGGAGCCGACGCAGGCCGCCGCGACGCCCGCCACCAGGAGCGCGTGAAGGAGCTTCATGCCGTCACCAGATCGTATCCGAAATGTAAGAATGCAGAGGGTTCTTTCGGACGTCGCTCCGCAACGCAATGCCGGAAAGAATCCTCATGTTTCTGGACAGGCACCTGAGCCAGGTGCCCTCCCCAAGGACAGACCACGACAACGAGAGGCTTAGGTTGGGAGGCGAAGGATGGACTGGGTCTTCGGTCCAGCCACCAACCCGTCCCTGTGCATCCAGACTATCAGAAGTCCGAGGCCTCTTTCTACGAAGGCCACGATCGATCGCGACGGCTGCCTGTCGAGCAGGACACAGAGGTCGGCCTCTGGGGGCCCGTACTTGTATCGATACCAGAAGAGCTGTCCTACCGCCTCACGAACGCTCTTAGTTCCGGAGCCAGAAATAACCTTCGCCTCAAAAATGATCTCCCTCGGCCGGGAGGAGTAGAGATCCCTGGGATGGGGTGTATGGACGGTCATGGCGCATTGTGTCTTCAGGAATCGCCCTGCCATCCCGACTAGGGTTTCGTGTCTTCTCGTCTGTACTCTTCGGCCGCCCCGAATTCGTACCAAGTAGTCGCCGTCCGGCTTCGGTTCGAACAGCGCCAGGGACGGGTCATCTCCGCCCCCCATCGCGCACTTCCGGTTGGGCTCCGGAAATGTTCCGGCGAGTCGGGCCGCACCTCCCTTCCCGAAGAACAGCCGTTCGAGAGCCTCTATCAGTTTCTTATCGTGGACGAATTGGACGGGACTCCGATAGTAGCCGCTGGTCAGCGCCAAACGGATTCCTCTATGGACCTGTGCGTATCGATGTGATCGTACGGAGTTGGCGTTGACGCTGACGCAATGCCTGAAATCTGGACCTATCCCCCGGCCGAACCTGTAGCATGGGAAGTCGTCAGCTCCCTTCGCGGAAACGGTCTCCATGATCGTGAGATGATCGTCGTCAGGCTGGTTTGGAACTACGACGAGGTCCCCGGGTTGGATCTTGAGCATTCCGGCGATCTTCTCCCAGCTACTCTTCGGAGTGCCGTTGGTATCCCCGGAATCTCGATTCGACCTGTATCGCTTTATCCATTCCTTCTTGCCGAAATGAAGGTCGAAATGCTTCGAATAGGACCACCCTTGTCGGAGCCGCCCCGCCTTCAACTCAGAAAAGAGCACCTTCCGGGATTCCTCATGACTGCGATCCTGCCGGAAGATAATGACGTTCATTCTGAAAGCGCCTCCCGTCCGTCAACCCAAGTTATCGGCCTGGCGCGTGGGGGTCCTCGTTCCGAACGCGGTCCATCAGATTTATTTCGTAGACACGATCGCAAACCACGCATTGATAACGGTGCGACGTTTCGGCAGGCTGGTTACGGCTATCAACGGAAAACACCTCGCCTTTGCAGGTTGGGCAATGGCGAACAAGGGGTTGTGGGCCTTCACGGGGTCCTTTGCGATTGGCGACCATATACGCGTCCTCCGGAGTTCCACGCTAACGGTAGCATGAGAAGGAAAAAAGCGTCAACCAGGAATCACATGGCCCGCGCAAGTCCTCGAAATCCAGGCACATGAGGTCCCAAATCCTTGGCGGTATCCTGGTGCCCCTCCAGCAACTTCTTAGCCTGGCGGACGGTCTCCACCACGACCTTGAGTTCATGGTCGATCACGGTTTCGTCGGCTTCTTCGTCTCCTGAATTCTCCCTGTCGAGAACAGTTCCAACAGAGCGCGCTGTTCGGGCGTGAGGACTAACGTGCCGTTCATGCTCCTCGGATAGACTTCGGCCGCTTCCCAGTGTTTCTTCGGCACGCTCGTCGGGTTCCAGATTCTTGTGCCCCTCGCCTTGAGGACCTGGACGAGCGGCTCAGCCTCGAAGAGGTAGACGCTCTCGAGCACGAGGGGCTGGTGGCCGCCCCTTGACGAGCCCGCCCGACCCTGTGGCCCCGCGAGGACGAGGTAGAAGTCCGGGAGCGACTCCGGGGTGATGTCCAAGCAGTTTTCCTGGATAGCGTACCACTTCACGTTCACGGTCCGGCCGGCGAGCGCACCCGTCGTGAAGCGCCCATCCCAGGCCTTCCGCGAGGCAGAATCCTCGAGCTTGATCCTGAAAACGTGCGACGCGATGAACTCTCCAAGATGGCCGCGAATCGCGGGGCGGACGATAAGGCGGGCGATCTCCGCGTCAACCCTGTTTCTGTTCCTGAGAAGCTCGGCAAGCCCAGCCAGGGGATCGCTCATGGACGCCGCCTCCTTGTTGACAGTCCCATGAGTCCCGGTATCGGGGAAGCGGCCTGACTGACGATGCTGTTTATTTCGGAGGCACTCGCCGGTCGGCTGGTCCCGACGCAGCGGATGTAGACTTGGCCACCCTTCGTCGCGTGGATCCGGGGCTTGTGCGGGATGAAGACAGCGACGACCTTCTTCCGGCCGAAGTTCACGACCGTGATCCTCGGCGTGATTGGTGGGTCGCAATTGTTCCGGGCGAACTCCGTCACCTTGGCCTTGACTGCCCGCGGATCGTCGACACCGTGGATCCCCCCCTCATCGTCGACGCCGAGCAAGAACGCACCGTCGTTCGAGTTGGCAAAGGCCACAAGCTGCTTGGCTATCTCATGCGCCTCGATCCGATCCGCATAGCGTCTCTTCGACAAACCCGGCGGGTCGATGAAGTGCTTGAATTCGAGATCTTGCCCCTCGCCCTCGAGAATCCTTCTCCTCCAGTCCTCCGGCGTCCTCGGGGGAACCTCATCTCGCTTCTGGAGGTCCAAGAGCGTATTCCCCCACCTGTCGACCATCGAATGGGTCTTGATCTCGTACAGGAATACCATCCCGTTCTTGGGAGGTTTAGGGAAGCGCAAGACGGTCCGCGGACCCTTGACGTCGGCTTCTCGGCAGTAGTGTTCCGAATCGCGCCGGGCCCACGCGAAGATCTTGTAGCCCTCGGTGATCGCCGAGTCAATCCTGGTCCGAACCTCGACGCGGCGGCCCTTCACCCGAACGTCATCGATTATGGCCCCGTACCCAGGGAGGAGCAGGTCAAACGCCCCGATCCAGCTATCCGAGTATTCATCTCGGAGACCGAATAGGTGATGGGCGAGGGTTCGATAGTCCGGATAGACGGGAAGGCCGAGCTTTAGAAGCGGCTCGACCCTCAGGTCTGACACCTGCCCGAGGTGTGTTCGGAACCAGTGGCAGGGATCGGCGACGGGCGGATAGCGATCCTTGGTCGCGTACTCGTGCGTCAGGGAGATCGGTCGCGTCATCGTGAGCGCGCGATCGGCAAGCCTGAACACCGACCCCAAGAGAAGCTCCTCAACCAAAGTCAGGAGCTCTTCGAACGAGAGAGGCCTTTCCTCGTATACGAAGTCGCCATAGTCGAGTCGGGTGGGCTCGATGGGGGAAGCCACATGGTTGATCGCGGTGATGCGGCCTTGGAGAAGACGCCAGTCGTCGGGCCTCTGGGCGACCCTAGTGTCCCTCCGGAAGACGAAGACCTGGAGCCTGAGCGCCGAGTACTCCTTGCTCTGCTGCTCCAGGGTCGACTTGATGAGCTCGATCATCTCGCGATTCCGATCCTCCGGGCTATTCACTACCAGTACTCCCGGGGATGGGCTCGTGGAAACCCATCGCACTGAATTCCAGGCGGCTCTCCTTCACGGCGGCTTCGAGATAACGCACGCACTCCTCGAGCGGGACACGGCGGGTGATCACCCGCGGATTCTCGATGAGTCGCCGGTACCACTGCTCGATGTCCGCCCTTGTCCGTCCGTTCGTCAGTCGGTAGGCCAGGATCTCGTGCGCGGCGACGATCCCGGAAGGATAATCCGCCAGGAGGAGAAGTGGCTCCATCTGCTCCTTCTCGAACCTGACCTGCCGCAATTCGAAGCGCACGTCCTGCCCAGTGGACCCGATCGTGCCTGAGATCCGTTCCGCGAACTTTCCGTATGCCCCCTCGACTGCCTCCTGGTACGTCGATGGCGCGTCATGCCGGTCGACGACCACGTCCATCCGTACGACGACCTTTCGGACGCGACGCTCCGCCTGCCTCTCGATCCGGCGACGATGGATCTCGTGATCGACCACATCCTTGAGGTAACGGCAAGCGGAAGCGAGGCCCACGAGATGGAAGAACGGATCGGGCCGGGTCGGATAGGGCGTAGGGTTCCTACCTTCCGCGGCTGCGATCACCTGGAGCCGGGAGTGATCCTCCACGAGGGCGGCTTTCGTCTGATCACGGAACGCCTGAACGTTCGCCGGGGTCTTCTCCAGGACGGCGATTATCGTGTAAATCCCGCAGCGCTCGATGATCTCAAGAGCCCGCTCCGCGTCGGCCGGGGAGGCGTCCCGCCACTTTGGCAAGAGACTCGGGACCCGGGCCATTCGGCGCGAGGTGTTCCGAGCGCCCTCGAACGTGATGATGCTCCCAGCAACCGAGATGGGGTCCCGCGCATCCAGTCGGAGCCGTGAACCCTCGTCGAGCGCGAGCACGAGATCCAGGCGTGACGTCGACATCCTCTCTCCAAGCGAAGGAGATGCGTCTTCAAGCTGGTTCAAGTTTAGACGATGCTTTACAGCGGATCAAGGCTCAGCCAGGGACGCAGGGGTGCTTCGATCATGGCGGCCCGTCCTCGATGAGGCACCAGCCCGGGTAGCGCACTCCGGAGGCCCCGCGCCGCAACGCCCCTCCGCCGCCTTTACGAGCCAGCGCTTTACCGGGAGCGCCCGTTCCAGCGCACCAGGGCGTCCTCGGCGTCATCGCAGTCCGGTCCGGTCGATTCGCAATGGTCGCACAGGACCATTGCGAGGGGAACCGGCATGACCGCCCCATCCCTGAACGCTGACGCGTGGCCGCAGAAGGGACAGGGGCGCGCCTCCGGCAGTCGGATCTTCCGGGCGTTGGATCCGAACAGGCTACCCCGGTCGGCGCGAGCAAGACCTTGAATGGGCGTCGAGCTCCTGCAATTCCAGGCCGCCCCGGCAGCGATGGGTCCTCCGGAGATCGAGGGGCCCATCGCGTTGCAGGAGTCGCATTGAATGAAGTAGAGAAGGCGGATCCCTTCCAGGTCGTCCTCCATGGTATCGACGCGAAAGGCCGTCCCCCCGCAAAATGGACAGGGCAGAAGAGGCGTGGGAAACCCGCCTTCAAGCTCCATTGATGTGAGTTTCGCATGTGCGCCGGGGTTGGACAAGAGTGTCGCTAGACTCGAACGGGGGGGGGAATAGGACGACCTACTCCCAAAGCAGGCGGCGAAGTATTCCCTGGATTTCGACAGGCATCTCGATGGGAGGCTCCGCTCGATCTCGGAGCGCATAGAGCGCCTCGAGCGTCTGAATCTCGAGTTCGATATGCCTCTTGAGGAGGGTCGTCCGGTCCTCATCGGGACGCCCGCCCAGGGATGGGAATCCCTCGATCCCAGGATCGGGCTTTCTTTCCCAGTCCCGGGCGATCGACAACGCGGCTTCGAGAACCGCCTCCCAATCGGAGCGTGTCAACCTGGGGTTCATGATCCACCTCGTCGGACCGACCATGGACAATCATAGTGCGAAGAGCGGCGAGTCCCGTCAAGGTTCAGGTCAATTCCGGGATCTGGACCCTTGGCAATCGACCCGCTGCAAGGTAGTCTGTTGAGCGCTATGATCCGGAAGGCTTCCCGCGCGACGACCTCCCTTCTCGCCCTGCTCCTCGCATTCGCCTCCTGCAACACCGTAGATCGCGAGGAGAGACTCCAGCGGGCCGACCAGGCTCTCGACCAGGGCGATTTGGATGCCGCGACGCTGGACTACTCGGCCATCCTCGATCGCGACCCGAGTTCGGTGCGCGCCTGGAACAACCGCGGCGTGTGCCGGCTCCAGAAGAGCGACCTCGACGGGGCGATCTCGGACTTCGACCAGTGCCTGAAGCTGGCCCCCGACCACGCGGAGGCGTACTACAACCGCGCGACGGCCCGCCTGCGCCGAGGCGATTCGGACGGCGCGGTCGCCGATTACGGCGAGGCCTTGCGGCTGAACCCGCAGTATGGGAAGGCCTTCGCCGGACGGGGCCTGGCCCGGTCCCGAAAGTCCGACCTCGCCGGCGCGGCGTCGGATCTCAAGCAGGCATTGGACGTCTCTCCAACCGACTGGCCCGACCGCCTCGCCGTCGAGGCGGAACTCGTCCGCGTCCTGAGACTCCGGGACGGCAAGTAGGCCCGCCGGACCCACGGAGTTCGTGCATTCCCCGAAGCGTTCAGATAAAATGCTTCGCACGGCCGGGGAGTTCCAGGATTTCCTATAGCGGGAGAAGGACCCATTGTCTCTCAGCCTCGGCCTGTCGGTGGGACGTCGGACCGCGACGATCGTCGTCGTGGAGACCGTCTCCAAGTCCTGTCGGATCTTCCAGCACTTCACGATCCCTCGCAATCCGGGGGACGCTCCTGAGGGCATCGTTTCCCTGCTCCTGAAGCAAGTGGGTCCCGACCATCGCAAGAGCCCGCTCACGATCCTCCTGTCGCCGGGGGATGCCGCCTGCAGCGATTCATGGATCGAAGAGAGGCCCCACTCCCGTGCCGCCCTCGAGCGCCTGGGGCCCGCCCTCTCGGAAGCCCGGTCGGCCGGCGAAAGCGTGGAGGAGCTGGCAGTCCACCTGGTTGGGGTCGGCCGGAGCGTCCGCTCGATCGCCGTTCGTCGCGAGCTCCTGGGCACGATCACCCGGGCCGCCGAAGGATGGAACTTGAGCGCCGTCAGTTCGATCCCCGCGGCGCTCGCGGCCGTGTTCCCGGGTTCCTCCCTGACCGTCGGGGGCGAGCGGTTCGAGATCGGGACCGATTCCTGGCGCGCGTTCCCCGTCGATCACGCCGACGAGGAGGGAGTCCTCCGGTGGCCGGAGGCGGACGTCCCCGCGGCGCTCGCCGCCGCCTTCTCCGGCGCCGTCGCCAATCCCGATCTCCTCCCGAACGCCCTCCTGGGAACCTCCCAGGGACGTCCCTCGTTCCTCCGCCGCTTCGTCCAGCCTCTCGTGGGGATCGGTGCCGCCGCGGTCCTGTGCCTGTCCGCCCTCGGCATCCGCTTCCATCGTGAGACCGAACGCGCCCGGGCGGAACTCCGCGTCCTCCGGGGAGCGGAGCGGGAGCTTTGGGCGAGGACGCTCCCTCTTGAGCTGCTTCGGGAAGGAGGCCTCCTCTCCGCGATGAAGAAGCGCCTGGCCGAGATCG
>CAZSCC010000469.1:0-8853 GCA_964604905.1 uncultured Planctomycetales bacterium
TCGTACTCGCTCTCGGTGAGCCGGCTGCTCTTGTTGAGCACGTCGTCGCGGATCCCGATCTTCCCGATGTCGTGGAAGAGCGCGCCGAGCTCGATGTGCCGGATCTGCTCGCGGGGCACGCCCATGAGGCGTGCCACTTCGACCGCCTTCTCGGCCACCCGGCGCGAGTGGCCTTCCGTGTAGACGCTCTTGGCCTGGAGCGCCTTCTCCAGGGCGCGGATCGTGTTGATGAACTGGAGCTTGATCCGCTCGCGGTTCTGCAGGACCTCCTCCGTCCGGTCGTTGACGCGTTCCTCGAGCGCCACCGTGTAGGCCCGCTCCTCGATCGCCCGGGAATGCTTTTCGAGCGCCACGCGGACGCGGAATCGCGCCTTGGCCGAGTCGATCGGCCTCATGATGAAGTCGTACGCCCCCTTCCGCGCGGCCTCGACGGCCAGGACGTCCTGCTCCTCGCCGATGATGAGCATGAACCCCATCGCGGAGTTGACCTTGAGCAGCCTGGCGGCGTGGTCGAGCGGGGGATCCAGGAGCGAGTCGACGATCGCCATCTCCGCGCTCGCCGACCGGGCGGCAGCCATGGCTTCAGCGGGCGTGGCGGCCGTAACCAGGCGGTACGGCTCCCCGGCCAATCCCTCCCGGAGCGACGCCACGACCGCAGGGTCGGGCGAGACCAGGATAAGGTCGCCTCGAGTTTTGTGTCGCAGCCCCATGCTCTATGTATGTAACACCCGCCACGTCTCAATCTGACGGCGAAAACGCAACGACCCCTGCGGAATCGCGGCGGGCGGTTTAAACTTTGCCCACCGCCAGGGCGACCAGTGCCCCCTGGAACGCCACGAAGAGGAGGAGGACGATCGAGACCGCCAGGCGGCGGTTGCGGAGCCACGTGTGCTGGAGCGCCGCGCTCAGGAGGGCCGCCATCCCCGCATGGAGGACTACCCCCCCCGCGGCGTAGATGACGACCTGCTGCCTTCCGAGGCTCAGGAGCGCGAACCGGCTGACCAGGACCTGAACGAACATCTGCATCCCCTCGGACGGGGCCGTGCCCGCCCGCTCGTTCAGGAAGAGATAGGCGATCAACTCGAGGATGAAGAAACCGCAGCAGATCGACAGGCAGACGCCCAGCAGCGTGCGACGCCTCGGGTCGGTGCTCGGAATGACGGTGGCCGGCGGCAAGACCCCTCCTCCACTCACAAAGAGATACTGATGAAACGCGCTCCGGCTACTCCGTGTGGATCTCGAAACCCAGGTCCCGGATCATCTTCGTGTCGTCGCTGTCCGCATTCCCCGCCGTGGTGAGATAGCCGTTGGTGAAGATCGAGTTGCAGGGATACAGGACGAGCGGCTGCAGAGAGCGGAGGACCACCTCCCGGCCGCCGGCGCACCGGATATCCCGCGACGGGTTGGCGAACCGCACCATGCAGAGAACCTTCAGGCAGTACTTCGGGTCGGGCAGCGGCTGCTTCTCGAGCGGCGTGCCCGGCCGCGCGTTGAGCAGGTTGATCGGGATCGAGGTGACCCCCAGCCGGCGCAGTTCGAAGGCCAGGTCCACCAGGTCCTCGTCCTTCTCGCCCATTCCCACGATCCCGCCGCAGCAGGACTCCATCCCGGCCTCGTGCACGTACTCGATCGTGCGCACGCGCTCCTCGTACGTGTGGGTGCTGCAGATCTCCGGGAAGTGCCGGGCGCTCGACTCGAGATTGTGGTTGAAGCGGTCCACGCCGGCCGCCTTCAGGCGCCGGGCCTGGTCGCGCTCGAGGATGCCGAGCGACGTGCAGACCCGGATGCCGACCGTCGCCTTGATCTCCCGCACGGCGTCACAGATGACGTCCAGCTGCTGCGCGTTCGGCCCGCGGGTCGAGGTGACGAGGCAGTACTTCCACGCCCCCGCCTCCTTCGCCTTCCGCGCCGCGGCGACCATCTGCTCCTTGCTCTCCAAACGGTAGCGCTCGATCTCCCCCGTCGCGACGCTCGACTGCGAGCAGAAGTGGCAGTCCTCGGGGCACATCCCGCTCATCGCGTTCTCGAGGATATGGAGCTTCACGCGGTTTCCGTGGAAGCGGTGGCGCACCCGGTACGCCGCCTGGAGCAGGTCCAGCAGCTCCGCGTCCGGGCCACGGAGGACGGCCAGGGCATCCTCCCCCGAGATCGCATCGCCGGCGATCGCTCGGTCCGCCAGCGCGTTCCAGTTACCCATGGAGGTGTTTCAGCAGGACCTCGGCCACCTTAGGCTCGATCCCCGCCCAGTTGACGCCCGGGTCCTTGTTGATCGAGATGAAATTGTTCAGCATGAAGACCTGCACCACCCCCGCGATTCCGAAGAGGTCCTTCGCGAGCGCGTTTCCCTCCGCGTCCGCCGCGGACTTGAAGGTCGTCGCACTCGGGAACATCGCCTCAGACAGGCCCACCCGGATCGAGTTCGGGTTGGGCGTGGTTCCGATCTGGAACGGGAGCTTAGCCATAGAACGGGAGGCCTTCCTCCTTCACGTCGTGTCCGGCCAACGTCTTCTTCAGGTTTTCCACGTAGACCCTGAAATCGGGTCCGGTGATGTAACCATCCGGGAGGTTCTTACGCAAGTACGAAAGGTACTCCTCGATCTTCGAGATCGGGTTCCCGTCCACGTCGACCCTTTGGAATGCGTGGAGTCCGCGGCGGCGGAAGAACTTGGGGCTCGGCCGGAAGAGGAGTTGCTCGCGCTTGCAGCCCCGATACCCTTCCCCGGTCGCGAGCACGCGGTCGGCCACCCCCGGCGCCGCATCCCGGTTCACGGACGGGTCGAAGACCTTGAGCACCTCGAAGTTCAGCGCGTCGACGACCTCGACCTTGAGCTCCTCGGCGTACTGGTCGACCGCCTCCCGGTTGAGCCGGTCCTTGAAACCGAACTCGATGACCGTCTTCCCCCCGCGCTCGTCCCCGAACATCTCGAGCCCCCGCGGGACCCACTTGTTGATGTGCTTCTGGATCATGTCGGTCGAGACGTTCCCCTCGCCGCGCGCGGCCTCGGCGGCCCACTGGCGGAGCGGGTTGACCCCGCTGGCCATGTGGAACGCCTCCTCGTAGAGCATCGGACCCATCGAGCGCGCCATCGGCGCGTAGGAGAACGTCAGCTGCATCTCGAGCTGGTACTTCCCCACCCGGTCGATGATCGCGCAGAAGAGGATGTTGTCCACGAACGAGTCGAAGAACAGATTGAAGGCGTCCAGCACGTGGTCGCCGGTGCGCATCCCCAGTAGAGATTCGGCCGTCTCGACCGCGAGATCCTTCCCCACCTTGGTCCACTCGTCGTTGGCCAGCACGAAGAGCATCTGGTAGGCGTGGCGGAACTCCTCGGCCATGATGCGCATGACGTTGAACTGCTGGCGTGGATCCTGCGCCTTCAGGATCGATTCGCGGTGCTGCTGGATCGACCCCAGCTCGGTCGAGCACTGCGCCTTGATGATCTTCGCCGTCTGCAGGATCATCTCCTCGTCGAGCTCGTCCGCGCGGGCGAAGCGGGGGCGCCCCTTGAACTTGCCCACCTCGATCTCCGGCGTCCGCAGGGGCCCCAGTTTGGCCACGAGCCTGAACGGGTCCGTGGGATAGAACTGCGACCAGTGTTTGAGGAGATAATCGTACTCGTCCGGAAAGTTCTTCCTCTGCCAGTCGACGATGCGGTTGTGGAGCCGCTCCGGCAGCTGGTGGATTTCAAAATCTTTTTCGGAGGCCCACGACATCTTTATTTGCGACCTATCCTAGTATAGCCGCGGCGATGCCGGCGGCGAAACACTTCCGGGTGAATGACCTCGGCCAGGATCTCCAGCCCGTCCACGAGCCGCGGCCCCGCCCCGTTGAAGTACGAAGGGCCGTCTGCAAGATAGACCTCCCCGTTCCGGACCGCGGGGAGGCCGCCCCACTCGGGCCGTCCCGTCACGAGCGGCAGCTCCCGCCGGGCCCGCCCCATCGAAAGCCCGCACGGCAGGATCACCAGGACTTCCGGCCCGGCCTCGACCAGCGCCGGCCACTCGATACGGGCCGAGTCCTTCCTCTTCCGGGCCAGCGCGTCCCGCCCTCCGGCCATCTCCACCATCTCGGGGACCCAGTGGCCGCTGCAGTAGAGCGGCTCCAGCCACTCCATGCAGAAGACCCGCCGCCTCGCGAGCCCCTTCGTCCTGGACACCACCGCGTCGATCCGTTTGCGCAGCCGCTTCTCGAGGCCGCGCGAATCGACCCCGATCGCCTCGCCCAGTTCCCGCAGGTCCTCGAACATCCCCTCGAAGTCGTGGGCGTGCAGCGCCAGCGTCTCCGCGCCGGGCACCTGCCCGACGTCCTTGGGAGGGACCGCTCAGACGTCGCAGAGACTCTGGGTGAGGATCAGGTCGGGCCGGAGACTCCGCAGGAGCTCCCGATCGATCCGGTAGAGACTTCCGGATGCGGCCCGTACGGCCTGGTCGATCTCAGCGCTCGACATCGTTTCCGGATCGAAGACGCAGGTCGAGACGACCGGCTTCCTCCGGGCCGCGGGGGGATACAGGCATTCGTGCGACACGCCCACGACCGACCGTCCCGCGCCGAGCGCGTACGCCATCTCGGTCGCCGTGGGCTGGAGCGAGACAATCCTCATGAGGGGGTCCGGCGATACCGGGGATAGCGAGATTGGACGGAGTCACCCCGCCCCTTCTTCATCTCCGCATCTCCATTCTTCTCCCTATCTCCCTCGGTCGACGCTCAGCCTTCCGGCCACGTACACCTGCCGCACCGACGAGCGGCCGCCGCGGTGGACGATCCGCGACACCAGGTCGTGGGCCGACTCGGCCGACGGCGCCCCCGCGGGGACGATCTGGTTCCAGTCGAGCACCTGGAAGTCGGCGCACTTGCCGGGCTCCAGCGAACCGAGGTCGTCGAAGCCCAGCGCCTCCGCGCCCCCCAGCGTCGCGGCGCGGAGCAGGTCCTCGGGCCCCGGGCCCTTTCGCGCCATCACCGCGTGGACCTCCCACGCGCAGCGCATCACGCGGTAGAGCGAGAGGTCCGGCCCCGCACCCACGTCGCTCCCGAGGGACAGCGTCACCCCCGACCTGCGGGCTGCCGTCCAGTCCATGATCCCGCTCTTGAGGAACAGGTTGGACGTCGGGCAGTGCGAGACCCGGCGGACCTTCTTCCAGTCGCGCGCGGTCATCCAGACGCAGTGGGCGAAGAGCGACTGCGGACGCACGAGCCCTGCATCCTCGTAGACGTCGACGTAGGGCTTGCGGAACCGGTGGCGGACCTCCCGGATCTCGTCGGGATTCTCGTTGAGGTGCGTCTGGACCGGGAGATCGAGCCGCTTCGCCAGGTCGCCCGCCCCTTCCAACAGTTCCTGGGTGCACGAGAGGGCGAAGCGGGGCGTGACGGCGAACCGCTGGCGCGGCGAGTGCCAGCGGCGGGCCAGCTGCTCGGCCTCCTCGAGGATGCGGCCCCGGCGATAGGCGCCGATGTCCATGAGGGGCGGCCCGATCCAGGCGTGGACCCCGGCGTCCCGCGCCGCCTCGAAGCACGCGTCCACCGATTCCGGCCACGCGGAGGTGTAGAGCCCCGCGGCCGTCGTGCCATTGGCCAGCATCTCTTGGATGAACCGCCTGGAGAGCTCGACCGCGCGGCCCGCCTGGAACTCAGCCTCGATCGGATAGACCCACTTCCGCAGCCACGGAAGCAGCCCCTCCGGGTGGACCCCGCAGAGTGAAAGCTGCGGGACGTGCGCGTGGGTGTCGACGAAGCCCGGGAGGAGCAGATGGGGCCGCAGGTCGAAGTCGTGGCGCTTTCCGCGCCCCACCGCGACGATCGTCCCGTCGTGGACCTCGATCGTCCCGTCCGGGAGATCGACCCACCCGCCTCCGCGGATCGGCGTGCGGATGTGCCCGCGATAGATCGTCACGCCCGGAATTCTAGCAGGCCGCCGCGGAGTTGTCCCGCTCTTGACGCGGGAGCTTCACCTCCGGGACCCTACCACTGCGGGAGGGGCACGTCACGGAAGTCGAAGGGGATCTCCTCCGCAAAGGCCCGGACGAGGGTGCGCACCCGGAGCGTCGCCGGTGCCCGACCCGAAGGGAACTGCACCGTCGTGTCGTACACGCTCCTCCCCTCGCCGTAGCTGCCGCCGGAGCCCGACGATGGAAGGTCCTTGCCCTCGGAGTCCAGGATTCGCATGGAGCAGTCGAGATAGAACCGCACTTTTTCCCGGTCCCGGCGTGTGAAGGCCACTTTCGCGGTGGCCCGGCCGTCCTTGGCGGTGAATCCCGAGAACTCGAGGACGTAGTCGCCGCACTCCCGCTTCACCCCCACGTCCCGGGTGGGATCGAAGTCCAAGACGGGCTCTTCCAGGGGGAACTGGACGCGGGCGCCCCCGCGGAAGCGGACGAGCCTCCCGGCATCCTCCGCCGGTAGGGGTTTGAATTCCCGGTAACTCTCGGGCCAGAGCGAACGGCTGGTGCTCACGGGCCCCTGCCGGGTCTTCGCGAAGCCCTCCCGGTCATCCTTCGTGAGCAGGTCGGTGCCGCGATCGTCGACGGCCTCGTCGACGAGGAGGGTCCCGCTCACGGCCGGCTGCACGTTGGGCTGCCAGAGGACGGAGTATCCGATGCGCGTCCGCGCCGGGTGAAGAAGCACGATGGTTTCCAGCCTCATCCGGAAGGGCCCATGGTACACCGTGGGCTTCCGGGCGTGCACGCCGGGGCGGATCGACAGGATCTGCGAGTTGCTCTCCCCGGCGGTCCGCACCCCCGCCATACAGGCGGTCGTGGATTCGAGATGGGCGGCGCCCTGGACTTCGCAGAGGCGGTCCACCGCTTCGAAATAGAGGCGGTCCTTGAGCCCCATCGTCACGAGTCGATCCTCCACTCCGGGATCGATTCGCATCGTGAATCCCGCCTGCCGGTCGATCTCCCGGAGCACCTCGGAGAACGGGCGGTCCTTGACGTCGAGCGTTACCCGCTTCGCGGGCCCCAGGACCTTCCCCCTTTGGACGTCGTCCCGGATCGCCTGCGCCAGCCGCCTGGCCAGGTCCGCCACGTCCCGGTCCGGGGACGCGCAGGCCTTCTCGATCGCGGGAAGAGCCGGGAGCCCCGCCTTCCGGAGCGCATCCCACGCTTCCTCGCGGCGGACGACGTCCTCATCCCCCAGAGCCTCGACCCGGCGGGCGAAATCCTCCGGAGCCCCCTGAAGCGCCGCCAGGACGAGCAGGAGCCCGATCATCTCGGAAGCACCACGTCCTTGAGGACGAACGGCACCTTGAGCGTGCAGCGCCCCTCGACCAGCGTGAATCGGATGGAGCGCTCGCTCTCGTCGCGATCCTTCACGACCAGTTCCACCGACCCGTCCTCCAGGGCCCGGATCGAGCCGCCTTTGCCCCATCCGATCCAGTATTCGTACTCGTTCTCGCAACCGTTGCGGAGGTCCAGGAACTGCTCGGGCTTGAGCCTCCCCTCGTCGGGACGTCCGATGAATCGCCACGTCCGTTCGTCGCCGACGCCCTGGGCCCCGGCCTGGAAGGTGACCCATCCCGCCCGGACCGGCTTGAGTTCGCCGTGCAGGGGCAGCTCCACGAAAGCGGTCCGGCGGGGTACTTGGAGCGCGACGGTCCCCTTGACCGAGACCGAGCGGGCTCCCCGCGGCGCGAGCGGGATCACGACGCGGAACTTGATCGGTCCCCGGGTGTCCCAGTCCCTGAATTCGCCCCCCTCCGGGGACGCCGGCGCTCCCGCGACGAGTTCGCGCCCCCGATCGTCCACGACGCTCGACACGGCGACGGCCCCCGCCGCGAGGACCCGGAGGTCGGGCTGCCAGGCGAGCTCCATCTGGACCGTGCAGGAGCGGACGGTCTTCGTGAAATCGGATCGAATCTCCTCGTCCACTTCGGTGCTCCAGAAGAGGAACCTCCCCTGCTGGGGATTTCGCGACGCCTTCATCGGATGGCCCTCGAAGACGATCCGCATCCGCTCGCCGAACGAGTAGCTGAGATTCCCGTGGGCGAGGCAGAACTTCTCGACCGCGTCGAAAAAGGGCGTCTCCTTGAACTCCAGCGTCATCGCCTTGGCCTCGTCGTCCCGGTCCACCGCCCACCCATGGCGTCCGCGATAGAACTCCATGGGACAGCCCGACGCGCGGGAGAGCCGGGAGACGGCCTCGATCGCGGGAATGTTCTCAAGCTGGAGCGTGACCTTCTTGACCGCGGGCAGCTCCGGCTCATCGCCCTTGGGCGCCGCAAGCATGAGCAGGAGGAACGGGAGGATACATCTCATAGGCCACTGATTTAGACGGAGGCAGGCGCGAAAGGATCGCTCTCCGCCCGAATGTCCCAGCCGCGCCGTTGCGGCGCCCGCCCTTCCGGGAATCCCTCAATGACCCGATCGTCGATGTCCCAATCCCCCGCTATTGCCCCTTGAAGTTTGGCTTCCGCTTCTCCACGTAGGCCCCCAGCCCTTCCTTGGCGTCCTCGCTCTGGAAGAGCTGCTGCTGGAGCTCCCGCTCGATGGCGAGCGCATCGTGGAAGTCCACCTCCGCGCCGCTCTGGACCGCCCGCTTGATCAGCCCCACCGCCTTCGACGCCTTGTTCGGCGGACAGAAGCCCTTCGCGTACTCCGTGACCTTGGCGAGGAAGCTCGCGCGGTCGGGGGCATCGTAGACGAAGTTGACGATCCCTCGCTGGAGCGCCTCGTCGTGTTCGAAGAGCCGGCCGCTCGTCATCATCTCGATCGCCGCCGACTTCCCCACGATCCGCACCAGGCGCTGAGTGCCGCCGGTGCCGGGGAGCACGCCCAGGGTCACCTCGGGCAGCCCGACCTTGCCGCCCCCCTTCCGCGCGATCCTGAGGTCGGCGGCCATCGCGATCTCGAGACCGCCTC
>CAZSCC010000470.1:0-2222 GCA_964604905.1 uncultured Planctomycetales bacterium
CAGTTCGCGCGCGACTTCGTCGGCCAGCTCCCTCAGGCCCTCGGAGAGCTGATTTTCCAGGCGGTCAAGCGAAGATCGCTGGGTGGAGAGAATCTCGTGCGCACGGCGGCGGCGTTCGCCGCGCGTGCCGTCCGAGACCGGCGCCTGGCTGGCCTCAGGCGTGGCGGGAGGGCGTTTCTCGTCCATCGTTGCCATGTTGCTGCTTCTGCCCAACGCCACGGCGCATCGGTGCGCGTGGCACGATGCGGCGCTCAGGACGCATGGGGGGGGGCAATGTTGTCGACGCGGCGATCGATGCCGCAAGTTCCTAAATAGCTATAGGCCATAGGCCGTACAGCGTCAAAAGAGCGGAGAGAACCATCGCGCGCAAAACGACGATCGTGACGATCGTGACGAATTATTCCGACCGCAACGTGCCGTCTAGGACGGCTGGATTGTGGACATTTTCTGGTCGCGAACCCGACAGGCATGCGGCCACTTGCCGTGCCGTGCGCGAGCGCAGATTGGCCAGCGACTCCGCGGAGACAAAAGCCGAGTGGGGCGTAACGATCACGCGCGGATCGTTCCACGGCGGCTGGCTCAGGTCGGGCGGCTCGGGCTCTTGCACGTCCAGGCCGGCACCGGCCAGTTTGCCGGCGTCCAAGGCGGCCGCCAAGGCCGCATGATCGACCAGTCCGCCGCGGGCGGTGTTGAGCAGGTACGCCGTCGGCTTCATGCGGGCCAACTGGGCGGCGCCAATCAGGTGTCGAGTCTCGCTCGTTAGCGGCATGTGCAGCGAAACGTAGTCGCTCTTGTCCAAGAGCTCGTCAAGGCTGCAATAGGCCACACCCGGCGGCAAACTGGGCCGCGAGCGGCTCGTGGCCAGAACCTTCAATCCCAGCGCCATTGCCTTGTCGGCCAGGCGACGGCCGATATTGCCCAGGCCGACAATGCCGAGGGTTTGGCCCTCGATGCGGCGCAACACCGGCCCGGCCTTCAGATCGTAGCGACCGCTTTTCGTGGCTTGATGGTAAAAAGCGACCTTGCGGCCAAGCGCCAACAACAGCGCCAAGGCATGTTCGGCGACCTCGATCAGACAGTAGTCCGGCACGTTGGTAACAAGAATCTTCCGCGATGTGGCGAAGGCCACGTCGATGTTGTCCAGGCCGATGCCCAACCGCGCCACGATGCGGCAGCGCGGAGCCGCCCCGATCACGGTCGCGGGCACCTGGGCCCAATTGGTCATGATGGCGTCCGCGTCGACGGCCAAACCCGCCAGGCTCTCGGCATCTTGCCCGGGCGACACGACCAATTCGGCGTCGATTTCGGCCAGCGTCCGCCGCTCGATATCCAAATCCGGCCAGGCGTAATCGGTCAATAGAACTTTGAACTTCGACATGGGCGTGACGGCTCAAACGCGATCGGGCTCCCAACGCGGCGTCGACGCAGCCGGCGCATGGGCCACAAGCCTCGCGCGCGCGATCATCCTAACACGCAGCCGCTCGGAAACTAAGGGGTGCCGCGTGACGGCTGGTCCCTATCGCAGCGTGTCGATGAACGTCAAGAAGTGCTTTTCCAGCATCCGCATATCATCGCCGAAAACGGAGGTGAAGTCTGAAATGCGGCGCGCGAGCGGATAGGCCTCGAAATTCGGCCGCGCGGCGACCCGCTGCACGTATTGGCCGAACTTCTGGGGGTACGTTTCGGTGAGGAATAGAACCCAGGCCCACGACTCGGCGTAAGCCGCTGACGGATTGGAGTCGAATTGACGATCCGAACCCAGCACGTTCACGAAGGCGCCCGGCGATCGACCGTGTGCCAGCCAGTGGCGAAACTCGGCCAAGCGTCCGCGGTTGATACGCTCGCTCAACTGCGCATGGTTGCGCCAATCCCAAACGCCGGGCGCTTCGAACATCGTGCCCAAACCCTCGGCCAGCCAACGGGGCGTGGCCGAAAAGCGATTGTGCACGCCGGTGTTGAATGCCATCTGGTGGGTGGCTTCGTGGATGATCGTGGCCTCGTTCTGCTGCCAGAGGCGCGAGTTCGAGACCCCGGCGCCCTGATCATAAAGTGTCACGCGGTTGCTGGAGGGCGAATAGAAGCCCAAGACGCCTGACCCGACCTGGCTGCCTTCGCCGGCCGCATAGTGCAGAAAGTCGTCGCGCCGACCCCAGACCACGGCCACCAACGGGAACTCAGGCTCGTGGACGCGCAGGCCCCGCAAGCTGAAATAGTTCACGATC
>CAZSCC010000471.1:0-4956 GCA_964604905.1 uncultured Planctomycetales bacterium
AGGACATCCGCACCCTCGAGGGCTTGCCCTTCTTCACCGAGGGAGCCAGCACCGGGGCGCGGTACCGGCGGTCCCGGAGGTTGTGGATCTCGGCCGCCCAAAGGTCCAGGCCGGCGCGGCGGTCGCGCAGCAGCAATCCGGCGGCGGCCCACTCCTTCCCGGCGATCCGCGCGGTCAGCAATTCGTACGCTCCCGCGTCGCTCCCCCGGCCCGCCTCGGCCAGCTCCGCCGCCCACCCCATCGCCCGGGCGAAATAGGCCGCGTCGAACCCCGAGAGTACCCCCGCCCCCCGCCACTCCCGGGCGCGCTCCTTCAGCCGCGGGTCCCCACCCGCCAGCGCCCGCACCAGCAGCAGCCATCCCGGCTTGGATCGCACGCCCTCCGCCTCCAGACCGAAGGGGTCGCGGACCGGCTCGCCCTCGGCGCGAAAGCCCACCGCCGTCGGAGCCAGCTCGGGATGGTCCGTCTCGCTCGCCTGAAGCGTCCCTCGCGAGCCGACGGGGAGGGAGGCCGGAAGCGCTGACCCGCGGAGATAGAGCCGCGGCTCCCCCTCCGGCCCGACCAGGAAGAGCACGGGACGCAGCTCCTCCCCGAGATAAAAACTCCAGGGCCACTCCCCGGCGTGGATCGCCGGAAGCTCGAGGCTGCGGTGATGGATCGCGGCCATTCCGCACATGAGCGGAGATTAGGCCAGATTCCGCCGCCCCGATCAACAGCTCGCGCGCTCGGCGTACTATAGGGAAACAAGGAGCCCTCATGACCCTGCCCCTGCTCGCCCTCCTCGCCTTCCTCCAGGGCTCGGACGGCTGGACCGGCTTCCGCGGACCCACCGGCGACGGCGTCGCCCCCGCCCACGCCGACCCGCCCGTCGAGTGGGGCGACGCGAAGAACGTCGCCTGGAAGACCGCCCTCCCCGGCCGAGGCCGCTCCTCCCCCGTGGTCCTCGGCGGCCGCATCTACCTCACCACCGCCGTGGAGAAGGGACTCAAGCGCGCGCGCATCGGGCCCGACGACATGCAGACCGCCGACCAGGTGGCCCTGGGCGCCCTCTGCGTGGACCGCGCGACCGGGAAGATCCTCTGGAACGTCACCCTGCGCGAGGTCGACCGCCCCGACCCGGTCCACTGGTTCAACAGCTGGGCCACCCCCACGCCCGTCCTCCGGGCCGACCGCCTCACCTGCGACTTCGGCACCTTCGGGACGTGGTGCCTCGAGACGGGGAGCGGCAGGACGGTCTGGGAGAAGCACCTCCCGCTCGACCACCAGGTGGGCCCCGGCAGCTCGCCGGCGCTCCACGAAAACCTCCTCTTCCTCGTGCGCGACGGACGGGACGCCCAGTACGTCGCCGCCCTCGACGCGAAGACGGGCGAGACGGTGTGGAAGACCGAGCGCCCGGCCCTCCAGACCTCCAGCCCCAACCTGAAAAAATCCTTCTCCTCTCCCGTGCTGATCCAGGCCGGCGGCCGCGCCCAGCTCGTCGCGGTCGGCCCCCACTGGGCGGTCTCCTACGAGCCCGCGACCGGCAAGGAAATCTGGCGCCTCCGCCACGGGGAGGGGTTCTCGATCGGCACCGTCCCGGTCTCCGGAGGGGGCACGGTCTATCTCGGCACCGGCTGCCACAAGGCGAACCTCCTGGCGGTCCGGGCGGACGGCGCGGGAGACGTCACCGCCACGCACCTCGCCTGGCGCGTCGCCAAGGGGATCCCGGCCATCTCGTCCCCGCTCCTCGCCGACGGCCGGCTCTACTGGAACTCCGACGACGGGATCGCGACCTGCGCCGACGCGGCGACCGGCGAGGTCCGCTGGCAGGAGCGCCTCGGCGAGCAGCATCTCGCCTCGCCGATCCTGGCGGGCGGCCGCGTCTACTTCTTCGGCCGCGAGGGGAAGACCACGGTCGTGAAGGCCGGAGGCGCCTACGAGCGGCTCGCGGAGAACCGGCTGGAGGGGATCGTCTCGGCGTCGCCGGCGGTCTCGGGAAAGGCGCTCCTCGTGCGGACCGACACCCACCTCTACTGCCTCGAGCGATAAGGATGGCCGAATTGAAACGTGAGCATGGATTGCACCACAAAGGCACAAAGCCCACCAAGAAGACTCATTCTCTCCTTCGGACAGAGGATCTTCTTGGTGTTCTTTGTGCCTTTGTGGTGAGGAAGGGGCTCGCGCCTCCACCTGGAGTTGCTTAGCTTTCCGCCCTCTGATCCCTCTTCATCAAGTCCCGCAGCGCCTCCCTCGCGGGCTTCCCCTCGAACAGGATCGCGTGCACCTGCTCGGTGATCGGCATCGGCACGCCCTGTTTCTTCGCCACGGCGAGCACCGCCTTCGTCGTCCAGACCCCTTCCGCCACCGAATGCATCCCCCCCAGGACATCCTCGAGCTTCTTCCCCTCCCCCAGCGCGCGGCCCACCGAGAGGTTCCGGCCGGTCGGGAACGTCGTCGTCGTGATCAGGTCGCCGATCCCCGAGAGCCCGAAAAACGTCTTCTCCTTCGCGCCGAGCGCCACGCCCAGGCGCGCCATCTCCACGATCCCGCGCGTGAGGAGCGCCGCCTTCGCGTTGTAGCCCGCTCCCAGGCCGTCCGAGATCCCCGCCGCGAGCTCGATCACGTTCTTGAGCGCGCCCCCCAGCTCCACGCCCAGCGGGTCCCGGCTCGTGTAGGCCCGCAGCGAACTCCCCGAGAAGAGCCCCTGCGCCGCCTTCGCCGCGCGCGTCTCGCCCGCCACCACCACCGACGCGGGCATCCCCCGCGCCACCTCCGGCGCGTGGCTCGGGCCCGACAGCACCACCACCCGCGGGCCGCTCAGCACCTCGCGCAGGATCTCGGTGGGCCGCTTCCCCGTCGACTGCTCGAGGCCCTTCGCCACGCAGACGATCACCGCCTTCTTCGGAAGATAGGGCGTGAGCTCCGTGAAGGTCGGCCGGATGAACTGGGTCGGCACCGCCGCGATGTAGAAGTCGGACTTCGCCGGCGCGCCCGAGACGATCGCGATCGAGTGGGGGAGCGGGACGCCGGGGAGGAACTTCGTGTTCTCCCGCGCCTCGCGCATCTCCTTCGCGTAGTCGGCGAACTTGCTCCAGATGGAGACCTTGTGGCCCGCCCGCTCGAGGACCAGCGCCAGCGCCGTCCCCCACGCGCCGTCGCCCAGCACCACGATCTTCTTCACGCCGGCTTCTCCTCCTCCTTCTTCCTCCCGAGCCTCTTCTCCGTCCCCGCGAGCAGCCGCTGGAGATTGGCCTTGTGCCGGTAGATGACCAGCACTCCCGCGACCGCCATGAAGACCGTGATCACCCAGCGGTTCTCCCAGCGCGAACGCGCGTAGGGCGCCGTGAACCAGTGGGCGAACGGCAGCGCCAGCGCCGCGACGACCGAGCCGAGCGAGACGTATCGCGACGGAAGGAAGACCACGACCCACACGGCCATCGCGACCAGCGCCGCCACCCAGTTGAGCGCGAAGAGGATCCCCCCCATCGTCGCCACGCCCTTCCCGCCCCGGAAGCCGAGATAGATCGGCCACATGTGGCCCACGAGGGCGCAGAGGGCGCAGAAGACCGCGAGCGTCACGATCGGGGAGGGGCAGATCGGGCAGCGCCAGCGCGTCGCCACCCAGGGCGCCAGCCAGAAGACCGGCGCGAAGCCCTTCATGAAGTCGAGCGCGAAGACCGGGATGAACCACGGGACGCCCAGGGTCCGCGCCACGTTCGTCGCCCCGATGTTTCCGGAGCCCATCGTCCGGACGTCCTTCCCCGTCTTCATCTTGACGAGGAGGTAGCCGAACGGGATCGCGCCCAGGAAGTAGGAGACGACTCCCGCCGCCCCGTAGATCAGGTTGGTGACGAGCATTCCGCCTTCTTCGCCGTGAAGCGCGCGCGCAGCTGGCCGCAGGCGGCCGCCACCTCGTCGCCCTTGCGTTTGCGGACCATGACCGGGACGCCGCAGTTCCCCAGCGCCTCCACGAACCGGTCGAGCTTCTCCTTGGACGGCGCCTTGTACGGCAGCTCCTCCACGCGGTTGAAGGGGATCACATTCACCTTCATCTTCGTGCCCGCGATCTTCTTCCCCAGCTCGAGGGCGTGCTTCTTGTCGTCGTTCACGCCCTCCAGGAGCACGTACTCGAACGTCACGTCCTTCCCCGTCTTCTTCCGGTACTCGTAGCCCGCGTTGATGATGTCGGCGAGCTTCACGTTCTTCATCGTGGGCACGACCCGGACGCGGATCGCATCGTTCGGCGCGTGGAGCGAGAGCGCCAGGTTGGGCGTCACGTTCTGCGCGATCATCTCCGGCAGCTGCCCGAGCACGCCGACGGTGGAGAGCGTGATCCGGTTGTACCCGATGCCCATGCCCCAGGAGGCCTTCATGATCTTGAGCGCCTTCACCAGGTTCTTCGCGTTCAGGAGCGGCTCGCCGATGCCCATGATCACGACGTTCGAGAGCCGCTCCTCGACGGGCAGCGAGCGGATCACGTGGAGGACCTGCTCCACGATCTCCCCGGCCGTGAGGTTCCGCTTGAGGCCGTTGAGCCCGCTGGCACAGAAGACGCACTTCACCGGGCAGCCCACTTGGGTCGACACGCAGACCGTGCGGCGCTCTTCCTCGGGGATCAGGACGGTCTCGATCACGTCGCCGTCTTCCAGCGCGATCAGGTGCTTGACCGTCCCGTCCGGGCTCGCGTGGCTCGACTGGATCTTCGTGCGGGTGACGGAGTAGTGTTTCGCGAGCTCGGCGCGGAGCTCGAGGGAGAGGTCGGTCATCTCGTCGAACGACGCGGCGTTGCGACGATGCACCCAGAGGAGGATCGGCCGCGCCCGCCAGCGCTCCACGCCGAGCTCGACGAGGCGGGCCTCGAATTCCTAGACAGTAAAGTCGGTGAGAAACTCCATCGAGGCGCGATTATAGCAACGCCCCGCGGGGCGGGACAATGCCGGCCTTCCTCTTCTTCGCTGTAGGGCGGGCCCCTCTTCT
>CAZSCC010000472.1:0-7383 GCA_964604905.1 uncultured Planctomycetales bacterium
AGAAGCCGAACTCCTTGTTGTTCTTGGGCACCACGTGGACGATGTGCATCAGGGGGTCGCCGTTCTTGAACTTGACGTCCTGGCCCGCCATGACCCCGAAGACGTGGGGCTCGAACCGGCAGCCCTTCTGCTCGATGAGCACGGGGGTCTTGGGGACGACGAACTTCTGGTCGCCGAGGCCCGCCTTCACCGACACGAAGGCCCACTGGACGTTGCCCGCCGGGTCGATCACGAACTCCTCCGAGAGGAGGGGCGTCTTGCCGTGCATCGCCGCGCACTTCGGGTCCGCCTGGGTGGGGATCCGCCCGCGCTTGGGAATCTCCCCCTTGATCTTCACCTGGCCCTTGAGCGTCGCCGCGTCGGCCGCGGCCTGCGGTTCGGGGGCGGGAGGGTCGGCGGGGTGGACGAACACGCTTCCGGCGGCGGCGGTGACGATCAGGGCGAATAGGGCCTTCATGAACGGTCTCCTTGGTAGTTATACAACGACGGAGGGCTCCGGGAATGTCCCCGTGGGATAGAACTGCGGGCCTCTTTCGTTCGTATTGGAAATGAGGGGCGTATGGAACGCCCGGTACTTTTTATGCTTTTGGAGGGTGAACTGATGAAGGTTGCGGTGCTTCTGGCGGGCTTCATCGCCCTGACGGGGATGACGTTCGAAGAGGCCGGCTTCGAGGTGAAGGTCACCGCGAGCGGCCTGAACTGAAAAGTCAACTGAGGGAAGGCGATCATCGAATCGCTGAAGCGCCTGTCAGGCGCTAAATCGGTCGCTCAGGATGACTTTGCCAACGGAGTCGGGACGTATCTCGTGAAGTTCGACGCGATGCCCGCGGTCACGATGGTGGCCATCAAGAAGGAAGTGGGCAAGTTCAAGGTGGACAAGGTGACCATGAAGATCACCTCGAAAGTGACGGAGAAGGACAAGATGTACTTCGCCGGCACGATCGCCCTGGCGGACGCGGCGGGAGACGCCGACGACTGCATCGCCAAGGTGGCCGACTTCCTCAAGGCCAAGAAGACCATGCTCGTCCTGACGGGCGTCCTCATCGAGGACGACAAGGGCAAGCAGAAGCTCGAAATGACCAAGTGCGACGAGGTCACGAAGCCCGAGAAGAAGTAACCCCGATCGGAATTCCGGAGACCCCCGGGGCGCGAGTCCCGGGGGTTTCTTTTTTGGAGATGAGTCTGAGCTCGGACGGCGCACCCCCGCGGAACCCCAGGGGAAGTCACGTCCAGGGGCGTTCGGAGATATGGAGACGAAGAGGGGGAGCCGCCTCTTGGGGAGATGAGCCTGGACTCGAACGGGGCTCCCCCACAGTACCGAGGGGATGTCTCGTGCAGGGGCGTTCGGAGATATGGAGACGAAGAGGGGGAGCCGCCCCTTGGGGAGATGAGCCTGGACGCGGACGGGGCTCCCTCCCCCAGCACCCGGGGGGATGTCTCGTGAAGGGTCGTTGGGGAGATGTCGAGACGGGGAAGGGGAGTCGCCCGTTGCCCGCCAGCCCGCCTTCGGACCCGCGCCGCGTCAGATGAGCTCCTTGACCGGCTCGGGGTGGTCCAGGACGACGTGCGGCCTTCCGGCGGGGTCCGTGAAGACGGTCGATCGGGCCTCGATGCCGAGTTGATGGTACAGCGTCGCGTGGACCTGCTGGAGATGGACGGGGTCGACCGCCTGCCCCGCATGCCGGTCGGAGGAACCGACGACCTGTCCGGTGCGCAGGCCTCCGCCCGCCAGGAACGCCGAGGAGACGGCCGGCCAGTGGTCGCGCCCGCCTCGGTCGTTGATCCTGGGCGTGCGGCCGAACTCGCCCCAGACCACGATGACCACATCCTGGAGCATGCCGCGCTCGTCCAGGTCGTCGAGGAGCGCGCTCAGCCCCAGGTCGAGGGGCGGGAGCTTGTCCCGGAGCACCTTGAAATTGGTGATGTGAGTGTCCCAGTCGCCCCCGGAATCCATCGCCACGCAGCGCACCCCCGCCTCGATCAGGCGCCGCGCCAGCAGGAAGTTCGTATTGCCGGAGGCGCCGTACCGCTTCACGATCTCGGGCTTTTCCCTTCCCAGGTCCAGCGCCTCGGCCATTTTCCCCGAGGTGACCATGTCCAGCGCGCGCCGGGTGAAACTGTCGATGGCCTCCATCCTGCCGCTTGCGTCGACGTCCCGGCGGAGAGTGTCGAGTTCGCCCAGGAGCTCGGTGCGGCTTTTCAGGCGCCGTGCGTCGATCCGCCCCAGCGTCAGGTTGGACGCGGCTCCAAGGTCGGGGATGAAAGGCTGGTGGATGGGCCCGAGGAATCCGGGCGTGGGCTGGCGGTAGTACCTCAGCAAGGAGACGTAGGGAAGGGACCAGGGGCCGGTCGGCGGGGTGAGCTTCGAGATCACCGAGCCGATGGGAGGCCGTCCGCCCACCCCCTTGAGCGAGTCCGGGGGGAAGCCCGTCATCGCCGGGCTGTAGCCGTGATCGTCGTAGGATCCGACCATGCCGCGCACGAGGGCGAACCGGTGGGCCATCTTCGCGAGGCGCGGCAGGAGTTCGCAGATTCGGAGACCGGGGACGCGAGTGGGGATGGGAGAGAACTCGCCCCGGATCTCTGACGGGGCCTCGGGCTTCAGGTCCCACAGGTCCAGATGGCTCGGTCCGCCGGACAGGTGGATGTTGATGAGGGCCTTGCGCGAAGAGCCTCCCCCGGCCTGGGCCTCCAGCCGCAGGAGGTCAGAGAGCATCAGCCCTCCGATCCCGGTGGCCCCGATCCGGAGGAATCCGCGCCGGGTGACGCCGTCACAGAAGGTCCGCGGGGCACCCGTGACGGTCAGCATGGGGAATCTCCTTGGCTACCCTGAGTAGGTGCCCCAGGAGGCGGCGGAGGTTTACACGAATCGCGATCAGAGCCCGGTCCGGGTCAAGCCCTCCTGCGCGGCGTCGCGCACGTAGGCCTCCGAGGCGTCCGTCCGCGTCTCCTTCAGGTGGCCGTAGATCCTCGCGGCCTCCGCCTTCTTCCCGGAAGCAAGCAGCTTCTCGGCCAGGAGCAGCGCGTTCGAGGTCGCCTTGATCCGCTCGTAGCCCGGCTCGACCACTCCCGCGGCCTTGATCGCGAGCTCGACCGCCCCCGCGTCGCCGATCCGCGCGAGCGCCCATCCGGCCGCGAGGCGCACATCGCCGCTCTCGTCCGCGGCCGCCTTCCGGAGCGCCTCGTCCGCCCCCGGGTCGGCCAGCACCCCCAGCGCCTGGATCGCCGTCAGCCGGGCCGCCCCCTTGAGGTTTGGGAGGGCCTTGCGGAATTCCTCGGCCGCGCCCGCGCGGATCGCGAGGAGCGCCTGCGCGGCGTACTCGGAGAGGTCGGGGTCGGCGAGCAGCTTCCCGAGCGCCGGGGCCGCCTCCGGGCCGCCCATGACGTGGAGCTGCCGGGCCACGTAGCCCTGCGCCCCCTTCGGACGGTCGCCTCCCAGCTGCGCGGCAAGCGCGCCGGCCACCATCGTCCGCACCGCCTCCTTGCCCGGCCGGCCCGCGTACTGGGCCAGGCCGTGGAGGACGTACCGCGCCTTGTAGTCCGACCCGTCGTCCACGTCCTTGATCATGGCGACGACGCCCGCCACGCCTTCGCGGCCGAGCTCGATCACGGCGTCGAAGACCGGGATCATCTCCTCCCACGAGAGGCCGGTGAACGTGCCCCGCTTGTCGAGCGCGGGGACCTTCTCGACGATCTCGGCCAGCTTGTCCTGGGCTATCTCTCTATCTCCTCGCATCACCTTATCTCCTTACAGGTGCCAGGGGGCTCGCATGGGCACGTTGACGTAGCGGTTGGCGAGCTCGTCGCCCACGATCTGCTCCTTCACCGGGTCGTACTTGATCTTCCGGCCCGTCCGGATGGCGATGTTCGCGAGGTGGAGGAGCGTGGCGCAGCGGTGGGCCGCCTCGGCGTTCCCGCCCGCCTGCTTCCGCGTCTTCACCGCCTCGGCAAAGCTGACGAGCGGCTCCGGGTCGGGCAGCGCCTGGATCTTCTTCCGGGTCTCCTCGTCGAGCGCGGCGAGCGAGACCCCCTTGGCCTCCTTGCGGTCGTACTTGAGGCCCCACTCGCCGCTCTCCATGACGAGGGTGAAGCCGTCGGCGTATTTCATCTCGACCCAGCCCCACATGGCGCAGACCTCCGGATGGGCGGGCGGGGCGTGCGCCTCGATCTCAACGGGGCTCGTGTCGTCCTTGCCGTAGATCCACTGGAAGGGGTCGAGCGTGTGCTGGGCCATGTCGGCCAGGCCGCCGCCCTCGTAGTCCCAGTAGCCGCGGTGGGTCCCGCCGTGCCGCGGGGGGACGAACGGCTTCCAGGGAGAGGGGCCCAGGTAGAGGTCCCAGTCGAGGTTCTTGGGCGGCGTCTGGGGCGGCAGGTTGACGCGGCCGCTCCACTCCTTGACCTTGAGGCCGCCGCTCTTCACGTAGACCGCCGGGTTGTTCTGCAGCAGGCCGCTCCGCATGATCTTGTGCGTCTCGATGTTCCGCTTGTCCTTGCTCGCGCCGAAGCGGCCGAAGGTGCCGATCTGGAAGATCCGCTTGTAGCGCTTGAACGTCTCGACGACGGCGCGGCCCTCGGCGATGAAGCGCGTCATGGGCTTCTCGCAGAGGACGTCCTTGCCCGCCTCGGCGGCGGCGATCGAGATGAGCGCGTGCCAGTGGGGCGGCGTGCCGATCGCGATCAGGTCGATGTCCTTGCGCTCGAGGACGCGGCGGAAGTCGGTGTAGAACATCTTGTTGTCCGCCTTGTCGCCGAACTTGACGTCGCACTGGGCGCGCATCTCGACGGTGTGCCCCTTGCACATCTCCTGGTAGGTGCCGGGCCCGCGGCCGCCGCACCCGATGAGGGCGCCGCCGAGCGTCTCGCTGGGCGGGACGTGGCGGGGGCCGCCCAGCACGTGGGGCGGGACGATCGTGAAGAGCCCCGCCGAAGCGGCGGCGCCCTTCAGGAACTTGCGTCGGCCGAAGCGGGGCGGGCGTGAAGCCATGCGTGGTTCCTCCGAGTCTCACTCAATGGTATGCGGCCCACAGGGCTTCCGTCTCACCGGATCAACCACAGAGACACAGAGAAGTCTCTTTTTTGACCGGATCCGATCTGGCTCCGGGGTTTTCAGTAAAAGGTCCTTCTCTGTGCCTCTGTGTCTCTGTGGTTATCTTCTTACTTCGCCACGGGCAGGACGCGTTCGAACCAGCGGACCATCTCCTCCTTCATCTCGGGGAGATACTCGTGGCCGGTGTCCTTGTAGACCACGCTGCGGAACTGGTCGCTTTTGCCGTAGAGCCGGTAGAGGGCGCCGAGCTTCTTCTCGAGCGTCACGATGCCGTCGGTGGGCGCGCCGCCGTCCTGGTCGCCCGACAGCTCGAGGTGGGGCCGCGGGGCGATGAGGGCGTGGATCGCCTCGGTGTCGAAGTGGGCGAAGACGCCGGGCACGAAGTAGTAGATGCCGTGGTAGCGCAGGTTGCCCTGAGCGATGAGCTCGGTGTAGCGGGTGAAGCAGGCGACGCCGACGACCGCCTGGATGCGGTCGTCGATGGCGGCCAGCCACCAGCTCCGCGTGCAGCCCATGCTCATGCCCGTCGCGCCGATCCGCTTCGCATCCACCTCGGGGCGCGTCTCGAGGTAGTCGATCAGGCACTGCTCCTCGCGCAGCATCATGCCCCAGAGGGACCGCCCCTGCCACAGGTAGAGCTTGAACAGGCTCATTTCCTGCGGGCCGGCGCCCTTGTCGAGCTTCGCGCCGGAAGGGCCCTTGCCGGTGCGCTCGCCGTTGAAGCAGGCGTCGATGGCGGCCACGACGTATCCCTTCTTCGCCATCAGGGGGCCGATGTTCTGCGAGTTCTTCTCGTCGGTCGTGATGTGCTCCTTCGTGCTTCCGTGGCCGTGGAGGCCGATGATCGCCGGGGCCGGCCCCTTCCGGTTCTTGGGGATGAGGAGGACTCCGGGAACGGTGCTGTCGACGCCGTTGTGGAACTCGAACCGCTCGACGACATAGTCCTCGTGATCCTCCCTGGAGAGGACCTTGACCTTCCTCGGGTCGGGACGGGGGGGCATCTCGCCCAGGCAGCGCACGAGCGTCGCCCGCGTGCGGGCGCGGTCGGTCTCCTCCCACGGCTTGACATCGGTGGGCATGGGCCAGTCGGGGATCTTGAGGCCCCGGAAGGACTCCGGCACCTCGGACCACGGCTCGACCTGCTTCTGGCTTCCCTTCGACGCCTTGGGCGTGACCCGCTCCTGGGCGGCCAGCGACGGGGCGAACAGGAGCCCCAGACCGACGATCAGGGTCCGCAGCATGTCGAATCCTCCGAAGAGACCGCCTATGATACGCCCCGGAACAGGCCTCATTCCGCCCACGAGGCCGCGTAGAAGCGGCACTCGATCGGGTGAAGGGGGTAGCGGACCTTGCGCGAGAGCGCGACGACCTGCTTCGCGTGGACGAGCGGCAGGGTCGGCATCACCTCCCGGTACCGGGCGTACGCGGCCGCGTAGAGCGCTCGCCGCTTCGCCGGGTCGAGCTCCGTCTGCGCCCGCTTCACCGCGTCGTTGAACGCGGGGTCGTCGAAGTAGGAGCCGTTCAGGTCCCCCGCGTTGTCGCCGTGCAGGAGCGGATAGTAGAAGTTGTCCGGATCGGCGTAGTCCGCCAGCCAGCCGTAGAGGTACATCGGGTGGCCGGGCTCCTTGATCTTGACCGTGTAGGCGCTCTTCTCGTACGCCGTCAGCTTCACCTCAAGACCGATCCGGCCGAGCCGGTCCTTCACGAACTCGGCCACGCGCGCGGGCTCAGCAAGATACGGCCGCGGGAAGGTCATGTGGATCAGCTCCACCTCTTTCGACACCAGCTTCACCCGGCCCAGGCACTCCTTCGCCTTCCCGAGGTCCTCTTCATAGCCCGGGGTCGGACAGATCCCGCCCCAGATCGCGGGAGGGACCAGGTTGGCCGCAGGGTCCGCCAGGCCGTAGTAGGCGATCGTGTCCAGGAGCCGCCGGTCGAGCGCGAGAGAGACCGCGCGGCGGAAGTCGGGGTCGCTGTAGGGGAACTTGCGGAGGTTGAACCCGAGATAGCACGTGTTCATCGAGGGCTGCACCTCGACGCGCAGAGAGGGGTCCTTCCCGAGCGGGCCGATGTCGGCGAGCGACGGGTGGTCCACGACATGGACCTCCCCCTGCCGGAGCTTCTGGATCGCCGTCTGAGGGGACGCGACCGGGATGACGATTACCCGCTCCATCGACGGCGGCCTCCCCCAGTATCCGGCGAAGCGTTCGAGCACCATCCTCACGTCGCGGTCCCATTGGCCCAGCCGGTACGGACCCGTGCCGGACGGGTTCTGGGCGAACTTCGCCCCGTGCCTTCGGACGGCCGCGGGAGAGACGATCGCCGCCGCGGGGAGC
>CAZSCC010000473.1:0-8648 GCA_964604905.1 uncultured Planctomycetales bacterium
AGGGCGGCGACGCGTTCGAACTCTCGCCGACGCTCGCGACGCTCGCGACGCACAAGTCGCAGCTCACCGTGCTCTCCGGCCTGGCGCACAAGAACGCCGAGGCGATCAAGGACGGACCGGGCGACCACGCGCGCTCTGCCGCCTGCTTCCTGACCGGCGCCCATCCGCGCAAGACCGAAGGCGCCGACATCCTGAACGGCATCTCGATCGACCAGGTGCTGGCCGAGCGGGTCGGCGCGGCGACGCGTTTCCCGTCGCTCGAGCTCGGCTGCGAGCCTCCGCTCACCTCCGGCAACTGCGACTCGGGCTACTCCTGCGCCTACTCGTGCAACATCTCGTGGAAGTCGGCGACCACGCCGCAGTTGAAAGAGGTCGATCCGCGGCAGGTCTTCGAGCGCCTCTTCGGCGCGGGGCCGCTGGCGGGGGACGCGGCCGGCGCCGGGGAGCGCCTCGAGCTCCAGAAGAGCGTCCTCGACTTCGTCCGGGAGGACGCGCGGTCGCTCCAAGGGCGTCTCGGGGCGCGCGACCGGGAGAAGCTCGACCAGTATTTCAGCGCGATCCGCGAAGTCGAGAAGCGGATCGCCGCCCCGGCGGGTCCGCAGGCGGCCGCCGTCCCGCCCCCGTCGGCGTGCCGGCCTCCTTCCTGGATCACGTGCGGATCATGATGGACCTGACGGCCCTCGCCTTCCAGGGCGACGCCACGCGGATCGTCGTCTTCATGCTGGCGCACGAGGGGAGCAACCGGGCGTTCCCCGAGATCGGGATCCCCGAGGCGCACCACCAGATCTCGCACCACCAGGGGAACGCGGAGAAGCTCGCGAAGATCGCGCGGATCGACCGCTTCTACGTGGAGCGGCTCAAGGACTTCATCGAGCGCCTGAAGTCGGTCCCCGACGGCGAGGGGACGCTTCTCGACCAGAGCATGGTCCTCCACGGGAGCGGCATCAGCGAGGGGAACAAGCACCTGCACAGCAACCTGCCGATCGTGCTCGCCGGCCGCGGCGGCGGCACGCTCTCGCCGGGCCGGCACGTCCGCTTCGCCGATCCGACGCCGCTGTCGAACCTCTTCCTCGCGCTCCTCGAGCGCCTGGGGGTCCGCGCCGACCGGTTCGGCGACAGCACGGGGGTGGCGACGGGGATCTGATCGTCCCGGGCGGGATATACTGCTCGAGTGACGGACCGAAGTCTTCGCCGCCGCCCCCTACTGGTGGGGGGCCTCCTCCTCGGCGCGATCCTGGCCGGGATCGGCTTCACCTGGTTCGTCCGCCGGGCTCTTCCTCAGGAGGACCAGGCGTGCGCCAACTGCAGTTCGTTCATCTTTCGGATTCTCGAGACCCATGCGAAGGCGCACGACGGCTGGTTCCCCCGCGGCGGCAAGGACGAATGGGACTCGCTTGCCCAGGCGATCCAGGATCCGATCGAGGTCCACTTCTTCACCTCCCACGACCTGCAACCGTCGGCGGAGGAGCACTGGGCGAAGACGCGGTC
Organism: uncultured Planctomycetales bacterium; assembly: GCA_964604905.1. GTDB lineage: Bacteria > Planctomycetota > MHYJ01 > MHYJ01 > JACPRB01 > JACQFK01. The sequence continues at coordinate 1,489 of CAZSCC010000473.1, forward strand.
GCTCTCGGACGAGGTGTGCTGCTACCGGTACAACGAAGGGCTCCGGCTGGACGATCCAGGCGAGTTGATCCTCATGTACTACGAGAAGGCCGGCCACTGGGAGTGCATGAATCACTTCATGCCCGAGCTCGGGCGGCTCTGCCTCCGCGTCCGCGAAAAGTACTGGGAGTACCTCGGAGAGGAGGAGTTTCGGCGGGTGCAGGATCTGACCGAGAAGGTGCTGCGGGAGCGGCGGGACCGCTGAGGCGTCGCGCTCAGGGGCGCTTTCCGACGCCTTCGAGCAGCGAGATGAGCGGGAGGAAACACCCCGCGGTGGCGAGCGCCATCCATCCCAGCGAGAGGAGCGTCCCCGCGATGTTCAGGAAGAGCGCCTCCTTGCGCGCGCTCCACCGTATCGTCGCGATCGCGAGGGCGATGGCCGCAAGGGTGAGAGAAAGGGAGATTCCGGCGTAGTAATTGAGCACAAGAATCGTGATCGCCGGCGGTTCCACGCGCACCTGGGTCCAGAGGTCGCGAAACAGGGGAATGATGGCCATGCAGCATAGACCCACCCAGGTCGAGACGAGCACGTTCAGGCACGCCAGCGTGACGTTCATGCCCTGAACGAACCCGACCCGCCGTTCCTCCCGGGGATCGGGGACGGGGTCCACGGGGGAGGGGATGTTTGCTTCCACGGATGGATTCACCGGAGCCGCTTCTTCATTTCCCGTTCATACGCGTCCGCGTAGCGGGCCATCCCCAGAAGGGAGAATCTATTGGATACTCACCGCTTACCGCGGCCGGGAGTTTCCCCTATCCTACTGCTTCTTGATCGACAACCCGGGCGGCCCCGCAAGGACCCGGCCGCGGGACGTCTGGACCGACCTGCCGAGCTCCGCGACGTATTGGGTGTCCCCGCACTTGAGGAGTACGTGGGTCGACCAGATCCGTCGTGCGGGGGTTTGCTCCTCCTCCGACGTCTTGACGACGCCCGCGTACGCGACCGACCCGCGCTCCTTGCGCAGGCCTTCAATCGTGGCCCGGTCCTTCTCGAAAGCCGCTTCGACGTCGGTGACCCACGTGTCGTCCGGAACCCGTCCGCCCGGCTCGACGACGAGTCTGCTGGAGCCGTCGGTCGTCATGTCCCCCTTCTGGACGTGGCAACGGACGTAGTTGTCCTTGTTACCGTCGAGCAGGGCCTGGATCAGCTTGTGGGGGAAGGCCTTGTTCCCGGACAGGCTCCCGCCGCATGCCGCCAGCAGCCCGATGGGCAGCGCCAGAAAGAGCCGTCGCGTCATCATGCGAACTCCCTCAAAATGAAAATTCATGGAACCTTCCAGCGGGCGGACGTTGGACGAGCGGACAAGGCGCGCCTCCAAAAAGCGTTGAGCTTCTACTCGTCGCTCGGCAAGCCTCCTCGTTGAGTCGCCTGGAGCCGAAGAAAAAGCTGCCCCTTACCTCGCGGGCGACCAGACCGGGCTTTTCCCCTTGGCCACCTCCGCCAACCCTGAACCGTCGGCGCCCATCACCAGGATCTTGTCAAAGCTGTCCATGAAGAGTATCCGCTTGCCGTCCGGCGACCATCGGAGGCTGTGATACTCTGATCCCCACTTGATCTCCGTGAGCGCCTTGACGTTCGAGCCGTCCGCATCCATTGTATAAACGGCGCACGGCCCGCCGTCCTTGCGCGCCTCGAATGCGATCTTGCTGCCGTCCGGCGACCAGGTCGGCCATTGATCCTCCCCCTTGTTCCGGTTGTTCGTCAGATTCTTTGGAGCCGAGCCGTCCGCGTTCATGATCCAGAGGTCGGGGTTCGCCAACTGGGTCACGTTTCCCTGTTTTGAGACGACCCCCTGTGTGGTAAAGACAAGTCGTCGGCTGTCCGGCGACCAGACAGGGTCCTTCTCCTTCGCCTCGCCATCCGTCAGCTTGCGCCTGCCCGATCCGTCCGCGTTAATGGCCGAAAGGTCGTAGGTGTTGTAGTCGGTCCCCCCGCCCGGCATCTCCTTTGCGGGCTGGGTCACATAGGCGATCCTGGTCCCGTCGGGCGACCAAACCGGCGAACGGTCGTTGTCCTTGTCGTTCGTCAGGTTCTTCGCGTTCGAACCGTCCGCATCCATGACGTAGAGGTCGGCCCCCAGCATGGGACCGCAGACATAAGCGAGCCGTTTCCCGTCCGGAGCCCACACCGGCTGACTCGAATCCTGGTTGAAACCCTTCTTCTTCGTCAGCTGTCTCTCGTTCGAGCCGTCCGCGTCGACGACGAAAATGTCGCCGTCGGCGGCGAAGGCGATCCGCCTCCCATCGGGCGACCACGTGGGCGAGAACTCCCGTCGCTTATCCCCATTGTTCGTAAGATTCTTCACGTCCGATCCGTCCGCGTTCATGACTCGGATATCGTTGTCGGCCACGAACGCGATCTTTCCCGCCGTCGACGTTAAACTCTGCGCCAGGGTCGTACCCGTCAGGATCAGCCCGGCCATCCATTTCATGGCGCCCTCCTATGAGCCTGCCCCTAGTTGATCTTTTCCCAGGCTGCGGAACCTGGAAATGTAACTTTGGGCATAAGGCTTTCAAACCGGTTCAATATTACCACGAGTGAGAAGGGGGAGGCTGGAGAAACGCACACACCCCCTGGGCTCAGTAGGACCCGTGGGCGCGGATGATGAAGAGAAACGGTCGGAAATGAGAAAACCGGCACTTCCGATGTCCCTTTGGAAGTGCCGGTTGTGGAGTCCTGAGACGACTTGTTCTACCGGTCGATTGTCATGCCAAACCTGATCGGAACCGCATTTCCTGCCTGGAAATTGCGTTCTGATTCGTAACATCGGGTAACACGGCGCCGGGACAGCGCGCCTCCTTCGGAGGTCCGTACCCGGGATGAGATTTCTGGCCCGCGCGGGTCCCTTCACCCGGGGAGCAGGGTTTTCGGGAGCGGGCGATCAGCGCAGCAGCTTCCGCAGCTCCTTCTCGTAGGCGTCCGCATAGCGCGCCATGCCGAGGTCGTTGGGGTGGGAGCCGTCGGTCGCGCCCTCGCCGTCGTCGCCGAGCAGCGCCTCGCCCTCCAGATACGCGAGACCCTTCACGCCGTCGGCAAGCAGCTTCTCGTAGGCCTTCCGACACGCCGCGCGGCGCGCCGCGTGGGCGTCGCGTGAGGCCTTGAGGAACGCCGCCGAGGTGAACGTGCGGTCCTCGACGAGCAGGATCGGCGCCTCGGGCCGCGCCTTCCGCAGCTGGCGGACGAGCGGCTCGGTCCGCTCGGCGACCTGCTCGGCGCTCATGTTCGGGAGGCAGTCGATCGCGTAGAGGCACGGATCGAGCTCGGCCAGCAGCGCGCCCACCTCGGGCTCCATGCGGCCGTTCCCCGAGAAGCCCAGGTTGATCGTCGGCCGGTCGAAGCGGCGGCCCAGGATCGCGGGGAAGGCCATGCCGGGGCGCGACGCGCAGGCGCCATGAAGGATGGAGGTCCCGTAGAAGACGATCGGCTTCTCCTTTCGCGGCGCGACGGGCGCGAAGGCCGCCTTCGGGTCGACGCCGATCTCGAGCGAGTCGCTGCCGTTGTAGAGCGGGAGGTAGACCGTGTAGAGCCGCTTCTTCCCGCCCGGGAGGGGGTCGATGCCGCCGACGAGCCGGAGCTCCATCTTCTGGGCGGTCGGCTTGGCGACGGCGAGCCAGCGGTCGCGGCCCTGCTCGTCGCGCGCGTAGAGGTCGAGGCCCGAGACGCCGGTCGCCGGCATGTGGGGAAGGGCGAGGTTCGCGTTCAGGAGCGACCAGCGCGCGTGGATCGCCGCGGCGTCGGTCTCGAAGCGCACGAGCATCCCCGCCGAGTGGCGGCTCAGGTTCCATACCGCGGGGGGGGTCGCCTTCTCCGCCTTGGAGGGGAAGCGGTCGAAATACCGGATCGTCTCCGCCCATCCTTTGCCTTCGACTCCCCACGATTTCACGTCGTGCCATTGGATGGAGTCCTGGCGGCCCAGCGCGAGGCGCGGCGCGATCACCACGGCGGCGCTGCAGGCGAGGAACGAGCGGCGGCTGATCGGGTCCATGGGGGCCTCCTTATGTATAGTCAACGAGACTCTCGCCTCCGGGGCTTTGAATCCTTATACTTCCCCCCATGGCCGACCCAGCCGCGCGCGAGCCGTATCAGCTTCCCGACCTTCGCGAAAAGGCGACCGGTCCGAAGGGGGAGGTCCAGATCTCCGAGAAGCGGCTCTACGTGCAGCTGCAGGTCTACACCGGCTGCGATCGCGCGGAGTCGCTGGTCGAGGGGCTCAAGGGGTCGGGGCTGGAGTCGGTCCTCTATCTGGACGTGAACGATCCCAAGGGCGTGGGCGTGCTGACGATGTCGGAGGACCCGGCGGTCTTCACGGGCGAGCTCCGCCGGGTGCTGACTCACGGGCCCTTCGCGGGCCTCACCCACCGGCCGAAGTTCACGATGATCGGCCGGACCTACGCGACGGGCCGCGAGGCGGACCTCGACTTCATGCTCCTTAAGAAGCCCCGCCAGACGGCGCTCAACCCCGACTGGCCGTGGGCGGTGTGGTATCCGTTGCGCCGGAAGCCCTCGTTCGCCGTGCTTCCGCCTCAGGAGCAGGGGAAGATCCTGTACGAGCACGCCACGATCGGGATGGCGTTCGGCGCGGCCGACGCGGCGCACGACGTGCGCGTCTCGTGCTACGGCCTGGACCAGGACGACAACGAGTTCGTGATCGGCCTGATCGGGAAGGACCTGGCGCCGCTCTCCCAATGCATCCAGGAGATGCGCAAGACCCGTCAGACCGCCGAGTACATCAAGTCGCTGGGCCCCTTCTTCGTCGGTAAAGTGCTCTGGCAGAGCGCCTTGAAACCGTAACAAGACAAACCGTTTGTCTTGTTACTCCGGGACACGACCCTGATCGTTCGACGCCTCGATCCAGCGCTCCAGCTCGCCCCGCAGGCGCTTGAGGGCCTCGCCGTGCTCGGCCACCCCGGCCAGGTTCTTGATCTCGTAGGGGTCGCCCTCCAGGTCGTAGAGCTCCTCCTCCGGGCGCCGCGGAGCCGCGAGCACCGCCTGCACCGGGGTCAGCTTGCTCTCCGCTGCCAGCTCCTTGATCAGGTTCCAGACCGGGTAGGAGCGCTCCTTGTACTTGTTGCCCTGCAGGAGCGGCCGCTCGGGCATGAAGTTGCGGATGTAGCGGTACCGGGCGTCGCGCACGGTGCGGATCCGGTCGACCGTCTCGTCGCAACGATCGCGCGCGCCGAAGGCGAGCGTGCGCTCGGGCTCGGCCCGCTCGCCCAGGAAGACCCGCCCCTGCATCTTCTCGGGCTTCGGGACGCCCGCGATCGCGAGGGTCGTCGCGGTCAGGTCGATCGCCTCGAGCAGGCGCGTGTCGACCGTCCCCGGCGCGAAGTTCTTCGGCGCGGGGAACTTCGCGGGCCAGCGGATGATGAGCGGAATGTGCAGCCCGCTTTCGTAGCAGAACTGCTTGGCCCGGACGTGCGACTGGCCGTGGTCGCCGAAGAAGACGACGACCGTCGAATCGGCCAGGCCGTCCTCCTCGAGCTGCTTGAGGATGAGCCCGATCTTGCGGTCGAGCTCAGTGGCCGAATCCAGGTACTCCGCCCAATCGGCGCGCGTGACCGGATGGTCGGGATAGTAGGGCGGGATCGACACCTTGGCCGGGTCGGCCTGCTTCGGCGCGTGGTACTTCCGGTGGGTCTCCTGGAAGTTGACCTGGGCGTAGAAGGGCTGGCGCCCCTTCAGGTCGGCCCAGGCGGCCGAATCAAACGGCTTGCCTTCATAGGAGAAGTTCCAGTCGGTCTTCCCGCTCCCCTTGAAGCCGACCGCCGCCGGCAATTGGGTGACGTTCGCGGTGAAGTACCCGGCCGGGCGCAGCCAGTCGGTGAGGACGCGGACGCCATCGGGGAGCTTGAAGCCGTCGCCGCGGTGCGACCGGTGGTGGTGGGCGCCGATCGTCGTCTGGTACATCCCGGTCATGAAGGCCGAGCGGCTGGCCGAGCAGACGGGCGCGACGGTGTAGGCGCGCGTGTAGCGGACCCCGTCCTTCGCCAGCTTGTCCAGGTTGGGCGTCCAGACCTGCCCGGTCCCGTAGCAGCCGAGCTCGGGGCCAAGGTCCTCTCCGATCAGCCAGAGGATGTTCGGCTTTGCGGGGCGCTCCTGCGCTCCAAGAATGAGGACAAGCGCGGCGATCAGGTGTTTCATACAGGGATTCAACATCCGGCGCTCGCGGCAGGTTTCGCAGGAAGGGTGACATGATCCGAAGCGCGCTGCTCGTGGCCCTGCTCGCCTCCCCCCAGGCCGGCGAGCCGACGACCGACGCCGACGGCGTGGTCCACCATCGCTTCGCGACGAAGGACCAGGCGAAGCCGGTCGAGGTGAGGATCCTCGCCCCCGCCGGCGAGGCACGGGCGTATCTCTACGTCCTGCCGGTGGAGAAGGAGGGGGATTCCCGATACGGCGACGGTCTTGCGGAGCTGCGCCGCCTCAAGCTTCATGAGAAGTACGGCTGGATCGTCGTCGCGCCCGGGTTCGCCGATCTCCCGTGGTACGCCGACCATCCCACCGACGCGAAGCGGCGCGACGAGACCCATCTTTTGAAGACGGTGATCCCCCTGGTCGAGAAGCGCCATCCGATGAAGACGCCCGTCCGGCTCCTCCTCGGCTTCAGCAAGTCGGGGTGGGGCGCGTTCAGCCTGATCCTGCGGAACCCCGACCTCTTCCGGGCGGCGGCGGCGTGGGACGCGCCGCTCATGAAGGAGAAGCCCGACCAGTTCGGCATGGACGGCGCGTTCGTGACGCAGGAGAACTTCGAGCGCTACCAGGTCTCGCGGCTTCTCAGGGAGAAGGCGGAGACGTTCCGCGCCTCGAAGCGGCTGGCCCACTTCGGGTACGACGCCTTCCGCGACCACCACCGGCGCCTGCAGGCGCTTCTCGAGGAGCTGAAGATCCCGGCCGAGTACAAGGACGGCCCTCCGCTCAAGCACGTCTGGGGGAGCGGCTGGGTGGAAGGCGCGGCGGCGGCGCTGGACGCGATGAGCCGATAGCTAGTTCCTGTTGCTTAGCCGGGTGAAGTGCTCGTAAAACGCATCTATTTGGCAATTCGGACGCGATTCTTGAATGAGGCCCTCCCTCGCAGCGGTTCTTAAGTGTGAGAGCACAAGAACTGTGGAGGGAGGGCCGT
>CAZSCC010000474.1:0-5696 GCA_964604905.1 uncultured Planctomycetales bacterium
TCGCGATCGCCTGCCGCGACGCCGCGGCCAGCTCGCGCCGGGGAAGCCCGGTCGACTCGATGGCCGGCAGCCGCAGCAGTTCGGCCCGCAACCCGCGCGACTTGAGGATCGCCGTCACGCTCTGGCCGAAGGTCGTCTCGCCGACGAAACGAGTTCCCGGATGGAGGCGGCCCTGGGGGTCGACGTAGCGCACCGCGTAGGGCTGGATCGGCACGCCGGCCTCGATGGCCGCCTCGAACAGGTTGGCATGGAAGGGCAGCACGGTGCCCTGCTCGGAGGTCCCCCCTTCCGGAAAGAAGGCGACGCGCTCTCCGGCCGCGATGGCGGCGATCAGGCCTTCGTAGACCTGCCGCACCTCGCTCCGCTTTCCGCGGGCGATGAAGATCGTGCCGTTCATGTCGCAGAGCCAGCCGACCAGGGGCCAGCCCCGGATCTCGGCCTTCGCGACGAAGCGGCAGGGCCGATGAGCGTTGATGACGAAGATGTCCAGCCAGGAGGTGTGGTTGGAGACGATTAGCGCGCGAGGCGGCACGCCGAGGCCGGGCCGGTCATCGGCGACGCAGGTCACGCCGCAGAGGGAGAGCAGCCGACGGGACCATTGCCGCACCAGCCGTTCGCGCCGCGCCGCATCGACCCACGGGAAGACGACCACGGAGGTCAGGAGGCCTTGGAGCAGGTGGAGCGTCAGCTGCAACAGTCGGGGGGAAAGGGCCACCGGGGGGAATTGTACCGGGAGAAGGAGCGGTGGGAAAGATGAACCCCCGCCCGATCGTCCGCCGTTAAGAAGGGTGTGAGGTTCCTCCTGGCACTGACGCTCCTCTTCGCACAGGAGCAGAAGCCGCCCTTCACGGTCGTCTGGGCGACCGCGCATCACGTCCTCCCGGAGACCACGAGCGAGGAGTCGGGCTACTTCTCGCTCAACGAAGGGCTGGACGGGAAGATCTACGTCGGCTCCGCGAAATACGGCGAGAACTCCTTCCTCGTCGAGTTCGATCCCAAGACCGGGAAGCAGCGCGTCGTCCTCGACACGAACCAGGTCTGCGGCCTCTCCGCGAAGGGATACGCCTCGCAGGCCAAGCTCCACACCCGCAACTTCGTCGCGCCGTCGGGGAAGATCTACGTCGGCTCGAAGCAGGGCTACCCCAAGAAGGGCGACACCTCCGAGTATCCCGGCGGCTACGCGATGGTCTACGATCCCGCCACGGGGAAGTCGGAGAACCTCGGCATGCCCTTCCCCAAGCAGGGCGTGATCGACACGGTCGCCGACGAATCGCGCGGGCTCCTCTACGCGGTCACGTGCGAGGATCAGCACTGGATGCTGGGCGACCTGAAGACGCTGAAATACCGCGAGCTGGGGCCGATGCTCACGCCCTACGCGATGACGCTCGTCGACCCGAAGGGGCGCGCCCACGCGATCACGAAGGACTTCAAGCTCGCCACGTACGATCCCGCGACCGACCAGGCGACCGTGCAGGATGTCGTGGTGGACGGCGACGTCTGGACGCGCACCACCCCGAGCTCGATTCCCACCTGGCAGATCGCGGCGGACGGGCGGACCGCCTACCTGATCCTGATGAACGACGCGCGCCTGATGCGGATCGATCTGCCGACCGGGAAGGCCGCGCGGCTCGGGACGATGGTCCGCGGCGACCACCCCGACTCGCGCTGCGGCCTCACGATCGCCCCCGACGGCTTCGTCTGGGCCGTCGTCCGCGTGGACAACAAGACGGGCTTCGGCGGCGGATACCTCCACCACCTCGCGCGGTACGATCCGCGAAGCGGGGCGATCGACGATCTGGGCGTCATCGCCGTCAAGAATCCCGACTTCTACGACTTCGCGGCGAAGAAGCCGTGGAGCCACGGGTTCCACAAGCTCCCCGACGGGACGCTCACGATCCTCCACGTCCATATGGCCCTCATCGTCGCGCGGGACGGGACGATCTACGTGACCACGATCTATCCCTTCACGCTCCTCAAGATCGAGCCCGTCCGGAGGAAGGTCGCGGCGGTCGTCACGGCCTACTACCCCAACTCGCACGCCGACGTGATCGCGAGCCGTCTCATGGAGACCGACACGCTCGACGGCAAGGGCCGCCGCTTGAGCCTCGACCTCGCGTCGCTCTACACGGACCAGATCTCGACGAAGCCCGCCGACATCGGCCAGAAGCTCGCCGCCGCCCACGGCGTCCGTATATCGAAGTCGATCGAGGACGCGCTCACGCTTGGCACCGGGCGGCTCGCGGTCGAGGGCGTCCTCCTCGTCGCCGAGCACGGGACCTATCCCCGCTCGGCCACGACGTCGATCCAGTATCCGAAGCGCCGGCTCTTCGAGGAGATCGTGAAGGTTTTCGAGAAGAGCGGCCGCGTCGTCCCGGTCTTCTGCGACAAGCACCTCGCGGACACCTGGGAAGACGCGAAGTGGCTCTACGACACGGCGAAGCGCCTGAAGATCCCGCTCATGGCAGGCTCGTCGCTTCCCACTCTCTGGCGCCGCCCGGAGGCGGACCCGAAGCGCGGCGAGGAGCTGGAAGAGGTCGCCGCGATCTCCTACCACACGCTCGACGCGTACGGCTTCCACGCGCTCGAGATGCTCCAGGCGGTCGTCGAGCGGCGCAAGGGAGGCGAGACCGGCATCAAGTCGGTCCAGTGCCTCGAGGGCCCGGCGGTATGGGAATCCAAGCTCTACGATCCGAAGCTCCTGGCCGCGGCCTTCCGCCGGCAGACCGGCTCGCCCGAGCTGGACGAGAAGGCGAGGAAGGCGGTGAAGAACCCCATCCTCTTCCGGATCGAGTACGCAGACGGCCTCAAGGCAAGCGTCCTCACGCTCAACGGCGCGGCACGCGAGTGGGCGATCGCCTGGAGGACCAAGGCGGGGGAGGAAGTCTCCACGCTATTCGAGACCCAGGAGGCGCGCCCCTTCATGCACTTCGCGTGGCTGGTCGAGGGGGTCGAACGGATGGTGCTGACCGGGAAGCCCTCGTGGCCCGTCGAGCGGACGCTCCTCACGAGCGGCCTCCTCGATCGGCTCCTGGTTTCGAAGCTCAAGGCGGGCGAGCGCCTCGAGACGCCCGAGCTGACGTTCTCCTACACGACCGACTGGGACTGGCACCCGCCCGTCCCTCCCCCTGCCGGAAGGCCCCTCCACGAAAAATGAAGTCTCGCGTGACATTCCCCATTCCCGTCGTTATATAGGAGTCGAATAAAGGAGACCCATCGCATGATCCGCTTCTTCACGCTGTCGATCCTCTGCCTGGCCGGGACACTGGCCGCCGCCCAGGACAAGCCCAAGGTCGAGTTGCCCAAGGCCGACGCCGACGGCTGGATCAGCCTCTTCAACGGGAAGGACCTGACCGGCTGGGAGGGCGACACGACCATCTGGCGCGTCGTCGACGGGGTCCTCCAGGGCAAGATCGACAAGATCGGATACAACACGTTCCTCGTCTACGGCCATCCCTTCAGCGACTTCGTCCTGGAAGCCAAGTTCATCCTCCCCAAGGGCGGGAACAGCGGCATCCAGTACCGCTCCAAAGTCACCGACCCGGCCAAGTGGGTCGTCGGGGGCTACCAGGCGGACATCGGCGGGGGCTACTGGGGTATCCTCTACGAGGAGCGCGGCCGGGGCATCCTCGTCAAGCCGGTCAAGGAGGTCGAGAAGACGATCAAGTTCGACGATTGGAACTCGTACGTCATCACCGCCAACGGCTCGAAGGTCAAGCACGAGGTCAACGGCGTGGTTACGGTCGACTTCGACGACACCGACGAGAAGAAGCGCGCGGCGGACGGGATCCTCGCCCTCCAGTACCACGCGCCCGGAAACTTCGAGATCAAGTACAAGGACATCCGGATCAAGCTGCTGAAGAAATAATCCATGAGAAGCATGCTGGTCCTGGCCATGCTCGCCGCGGGCTGCGCGGGCTGGGAGTGCCCCCTCGAGGAGGATCCCGAACCCGCGCCGCGCCCGAAGCAGGAGAAGAAGGACGAGGCCAAGCCCCTCTTCGACGGGAAGAGCCTCGCCGGCTGGAAGGCCACCGAGTACGGCGGCCAGGGGGACGTCACCGTCAAGGACGGCGAGGTCACCGTCGCGATGGGCGCCGCCCTCTCGGGGATCACCTGGTCGGGCGCCGAATTCCCCAAGACGAACTACGAGGTCGCCCTCGAGGCGCAGAAAGTCGACGGCGACGACTTCTTCTGCGGCCTCTGCTTCCCGGTGGGCGACGAGCACTGCAGCTTCGTCCTGGGCGGCTGGGGCGGCCAGGTGGTGGGCCTCTCGAGCGTGAACGGCATGAACGCCTCCGAGAACGACACCACCAAGATCAAGGACTTCAAGAAGGGCCAGTGGTACAAGATCCGCCTCAAGGTCACGCCCGCGAAGATCGAGGCGTGGATCGACGACAAGCCGATGATCGACCAGGTCGTGGACAAGGACAACAAGATCTCGCTCCATCCCGCCATGGAGCTCGGCAAGCCGTTCGGGATCGCGACCTACGTGACGACCTCGAAGTTCAAGAACATCACGCTCAAGAAGCTGAAGTAGCCGGCCGGTTCATTTCGCCAGCAGCCATGCGATCGCGAGCGCCATCCCCATAAGCACGATCGCCGAGACGATCCAGACGAAGGCCCCGAGGGGAGGACGGACCGCGACCGTCCCGGGCCCCTCGAGCTCGCGGAGCGCTCCGTGGAGCCTCGAGAGCCGGACGAACCGCGCGGCGTAGTCGGGGCGGGTAGCGAGCAGCGTGTTCAGCTCGCCCATCCCCTCGACGTCGAGCGCCTCGTCGAGGTAGTTCGAGACGAGCTCGTCGAAGCGGTCGAGGGCGGTCATGGGGTATTCCGCTCCGCCGCGAGGCGCCCCTCGACGCACTGGGCGAGGGTCGACCGCGCCCGGGAAAGCGTCCTGTGGATCTCGGTCGCCGTGCTCTTGGTCCGGCGCGCGATCTCCGCGCCGCCCATGCCGTCCCGGTAGCGCATCCCGAGCACGCTGCGGGTCTTCCCGCCGGCGCCCTCGAGGCACGCCTTCACCGCCTCGAGCCAGGGGGTCGAGGGCTCGGCCAGCGCGGCGCGCTCGATCGCCTGGATGGCCTCGGGGGAGAGCGCGACCTCGCGGCCGAGGGCGGAGATCCTCTCCTTCGCGATCGCGAACGGCTTGCCGGCGGCGACCGCGGCCTCGACCTCCCGCATCACCGCCTCGGCGGCGGCGAAGTCGCGGACGACGGAGAGGATGAAGGCGAAGAGGCTCGAGCGGTGCTTCATCAACTCCCGCGCGGCCTCGTCGCGCTTCGGGGTGGAGGCGTCCGCCGTCATGGCCCCCATCCTAGCGGGACGAACAGGTTTTCGCGCCGGGCTACTTGAGCTCCGAGAGGATCTTCAGCAGCTTCTTCTGGAGCTCCGACTGCTCCTTCTTGAAGCGGCTCTGGAGATCGGCCTCCTCTTTCCGGTAGCCCTGGAGGTCGTCCCCCAGCTTCGCCCGCGCCGCTGGGTCGGCCGCGGCCACCTTGTCGACCTGAGCCGCGATCTCGTCGTCCTTCTTCCCCGTCGAGGCCAGCAACGCGGCGACCATGGACTTCGTGTTCTCGAGCGCCTGGACCTCGGGGTTCGGCGTGGCGGAGCCCTCTTCGAGCTTGAGCGCCCAGCGGATTCCCGCGAGCAGGTGTTCCTTGAACTTCGCGTTCGTCCAGGTCGACTCGTTGTGGCCGAGGTTC
>CAZSCC010000475.1:0-7524 GCA_964604905.1 uncultured Planctomycetales bacterium
AAGGGTGACCGTCGCGTCGAGCGCGACGGCGTTCGGGTCGAACGGGTTGGCCGGCGCGGGATCGGCCGCGAGCGCGACCTCGGCCCGCTCGTTCTGCCTCGCCTCGGGCGTGAGCACCCGCGCGCCCTCCAGCGCCTGCTCCTGCGCCGCTCCGGCCAGCAGCAGAGCCGCGATCATCGCTCTCATCATCGTTCCCTCCGCCACCCGTGAGTACGCCCGCGTCCGAGAAAAAGTAACGTGGATCGTCCTGCGTCGGGAAAGATTCCTGAAATATTCCGCGTCAGATCGGGATCCCTGCTACCGTAATCCTGAGGGAGGAGGCAGCGTGGAAGCGTCGTTCGTCCAGCGGCTCATGGAGCACCGGTCGATGCTCCACAGCTTCGTCTACGCGATCGTCCGCGACGCCCACCTCACCGAGGACATCCTCCAGCAGGTCGCCGGGGTGCTCTGGTCCAAGTTCGCCGAGTTCCGGGAGGGGAGCGATTTCGGCGCGTGGGCCCGCAGCGTCGCCTTTCGCGAGATTCTCTCCGCCCGGCGGAGCGAGTCCCGCGCCCACCGTCACCTGGACGAGGCCTGCGCGCGCCAGATCCTGGCCGCCTACGAGCGCCGGCAGGCCGCGGTCGATCCCGCCTCCCACCGTCAGGCGCTCCGCGAATGCCTGGACGGCCTGGGCGGGAGCCTCCGCGAGATGATCCACTGCCGCTACACCCTGCGGATGACCAGCCGCGAGATCGCACGGAAGTTCTCGAAGACCGCCCAGGCGGTCGACGCGCTTGTCTACCGGACCCGCAGGACCCTCAGCGACTGCGTCCGCTCACGGCTCGCCGATGAGGGGGATGCCCCATGACCGGCGAGGAGCTCGACCTCCTGATCCACGGCTGGTTCGAGAAGACGCTCTCCCCGGAGGAGGAAGGACGGCTCTGGGAGACGCTCCGGAGCGACCCCGCCGCGGCCGACCGTTTTGCGGAGATGGCGGAGATTGAGAGCGGGCTCGTGGAATCGATGAAGGCGGACGAGGAGATGCCCGAGGAGATCCGCCCGCGCCCTTCCCGCCGCGCGGTACGCTCCACCCCGTCGACGGGGATCCGGGTGCTGGCGGCCCTGGCGGCGCTCGTGATCGTCGCCGTGACCCTGGCGCTCTTCATGGGTCCCAAACCCGCGCCCGAGACCGCCCGGTCGACTCCCGTTCCGCCTCCGGTCGTCGAGTCCGAAGATCGCGAGCTCGAAGAACTGCGCCGAAAGGCGCGCGCTGAGATGGCGGAACGCAAGAGGCGGCTGGAAGAGATCGAGCGGGAGCGGGTCCGCCTCGTCGAGGCCCGCGAGCAGGCGGTCCCGGAGCAGAAGCCGCGGATCGAATCGCGTCTCGCCGAGATCGAGGTCGAGCGGAAGGAGGAGACGGCGAAGCTCGAGAAGGCCGCCGAGACCGTCCCGGCGAAGACCGTCGTGGCCGGCGTCGAGCGCGCGGAGGGGAGCCCGTCGGCGAAGGCGGGAGACACGCTGGGGGCGGGGGAGGGCGTGGACGCGGGTCTCGCGGTCCTGAAGTTCGCGGACGGGACCCTTGTCGAGGTCCGCGGCGCGCTCCGGCTCGCGGGGGCGAAGGACATGACGCTCTCCCGCGGGAGCCTCTCGGCCTCGGTGACGAAGCAGTCGGCCGGGATCGTCTTCCGCACGCCGAACGCGGAGGTCCGCGTGCTCGGCACGCGCCTCACGATCGCGATCGCGGGCGACGCGACCCGCGTGGAGGTCCAGGAAGGACGCGTGAGGGTCAGGCGCCTGCCGGACGGCCTGGGCGCCGACGTGGCGGCCGGGCAGTTCGTCGTGGTAGCGAAGGGCGCGCCGCTCGCCGCGAAGCCGGTCACGCTCGTGCGCTCGTTCCAGGACGGTATCGCGCCGACGCCTGACTACGCGGGGACGCGGGACACGTCGATCTCGAACCAGAGCCTCTCCTCGAACCTGGGAACGCTCGAGGCCCTCCGGATGCACAAGGCCAACGACGCGCAGTCCGCGGCGCTCCTCAAGTGGGACGTCTCGAGCCTCCCGGCGGGCAGCCGCGTCCTTTCGGCGGAGGTGACGGTCTGGGTCACCGGCGCCGTGCAGGGGTCGGGCTACCGGGTCTTCGACGCGCGCCGTCCGTGGGAGGAGCTTGAGGCCACGTGGAAGGTCTACGCGGGCTCGCACGCCTGGCAGACCCCCGGCGCGCAGGCGGACCTCGACCGCGGTTCCAAGCCGCTGGGGGTCGTGACGCCCGCGACGAGCCCCGGCCTGTATACGTTCGCGCTCGGCGAGGTCCTCGTCCAGGCGTGGGTCAACGCGCCGGCGGGGAACTTCGGCATCGTGGTCGCAAGCTCGGCGCTCAACAACGCGTGGGAGTTCAATTCCCGGGAGTCGACGCCGCCGGAGCGGCGGCCGAGGCTCTCGGTCACCTATATCCCGGTCGCGGGTAGGTAATCCGTCGAAAAGGGGCGGGCCGTTCCGAGGAGATACCCTATGCTGACGCTCGCGCTCGCGCTCTCGGCGCTGCTCGCCCAGACGGGCGACCCTCAGCTCCAGACGGACCATCCGTACTACCCCGGCGAGCGGGCGATGTCGACGCCCGCGCGCGTGGCGAGCCGGGTGCTCAACGCCTCGCGCGGCACGCTCTCGAACGCATCGGGGCGCGACCGGATGATCCGCCTCTTCCTCTGGCGCGCGGAGACCTTCTCGCACCAGTATTCCCCGGCCGTCTACAACCTGCCGGGGCTGCAGCCCAACCCGGGGGCCGACAACCCGCTCATGACCGACTACGACGCGATGCGAGCGCTCTTCTCCTACGGCTTTGGCCTCTGCGGCACCAACCACGCGCAGATGCGCGTCTTCACCGAGGAGATGGGGTGGACCGACCGCCGTCGCGCCCTCCAGGGGGACACGGGCTACGAAGTCTACGTGGACGCCGGTTGGCGGTACTTCAACACCGACCAGTACACGCTCCACTTCCTCTCGGACTCCTCCTCGGCCCACTTCGCCTCGCTTGACGAGGTGATCGGGACGAATCACCGCTACGCGGAATGGAACCCCGACGTCGGCCTCGGGTACCTGCTGCCGCAGGCCAACACGCACGGGAACTACGCGAACTTCGCCGGCGTGACCAGGACGGTCGCCAACCGCTCGCTCCAATGGCGCGACTACTACCAGAACGTCTGGCAGCCCATCCCGGCCGCCTCGGGCGGGAACTACAAGATGTACGGCGAGGGGTATGCCGCCACGCCGATCGTGACCCGCCTCCGGCGGGGCGAGACCTTCACCCGGTGGTTCGCCCCGACCGGCGCGGTGGGCGATCTCGGCCTGGCGGGCCTCATCTGGTGGGGCTACACCGCGGGGAACATCGGCCAGGGGGACAACGGGCCGTACTCGAAATGGTCGTTCGTCCAGAACGCCCCCGCGCGCGACGAGACCCCGGGCGGCGCCGAGGAGTCGCAGGGCCATCAGCGCTACGGCAACGGCTGCTTCGACTGGCAGCCGAACCTCGCGAACGGCGAGCACCTGGACGGCGCGGCGGCGGTCGCGGGGACGCTGACCTCGGGCGGGTCGCCCGCGCTCCGCTCGACCGGCGCCTCCACGCTGGTCCTCGAGCACTTCACGCCCTACACGATCGCGGCGCGCCCCTCGAACGGGACGGACCCGGCGACCGCCGCATCGGACGGCGCGGTGATCCAGGCGAACACGGTGGGCACGATCGGCGTGGAGGTCTCGGTGAATGCCGGCGCGACGTGGGCATCGGTCGGGACGCTTTCGGGCGCGGGCGGGCAGGTCGACTTCACGAACTCGGTCAAGGGGCGGAACCAATACCTGCTGCGGCTCTCGTTCGACGACGCCGAAGGCCTCAACACGCTCCGGCTCCGCACGATCACGATGCTCAACCAGGCGGTCTATCCGACGCTGAAAAGCGGGACGACCCAGGTGACGTACGGGGCGGGGAACCAGGGGGCACTCGACCTCTCGCCCGACCTGTGGACTTTGACCTCGGCGAACTCGACGAGCGGGTACGTGCAGAAGGTCGCGGACTCGGGGAACGTCTCGGGGGTCTACTACGCGAGCGGGCCGATCGCCTACCAATCGACCAACACGGCGGCGATCCAGGTCGTCTACAGGATCACGGTTCCGCCTCAGCTGGCGGCGCTTGGGGCGACGTGGAAGGAGATCCACGCGGCCGGGAACTTCGGGGTCCACGTCCAGCCGGTGGGCGGGCCGTACGGAAGGATCGAGATTTCGGCCAGCGCGTCGGGGCCCTGGTCCTCGATCGCGAACTTCGCGCCGCCGGCGGACAACGAGCTCAGCTCCTTCTGGGCCTACGGCCGCTCGGGGAGCGCGCCGCTCGGCGGGACGACCTACTACGTCCGCTTCTCGACCTACAATGGCGGCTACACCTCGACGATCCGCTACCTCCGGCTCTTCGCGACCTACGCCCATCCGGCGCCGCTCTCGGCGACGGAGCTGACCTATCACTGGAACAACGGCGTTCCCCAGAGCCACACGCGCACGGTCGCGGCGGGCTCGGCGTCGGACACGTGGTCGATCGCTACCGGCTTAAACGTCGTGCAGCAGAAGGTGGTGATCCGCGTCCCCTCGGGGGGAAGCGGGACGCTCGACACCGACGGCGACGGGATGCCCAACGCGTGGGAGACGGCGTACGCCCTGGATCCGAACAATGCGGCCGATGCGCCTCTCGACCCGGATGGCGACGGTCTCTCCAATCTCGCGGAGTACCAGGGGGGGACGGATCCGACGGTCAGCAACGCGGCGCCGCCTGCGGGGGGCGGCGGGGGAGGCGGCGGCGGCGGTTGCGGCCTTACGGGGCTGGAGACGTTCCTGCTTCTTGCAGCGGCGCGGGCGAGGCGGCGGAGGATGGCGCAGGGGCGGACTTCTTGACCATCGTCCCCAGGCAGAAGTCCGCGATCGGGAAGAACGCCACGTTGAAGTTCCTGCCGGTATCCCCGTGGTGCAGCCGGTGATGCTGCTTCAGGTACCGGAAGAACCAGGTCTTCTGGAACCACGTGTCCGACGGCAGGTGATAGCGCAGGTGGAGGCTGTTGAAGAGCTGAAGTCCCGTCAGCGTGGCGAGGACGCCGCCGATCAGGATGGGGCGATGGATCAGGAGTTCCGCGCCGATCCATAGGGGCGTCGTGAAGAGGAGGAAGAGGATGTAATCCCGGGCCACGAAGGTGATGTGGCCCTCCATCTCCTTGTTCTGCGCATGGTAGGTCTCGCCGGGGCCGAACATCACATGGTGCTGGCGGTCGTGGAGTTCGTAGGCGAAGCGGACGATCTTCGGGCTGTGCAGGATGAATCGGTGCGAGCCCCATTCGACGAAGGAGTTGATGAAGAACGCCCCCAGGAACCCGTAGAGGTTCCAGAGGGCGTACGCCCACACGGTACCCTCGAAGCTGAACGTAGCCATCGTCGTTTCTCTCTCGATCTGTCAGGGAATCCTCCCATCATACCCTTTTGAGGGACCGGGGACCACCGGGAATTTGATTCCCGGCGGCGGCCCCCCCCCCCCGCCGCCTGTCCGGCAGCGCGAGAAGAGCCGACGGGCCCACCCGGCGGCCCTGCGGCGAGCGACCTTCGTCGAAGAGGGTCGCGCCACGGGCATCCACGCGCATCGTCGAACCTCCGCGACGGAATTGAAGGACCGACGTGCTGGAAATCCGCGAGAGGGTGCGGCGCTTCAAGCTCGCGCAGGGCGACCGGGAGATCGCCCGGGATCTGGGCTCTATACCCCCGGTGCCACGCGCTATGCGGGAAGTTGGGAAAGGGACGGATGATGCCGATCGGGAAGGCGGCAGTCGAATGGGGGGTAGGCTACCTCGCCTCCGCGTGGTCCCGGGCGAAAGCTAGCCGATCGGTTTCATGCCCCGGCTTCACGACCCAACGCGAAACGGACACGGAATCGGCGCTGATGCATTTTCGGGCGCGGAGCCACGATCCAAGGAGAGGGGGGTGAGTGCGTTGCACCCCTCTCATGCATGGGAGGTGCGGCCCGCCGCGGCCATCGCCGCAGGTAAGGCTACTTGCCGGCGTCCTTCAGCTTCGCCAGCCGTTCCTCCGTCATCTTCGTGAACTGGGGCGACATGCTCGGGCCGTACTTCTTCTTCAACGCCTCGTACGCCTCCGCGAAGGTCTTGGCATCCTTGCCCTCCTCGGCGGCGTCCATGATGGAGATCCAATAGCCCTGGAGCTCGCGGTCCCCCGCGGGCGCGGGCTTGCCCGCCTTCCTCAGCTCGAGGAACTTCTTCCCGGCGGCGACGCGGGTGGCCTTGTCCTGGGTCACGGTCTTCAGCACCTCGCGCACCTCGACATCGGCGAACAGGGCCTCGACCTTCGCCTTCTGCTCGGCGGAGAGCGCGACCTCCTTCATCTTCTTGCGGGCGTCGTCGGCCGAGAGATGGCCCAGCTCCAGCTGCTGGACGAGGAGCTCGGCCTTGGCGGCCTTGTCGCCCTTCTCGGCCTTTTTCTTCAGGTCGACGAACGCGGTGGCCGACTTGCCGGTGGCGGAAAAGCCGGCGGCATCGCGCGCTCCCAGGTGCTTCGCCAGGACGTTCCCCTCCGCGTCCAGGAAGGCGAGATAGGGGAAGCCGGTGCCGCCCTTCTCGGAGAGGAGCTGTTCGTGCTTGTCGGCCGTGACCTGGGAGGTGACGTGGCAGAAGAGCACGAAGTCCTTGCCCCACGCCGCGAAGTCGTCCTTCAGGAGGGCGCCGCCCTCCAGCGCGTTGCAGGGGGGTCAGTTGGCGTACGATCGGGTGAAGTAGGCGAAGATCAGTTTGCCGCTCTTCTTCGCCTCCTCGCGCGCCTTGTCGTAGTCGGTGATCCACGCCGCCTTGGCGAGGAACGCCGACTTGAGCTTGGCGTCGCGCTTCTGGATCAGGGCGTCCTGGCCCTGCTGCGCGGAGACCGCCGCGCAGAACCCGAGGAGGAATGCCGCCGGAAGGGTTCGTCTCAAAGCCCACCCCCTGTCATTTGTGAACTCAGTGTACCACCCGGACGGCCAACGTCAACTTCACGATCGGCGACCTGACGAAGGAGGCTACCGTGAAGGATCTCTCCCGCATGGCTTCCGGAAAGGAGGCCTCCGCGAGGGCCTTCGCCATTGCCTCTCTCCCGCGGGTATGGCGCCGGAGCTCCGGAATGCGGCGGCGGAGCGGCTTTGCGAGGTCGCCAATGGACACTTTTTGGACACTTCGACCCGAGGGGGGGAGGGGCTGCACCTCCGTCCCGCTGCAAACGACGGAGTCTCAAGGGGTCTTGGTGAGGGCGGTGGGGATTGAACCCACGACCCACGGCTTAAAAAGCCGCTGCTCTACCGCTGAGCTACGCCCCCAACGACGGGGATTCTAACCCAACCGCGAGACCTCCGCCAGTTCTCATTATGGGCCGTCCACTCGCCGCCGTGTGGCGTACAATCCCTACTGAATTTCAGCTAGGGGGGTCTCATGCGGAAGCTCATCGTCCTCGGCGCCCTGATGGCGGTCCTGGCGGGCTGCGTCGTCG
>CAZSCC010000476.1:0-5103 GCA_964604905.1 uncultured Planctomycetales bacterium
CCTGCGCGCGGCTCCAGCCCACGGCGCGCAGGGTGCCGATCTCGCGGGTGCGCTCGGAGACGCTCATGAGCATCGTGTTCAGGATGCCGAGGCCGCCCACGATCACGCTCACGAGCGTGATGGTCCAGACGAACCAGTCGATGTACTCGATCTGGTTGTAGTAGTTGATGAATTGGTCGGTCCGGATGGCCTCGACCGTGTCGAACTTCTCGTCGACCGCGTCCCGGACCCGCTGCCAGTCCGCGCCCTCCTTCAGGTAGACGAACGCCAGCGAGGCCGAGTCGCCCATGTTCAGCTGCTGCTGGACGACCCCCATGGAGACGATGCACCCCGCGGCCTCGAACCTCACGCCGGAGTCGTAGGTCCCGACGATCTTGAACGTGCGGTTGTACAGTTCGAGGGAATCCCCCGTCTTCAGCCCCAGGTCATGGGCGGCGTCCGAGCCCAGGATCATCTCGTCGTCCTTTTCGTACAGCCGCCCGCGAATGACCGCGCGGAACTTCTCCACGGGCCGGTCCCCCGCGAGGCGGCCGAAGACGAAGAGCATCTTCATCCTCGTCTTGATCTTCAGGACCCGTGAGGAGACGATCGTGAAGGTCCCCGGAGACACGTGCGCCACTTCGGGGAGGCCCCGGACGAAGTCCAGCCCCTGCTTCGAGACGCGGCTGAACTCTGGAGCCATGGCGGCCCGGTTGACCACGAGCATCTCCGCACCGCTCTCCCGCATGTAGCGGTCGAGACTCTCCTTGAACCCCCGGCCCACCGCGTTGAAGGCGATGATGGCCCCGATCCCCAGCGCGATTCCCAGGAGGGACAGCAGCGTGCGGGTCCGCCGCCGGAGGAGGTTCTTGAGGACTAGCACTTCTTCAGCGCTTCCCGGAGGTCGTGGATGATGTCGGTGGCGTCCTCGATGCCCACCGAGAGGCGGACGCCGCCCGGCGCGAGATGGCCCGCCCGCTGCACCGCCGGGGGGAGCGCCGAGTGGGTCATCGCGGTCGGCTTCTCGATCAGCGTGCGGATCTGGCCGAGCGAGACCGCCAGCGTGATCGTGTACGCGTGGCGGGAACAGTAGTTCACCAGGCGGCTCGCCGCCTGGTCGCCCCTCCTCACCACGAAGTAGATCATGTTCGAAGGCGCGAACGTGCCGTCGAAGTCGGTCATCTGCCGCCGCGCGAGCGTCCGCTGGGGGAAGCTCTCCAGGCCCGGATAAGAGACAGACTGGACCTTCGGGTGGCCTTCCAGGAAGCGCGCGACCTCGAGCGCGTTCTGCTCCTCCTTCCGCATCCGGAGCTCCAGCGAGGGGAGGCCGTAGACGAGGATCGGCCAGGCGTTCTTGGAGGAGAGCACGCCGCCGAAGTCCTTCCGGTAGAGGAGGAGGTCGCTCTCGAGCGCCCGGCGCGTCACGACCGCGCCGCCCATATCGGTCCCGAACCCGCAGATGTTCTTGGTGAGCGAATGGGCCACGAGGTCGGCGCCGAGCGTGAGCGGCCGCTGGCAGAACGGCGTGGCGAAGGTGTTGTCGACGATCGAGACCACCTTCCGCTTCCGGCAGACCGCGCTCACCGCCGCGATGTCGATGAGCTCCAGAGTGGGGTTGACCGGCGACTCGTAGAGGACCGCCCGAGTCTTCCGGCCGATCAGCCGCTCCAGCCGGGAGAGCTTCGTGAAGTCGGTGTACCGGACGCTCACGCCCATCCGCGGCATCCAGTTTGTAAGGAGGCTGTAGGTGCAGCCGTAGAGCGCATGATGGGCCACCACCTCGTCGCCGGTGCGGAGCGTGACGCCCAGGGCCGCCGCGATCGCCGCCATGCCCGTGGCGAAGCAGACGGCGATCTCGCCCTCCTCGACGAACGCCAGACGCTCCTCGAGCATCGCCCGCGTCGGCTCGTCGAGCCGATCGTAGATGAAAATCTCGCTCCTGCGGCTGGCGCGGCCCTTGGGGTCGCTGTAGCCGCAGAAGCCGGCGGCGCCCCGCTCGGCGGTCTCGAGCCGGTAGGTGCTCGAGGAGGAGATCGGCGGGACGACGTGGTGCTCGAAATCCCACTTGGCCGACATGAACTTCCCGTGGACCAGGAAGCTGTGCTTGGAATAGGGCGGCTGGTAGGCTCCCTTGCGTTTGCGCATGCCGTGGGCGGCATTATCGGGGCCTTTTCCGCACCTGTCAACCGTGCTATAATCCGGGTCTTCGTACCAGTTCCTCGGCCAGGATTCCCCGCTTTCCCCGGGACCGAGGACCGAGGACCGAGGACTCTGGACTTATGAACCTGGATAAGGCACGCGAGGTCCTCAAGACCGAGGCCGAGGCGATCCTCTCCCTGACGAACCGGCTCGGCGCCGATTTCGAGCAGGCGGTCGAGACCATCGCGACCGGCCGGGGCCACCTCATCGTCACCGGCATGGGGAAGGCCGGACTCGTCGGGCAGAAGATCTCGGCGACGTTCGCCTCGACCGGCACCCCTTCCATCTTCCTCCATCCCGCGGAGGCGTACCACGGCGACCTCGGCCGCGTGGTGAAGGAGGACGTCGTCCTCGCCGTCTCCAACAGCGGCGAGACCGAGGAGCTTGTCCGGCTGATCTCGCCGCTCCGACAGATCGGCGCCCGGATCATCGCGATCACGGCCACCCGCGCATCGACCCTCGGGAAGAACGCGGACATCGTGATCGAGCTCGGAAAGATCGAGGAGGCCTGCCCGCTCGGGCTCGCCCCCTCCGCCACGACGACCGCCATCCTCGCGATGGGCGACGCGCTTGCCCTCTGCGTCCTGGAGGCCCGAGGGTTCGACAAGGAGAAATTCGCGTTCTACCACCCGGGCGGCGACCTCGGACGCCGGCTCCTCAAGGTCGCCGACGTGATGCGCACCGGAGACCGAAACCCCGTCGTCTCCGAGGAGACGACGCTCACCGACGCGATCACGGCGATCACCCGGGCCCGCGCCGGCGCCGTCACGGTCGCCGACGGCTCGGGCAAGCTCACCGGCATCTTCACCGACGGAGACCTCCGCCGCACGATGGGACGCGACCCCACGCTCCTCGTCGGGAAGATCCGGGACGTGATGACGCGCAACCCCAGGACGATCGCCCCCGACCGGCTCGCCAGCGAGGCCCTCAAGATCCTCCGCGAGAAAAAGATCGACGAGCTCCCCGTCGTGAATGCGAAGGGCGAACCCGTCGGCATGCTTGACGTGCAGGACCTCCTGGACGTGGGGGCCGTGTAGATGGCGTCGCTCCTCCTCCTGCTCTGCCTCGCCCAGGGACAGCCGCCGCAGCCGTTCAAGGACTGGAAGGTACAGCGGCGCGAACCCAACCCGAAGACCGGCGCCCTCGAGATCGTGGCGCTGCTGGAAGGCGACGTGGCGGTCCCCCTCAACATGACGCGCGGGAAGGAACTCTTCGATATCACGGGCCTCCGGGTGACCTACTTCACGGACCCGAAGACGCCGGGAGAGAAATCCCGGGAGGTCCGGCTCCGCTCCGACAAGGCGCGGGTGGACAACGAGAGGGACCGCGTCGACCTCTCGGGGCGCGTGCGGGTGGAGCGGGACGACGGGACCGTGATCGAGGCTCCAGAGGCGGTCCTCCACTTCCGCAAGAGTTTCGTCTGCCCCGCGCACGAACCCCGACAGCCCCAAGCCGGGAAATGTCCCGCCTGCGGGGCGGAGCTGAAGCCCCGGACCTTCACGACGGTCGAGGCGCCCCGGTCGTTCGAGATGACGAAGTCCGACCCCGCCACCCACCTGACCGGCGAGGGGCTCACCGCCAGCGACGACGTGCGCACGATGCGCGTAGAGCGCGACGGCTTCCTGGTGACGACCGGGAGCCCCAAAGAGCTGGCCTCGCCCACCCCCTCCGCCGTCCCGTCCAAGCCGGTCCTGACGGAGATGCGATCGAAGGGACCCATGACCTTCGTCGAGACCGACGCCGGGATCACCGTGACGTGCGAGAAGGACGTGCGGATCCGGCGGTCCGAGGCCACGCCGGACGGGCCGGCGACCACGACGGTGGAGGCCGACGTCGCCGAACTCCTCGGCCGACGCTCCCCGGAGCCGGGGCGGAAACCCGAACCGGAGCGGGTGACGGCTCGCGGGCACATCCGGATGACGGGACCCGACGGGACCGCCGCCGCGGAGACGCTGGTCTGGGACCACGCCGACCACGCCGATTTCGTCACCGACGTGGCGATCCTGACCGGCTCACCCGTGCACGTCGTGAACGGCCCCAACGCCATCGACTGCCGGAACCTCCGGATCGAACGACTGGAAGGCGTCTCCACCTTCAAGGACGACGTCTCCGCCCGGTTGACGCCCGGGAAGGGCCCGGACGCCAGGCCCGTGGCGCTCAGCTCCCGGATGCTGGTCACCCGCCAGGCCCCCGGAGCGCATGAACTCTCGGAGATCGAAGCGACCGGCGACGTGGTCCTCCAAGGTCTCGGCTCGGGATCGGAGGGGAAGCCCGGCCGCGCCGAGGCCGACCGCTTTTACTGGAACCAGGCGGAGGACCATGGATTCCTGGAGCGGCGCCCCACCGTCAAGATCCTGCAGGAGGAGTCGCTCCTCTACGCCCCCCGGGTCGTGCTCGAGGGCCGCTCGATGATCGTCCTGAAGGGGCCGAAGCAGATCGTCCTCACCCAGAAAGACTCCGCCGGAAAGTCGGTCCAGACCACGGTCGCCTCGGACGGCGACATCGTGCTCGACTCCTCGACCGGCCGGACGACGATCCGGCTCCAGGACAACTGTTCGGTCCGGAACCCGGAGGTCCAACTGTTCGCCGACCGCATGACCGTCGCGACCACGAAGGAGGGCGCCGTGGAGGCGCTCCGCGCCTGGGGCCGCGTGCGCGCGCGGCAGATCAAGGAGGGCGCGACCCTCTTCGGCGAACGGATGACCTACGTGCCGGAGAAGGAGACGATGACGCTCACGGGCTCGCCTCTCGCGATCGCGGAGACGGGCCGGACCGTGGCCACGCAGGAGGAGATCCGCGTCACCGAGCGGGACGGCGTGAAATACCAGGAGATGCGCGGCGGGAAGCGCGGGGTGAAGATCATCGTGGACGAGCGGGTCAGATGAGGGCGGTGACGCTCATCCCGGGCGACGGCACCGGCCCCGA
>CAZSCC010000477.1:0-35553 GCA_964604905.1 uncultured Planctomycetales bacterium
AGACGCAGATGTTGAACATGCCGCCGCCGCACGAGATGCCGATGCCGGTGAAGTCCTCCTCGGCCAGCTCGGCGAAGGTCACCGCGTGGCCCTCGATGATGTGCGAGGGCTTGTAGCCCAGCGAGCGCAGCACCGCGTCGAACAGGTCGCGGTGGTAGGCCACCGAGAGGTCGCTGTCGATGGGGTCGCCCGGCACCGAGTAGAAGCAGACCTCGTTGGGGATCCGGGGCTGACCCAGGATCGAGCCGATGAGGAGCTTCATGACCGGCAGCGCGTCCTGCTCCTTGGGGGAGATCAGGCCGTCGGCCATCGGCCGGCGCGTGTTCTTGTTGAGCACGTTGGCGAGCTCGAACGCGTGGTCGCCGAGCACGTACATCTTCTTGCCCTGGACGACGTAGGGAACGTTCAGGCGCGTGAGCATGTTCTTCGTGTACGCGTCGATGGGAACGTCGATGAAGACGTTCCGTTTAGGACGCAGCTCGACTTCGCCCTTCTCGTTCTCCTCGGCCGCCACAAGATTGCACGTCCCGACGTCGAGTCCCTTACCGTACCGGATAGTCACCGTGCATCCTCCTGAAAGTGTCGGGACCCGAGCGGGTCCCAGCCCCCAGCATACCCAACCCTACAATCGCTACGGCTACTTCCGCTATTTCTTCTCTTCTTTTTTGTCTTTGTCGCCGCCCCCGCCGCGCATGGCCTTGAGCTTGTCGAGCGCGCTGGCGACCTTGCCGGCGGTCTGGGGCGCGACCTGCATGGAACTGAGGTTGCTCTCGAGCTCGCTCGAAACCAGGCTCTCCAGGGTCGCCTGGCTCGGACGGTACTCGACGTCTCCCTCCATGCGGCCCATGCCGCCCCCTCCTCCTCCTCCGCCCCCGCCGCCCGCCAGCGCGCGCAGCTTGATGTCGGAGAGCTTCTTGTTGACTCCCTCGAGCGCCTTGCTGAAGAGCTCGGAGAGCGTGGCCACCATCTTGTCGTCGGACTTCTTGAGTTCCTCGAGCTGGGTGGAGTGTTTCTCCGACAGCTCCATGTTCTTGGACTGCATCTCGTCGAGCTTGGTGCGGAGTTCGGCCTCCTTCATGGAGGCGCCGCGCGCCAGGATGTCCTGTTCGCGCCGGCCCATCTCCTGCTTCATCGCGTCGATCTGCGCGACCGAGGTGGCGCTCTTGGCCTGGAACTCCAGCTCGATCTCGCGGCGGACCCGTTTCTCGACGTCCGCCTCCACCGAGCTGAGCTTCTTCTTCAGGTCTTCGACTTCGCCCCGCATGATGGACTTGCCGTCCTCGTAGCGCTGCTTGGCGGTGTCGTCGGCGAGTTTGCGCTGGGTCTGGAGCTGTTTCTCGAGGTTCTCGATATCCGAGGCGAGCTGGCCCTTGTCCTTCTCCATCAGTTGGGCCTTGTCCTTGGTCTCCTTGTGGTCCCTCATGAGCCGGTCCAGCTCTGCCCGGGAGGCCTGGATCAGCTTCTGGCGGTCGTCCGTGGAGAGAAGGTTGGTCTTGGTGGAGATGATGCGCTCGACGGCGTCCCCGATCAGCTTGTTGATCATGGACTCGTCGAGCACCTTGACGCGGTGGATGCCCTTCTTCGCGAGTTCCTGAAGGGTGCTCTTCGAGGAACTCTGCTCGATCGCGCGCCGGACGTCAAAAGGCTGCGATTCGCTCATAAGAAGTCTCCAACGTTCGATTATAGCCCACGCCGGAAAGCAGTGTCAACCAACATCCAGAACGGCTTCAGCGGGAGGGTCCGGCCGGCTTCAGGATCTCCGCCATCCGGGCCATGAGTTTCTGATTGTGCTCCGATGGCGACTGGAAGTCCGCTTCGATCAGCAGGCGGCGGGGGTTCTCGAAATCGGGCTGGGCCAGCGTGATCTTCCCCTTGACCGCCGCCTCCAGGATCCCCGACGTGAACTTGAACTCGACCATCCTCTCGCTGAGGTGCTTGACGAGGCCGTCCATCACCTTCTTCGTGGGTATGACGGTCGCGTTCCCGAACTGGGCCATCTTGAGGAGCCCCGTCATGCGTTCGGCCGAAATCTCGACCGCCTCGCCCAGATATTCCCGCTGGCCGTCCCAGAACCAGATCTTGACGACGTGGGACGCCTTGAGCGTCCGCTTGAACCGCGAGGAGTCGGTCATGGAGGGATTATAGCATGAGCTGGAAGTCGGAACTTCGAAGTTTGGAGCGCCGACGGCGCTAGACTTTGAATTTCTCCAGCTTGTAGAGCGCCCGCGTCGGCACCCGGAGCTTCATCCGGACATGGCTGTCCACGTACTCGCGTTCGACCATCACCGACCACGTCGTGAGCTCGGCCAGCAGCTTGCCCTCGCTCTGCGGGATCGCCACCTCCAGCTCCCGAAGCTGCTTCGTCAGGATCCCCGAGAGGCGGCGCGTGAGCTCGTCGAGGCCTTCTCCGGACCGGGCCGAGATCGCGATCGACTCGGGGAAGCGGCGGAGCAGCATCTTCTTCTCCACCGGGTCGCGGAAGCGGTCCACCTTGTTGAAGAGGAGGAGCGCGGGCTTGTCCGCGCACTTGAGCTCGGCGAGCACCGACTCGACGGCGTGGATCTGTCCCTCCGACTGCGGGTGGCTCGCGTCCACGACGTGGAGGAGCAGGTCCGCCTGCGCGACCTCCTCGAGCGTCGCGTGGAAGCTCGCGACCAGGCCGTGCGGCAGGTTGCGGATGAACCCGACCGTGTCGGAGAGGAGGACCTTCACGCCGCCGCCCAGCGTCCAGATCCGGGTCCGGGTGTCGAGCGTCGAGAAGAGCTTGTCCTCCACCAGCACGCCGGCCTTCGTCAGGCCGTTCATGAGGGTCGATTTTCCGGAGTTCGTGTAGCCGACCAGCGAGACCGTGGTGTTCTCGACCGTGCGGGCGGAGACCTCGCGGCGCTTGCGCTCCTCCAGCTGCTTCATTTCGCGGCGCAGCACGCTGATGCGGCGGCGGGCGAGCCGCCGGTCCGATTCGATCTGCTTCTCGCCCGGGCCCCGCATCCCGATGCCCGCGCCGCCACCCGTCTGCTGCTCGCTCGTGATGTGGGCGCCGAGCTTCGAGATCCGCGGGAGCGTGTACTCAAGCTGGGCCAGCTCCACTTGCAGCTTCGCCTGGTGGCTCCGCGCGTGCGTGGCGAAGATGTCGAGGATCAGTTCGGTGCGGTCGAGGACCTTGCAGCCGATGTCCTTCTCCAGATTCTGCACCTGGGCGGGCGAGAGCTCGTTGTCGAAGATGACGCAGTCGATCTTGTCCTGCGCCACACGGTGGGAGAGTTCGTCCGCCTTCCCCGAGCCGATGTAGGTGCGGGGGTCGGGGCGCTCGCGCTTCTGGATCAGGCCGTCCACCACGACCGCGCCGGCGGTTTCGGCGAGGCGGGTCAGTTCGTCCAGCGGATCGGCGTGTCGCAGGTTCGTGCCGGGATCCACGGTCCCCACCAGCAGCGCGCGTTCCCGGTAGACCGTCTTCTCAGAGGATTTCAATGCGGTGTCCCGTTTCTCCTCCCACGGGAGTATAGCAGCGCGCGCCGCCGCTTACTATAGTGGGCCCCATGGAATTCGCCGCCTTCTCGGCCGAGCTTCGGACGAAGAAGGTCTCCGCCCCGGTCTACGTCTTCGCGGGGCCGGAGGCGCTCCTCCGCGACCGGGGCGCCGCGCTTCTCCGCGAGGCGGACCCCGCGCT
Source organism: uncultured Planctomycetales bacterium (assembly GCA_964604905.1). Taxonomy (GTDB): domain Bacteria; phylum Planctomycetota; class MHYJ01; order MHYJ01; family JACPRB01; genus JACQFK01. Next base: position 3,668 of record CAZSCC010000477.1, read on the forward strand.
GGGGGCGAATGCGATCCGGATCGCCTCCTCCGAGACCGACTGGGCGCGCCTCTCGGGCGAGCTCTATACGGCCTCGTTCTTCGGGGGGCGGAAGCTCGTCGTGCTGGTCGACGAGGGGAACTTCGTCCACAACAACGCCGAGGTTCTCAAGGGGTACCTCAAGCAGCCCTCGCCCTCGGCCGTCCTGGTCGCACTCGTCCCGACCGAGAAGGTTCCGGCCCTGGGCGGAGAGGCCCGCGTCGTCGAGTGCCGGACGCCCCGACCGGCGGACCTCCACCGCTGGATCGCCTCGGAGGCCCAGCGGCTGGGGAAGACGATCGACCGCGCGGCGGCCGAACTCCTCGGGCAGCGGGCGGGGGGGGGCTTGGCGGGGCTCGCCGGCCACCTGGAGAAGCTGGCGCTCTACTGCGGCCCGCGGGCGGCGATCACGGCCGAGGACATCCGTTCGATGGTGGGGAACCAGGAGGAGCGGGAGGTCTACGAGCTTTCGCTCGCTGCGGCGTCGAAGGACCTCCCCCGCGCCTATGGCATCCTCCGCGCGCTCCTGGCGGCGGGCGAGGCGGTCCAGGTGCTCCTCTGGAAGCTCGCGTGGCAGTACCGCAAGCTCGTCGAGGCGAAGAAGCTCCTCGAAGCGGGCCGCCGTCGCTTCGAGGTGACCTCCCAGCTCCAGATCACGTACTACGCGGACGAGTTCCTCAAGCTCGTGGATGGCCACTCGATCGTCGAGCTCGTCTTCAAGCACGGCGAGATCCTGAAGGCGGACGTCGCGTTGAAGACGTCGGGCGGCGGCGAGAGGGCGATCCTCGAGGCGCTGGTGTGCCGGCTCGCCTCCAAGGCCTCAGCCCCAATTCGGGGTTGACTCGCGGCGGGAAGTATTCTTCAATGAGGGGCTGGGCTGGGATTCCTGAACCGTGCGGGACCTGAGGATCATGGAGCCGATGATCCCTTCCCGCGAAGGAGGCTCCTCATGGTAGAGTTCTGCACCGTATGCGGCACGAGTCTTCCCAAAGGCGATCTCACCATCAAGGGCGGCAAGATCTTCACCAGTCCCGACTATGACTGTCCCAGCTGCCACCAAGCGGCCAATCCGTCGAAGGACTCCGCCTCGGCCGCCCCCGAAGCGGCGGCCGATCGCGACCTGGTCTTCAAGAAGGGGTCGGTGAAGGCCGAGTAGGGCCTTCGTCGACGGGCGAGGACACGGCGAGCCTGCACCGTTGAGGAGAATGCATGTCCACTGAGCGCCGCCCCGCACCGCGTCCGACGACGCGCGTCCCGGGCCCGGTGAGCGCCCCGGCGAAGGCGCCCACGGGCCGGGTCCCCACCGCCTCCCCGCCGCAGGCCGCGAGGCCCGCCACGGGGAAGGTGCCCATGGCTCCGCCCCGACCGGCCACGGGCCGTATCCCCACCGCCTCCGCTCCCATCGCGAAGTCGAAGGGGACCTCGAGGAGCGTCCGCGGGGGAGGCGAGCACCACGCGACCACTCGCTCGGTCCCCTCCCAGAAGAAGGGGAACCCGATGGTCCTCTGGGGTGGCGTGGGCGGCGGGGCGCTCCTCCTGATCATCATCATCGCGGTCGCCGCGTCCGGAGGACCCAAGAGGCCCGTCGAAGCCCCGGCCAAGAAAGCCGCGCCCAAGCCGGTCGACGTGGCCGGCCTCGAGCGGGACGGCGAGGCGAAGTGCGAGGAGGGGCTCGGGCTCATCCAGAGGTCCGAGGGCCTCATGAGCGGGCGCGCCCTGAACGCCTCGGAGAAGACGCAGCTCAAGAACGACCTCGACCGGGGGATCGCGCTCATCAAGGAGGGGATGTCCCGGTTCGACGAGGCGAACCAAAGGTCCGGGAATACGTATAGTACTACCAAGTACACCAACGCCATGAAGGCCGCCCGCATGAAGGTCGGCGAGCTCAAGTAGGAGGCGACCATGGAGGAGAAGAAGGACCCCACGCGGCAGCGCACGACCGCGTTCCGCAAGCTCCCGGCCCCCGCCGGCGGTCCCGCCCCCGCGGAGGCTTCCGCCCCGGGTGCCCCGCCCGCAGGCGGCGAACGTGCCACGCGCCTGCGCTCCTCGGTCGCCCCGACCCGGGGATCCAAGGCGGGTCAGCGCCTCCAGAAATCCGCCACGCCCCCCAGCAAGATCGGCAAGTTCATCAAGGTCACGATGCTTCTGATCGTCTTCCTGGGCATCCCGGGCATCGTCACCGCCAGCTTCTTCATCAAGGCGGGCAAGAACAGCAAGTACACCGTCGCCCAGAAGACCTGGCGGCTCATCCGGCAGAAGCTGGGCATGGCGGTGGAGTCCGAACTCGTCGAGGTCGCCGCCAAGACGGTCAAGCACCCCCGGGTCATGGAATTTGACGGTTCCCTGGTCGTCATCCACAGCCAGCAGAGGGAGATGCAGCTCATCAGCCGCATGATCGGGGACCATGATGACAAGGTCCCCTGGGAGAAGGACCGGACCCTGGCGCTCATCGAGCGGATCGACAACGTTCTCCAGAGGCTCGGCGGCGTGATGGACAAGCTCGGCGAGCTGACCCGGTGGCTGGGCGAGTTCAACACTAAGAAGGGCGAGGCCGAGGCTCTCTGGGAGAAGTTCGCCGGTCAAGAGCTGAAGGTCAAGGCCGCCAGCACCGGGATTGCGGGCGCCATTCCCAAGGAGTACGAGGAGGCGGGGAAGGATCCCGACGTGCAGAAGTACATCGAGATCTGCAAGGCCCTCGAGCTCGAGAAGTACACCGACACGCTCATTCCCAACAACGTGTTCGACGAGGCTCTCCGCGACGTCACCAGCATGCGCAGGCAGGCCCGCGCCATGCTGGCCCAACTGCCCAACAAGGACGTGCTCCTGGGCAACGTGCCCCCCGTGGCGAAGGTCGAACCGCCCAAGGACCCCCCGAAGGATCCGCCGAAGGAGGAGCCCAAGCCCGAGCCGAAACCCGAACCCAAGCCGGAGCCGGCAAAACCCGAGCCGAAGCCCGAACCCAAGCCGGAGCCGGCCAAGCCCGAACCGAAGCCCGAACCGGCAAAACCAGAGCCGAAGCCCGAGCCGGCAAAGCCCGAGCCGGCGAAGCCCAAGGAGGAGCCGAAGCCCGAGCCCGCCAAGCCCAAGGTCGAGGCCGTCCTGGCCGACGCCGACAAGCTCGTGATCGACGGCTCCGTCTTCTACAAAGAGCTCTCGGCGGCGATGGCGAACCTGCCCGGCGATGCGGGGGAGCTCAAGGCGCTGCTCGTCAAGAAGGAGACGGCCCAGGCGTTCTTCACCAAGGCGCGCGACAGCTACCTCGGCGTCAAGGACGGGGCCCCCGATCCGGCCAAGCTCGAGAGGCGGCTGGGGCAGCTCGAAGTTGCGCTTACCCGCTTGCAAAAGTACGAAGAGGAGATAAAATCTAAATTGAAGTGAGGCCTCCCCGGACCGGGGCCTTGCCTCAGGGGGGAAGTAGGATGAGAGGGGGAAATCCCGTTCTAGTCGCGCTCTGGCTCTCGCTCGCCGCGTGCGCCGGTTCGCCGCCCGCACCGGAGCCGTCCAAGCCCAAATCCGCCGCGCCCACGCCCGCGCCCGCGATCAAGACGGCCGATCCCGAGCCCGTCATCAGGGTCCCCAATGTCGACCCCATCCTCGAGCCGCAGGGGGGCGGGATCAAGGGCGCGCAGGGCGTGGTCCCGTCGAAAATGGAGGCGGTCAAGCGCGAGCCCGGTTTCGACGAGCTCCTGAAACTCCAGAAGGAGATCGCCGCGCGCAACCCGGCCAGCGACGAGGAGAAACTCCGCCTGGCCCTCCTCTACGCCACGGTGGGGAACCTCGAGGAGGCCGAGCGGGTGCTCTCCTCGGTCAAGTCGCGCTCCAACAAGCTCGCCCCCTACGTCGATTTTTACCTCCGCCGCCAGCTGGGCGACCATAAGGAGGCGGGGAAGCTGCTGGCGCTCTTCAACGACGAGGAGCGCCTGGCGACCGGGTTCGTGATCGAGCGGGCCCAGCTCTGCACCGCAATCCGGCGGTTCCGCGACTACACGCCCGCCGAGGGCGACCGCGTGAAGCCGGGCGGAGTGATCCTCCTCTACGTCGAGCCCCGGAACTTTGGTTTGCAGCGGAACCAGGACAAGCATATACTCCATCTCAAGTACGAGTGGAAGCTGTACGACGACCGCTCGACGGAGCTTCAGGTCCCGGCCTGGGAGCAGGCCTCCCTGGAGGAACGCGAGGACCGCCTGTCCGTGAACGGCCCGGTCACCGAGTTCTACCAGAGCTTCAAGCTGCCGCTCCCCGCCAACCTGGCCATGGGCCATTACCGGGTCAAGGTGACCGTGACCGATGCCCACTCCGGCAAGAGCGATCGCGTCCACGTCCCGCTCTACGTGACGGCAGTGGAGAAGCGATGAGACTGGTGGTCGTGGCTGCGGCGTTCCTGGGGTCCTGCACCGCGACGGCCACGACCGACGAGGAGGCGGTGGAGCGGTACCACCAGGCCAACCCACTCTTCGACCAGGGTCGGTATGTCGAGGCCATCCCGCTCTACGAGTCGGTCGTCTCCGTGCGCGAGCGCCTGAAGGACGCGCACTACAAGCTGGCCTACTGCTACGAGGTGCGCGGCGAGGAGAGCCGGGCGGTCGAGGCGCTGGAACGGGCGCTCCGGGTCGACCCGCAGGACGAGTACGCGCTGCGCCACCTCTGGAGGCTGTACGCGCACCGCGGGTTCGTCGGGCAGGCGCTCGACGCGGCGCGGCGGCTGTCGAAGCTGTATCCGAACGACGCGGGATTGCAGGGCGAGATCGCCCGCCTGGAATCGCTGAAAGGGAAATAATAGATGAAGATCTTCCTCGACACGGCGAACGTGAACGAGATCCGGGAGGCCGCGAAGCTCGGCTTTCTCGACGGCGTGACCACCAACCCGTCGCTCATCGCCAAGGAGAAACGGAAGTTCGACGACGCGATCCGGGAGATCTGCGAGATTTGTCCGGGCCCCGTCTCCGCCGAGTGCGTGACCGAGAAGTTCGACGACCTCATGCCCGAGGCGCGCCGCCTCGCCAAGCTGGCTCCGAACGTGGTCGTCAAGATCCCGCTCACCAAGGAGGGCCTGAAAGCAGTGAAGGCCTGCACGGGGGAGGGGATCAAGACCAACGTGACCCTCTGCTTCAGCGCCGTGCAGGCGACCCTGACCGCCAAGGCGGGCGCGACGTTCGTCAGCCCCTTCGTGGGCCGGATCGACGACACGGGCCACGACGGCATGGTGCTGATCCGCGACATCGTCCAGATCTACCGGAATTACGGGTACAAGACGGAGTGCCTCGCCGCCTCGATCCGCCATCCGATCCACGTGCTGGAGGCGGCCAAGGCGGGCGCCCACGTCGTCACGCTGCCCTTCGCGGTCTTCGACAAGCTGCTCAGCCACCCGCTCACCGACAAGGGCATCCAGATCTTCCTGGACGACTCCAGGAAGATCCCCAAGTAGGGTCGACGGAATCGAGCGGCGTGTTCGTGACGGGGAGACGATGGCCAAGGCGTGCGTGAACCACAAGGAGCGGCCGGCGGCGACGATGTGCCATCAGTGTCACTCGCCGGTCTGCAAGGCCTGCACCACGGTCACCGCCCACGGGAGCTTCTGCTCGTCAGAATGCAGCCTCCTCAACCGGGAGTTCAAGGAGAAGATCCGTGCCGGAGGGGCGGTCGAGTCCCCCGGGGGGATGGCGATCAAGTTCTGCCTGTTCGCCCTCATCCTGATCGTGACCATGGTCGGGATCCACATGGCCGCGAACCGGAAAATCGCCTTCTTCCGCCCGATCGACCTGATCGGCAGGCTCCTCGGGAAGATGGAGGCCCTCAAGCCGAAATGAGAAGCCTCGCCGCGCCCCTCGTCCTCCTGCTGGCCGGGTGCGCCACGACCCCCCCGGAGCCGGCGAATCTCCACGTGCTCCAGGACGCGGAGCGCGAGTTCATCCTCGAGCAGTACCTCCAGTCGGCCGGGCACTATGAAGCCTTCCTGGCCCACAATCCCCAGTACCAGCAGAAGTCGCGCGTCCGCGTCATGGCCGGCCGCGCCTATCTCGGAGCGGGACGCGTCGACCAGGCGATCATGACGCTTGATCGCGCGATCGCCGAGGCCCCCGAGCCGGCGGTCCGCTGGGACGCCGTCTTCCACCGCGCCATCGCCTACCGGCAGAAGGGGGAGGTCTCCCGCGCCGTCGATGCCTTCCGCTCGGTCGCGACCGCCTCCGCCGTCGAGCGGGGCGGCTCGGTCACCCACGACGAGCTGCACTACGAGTTCGCGCTCGCGCTCTTCCGCTCCGGGGACTGGAGAGGCGGGCAGGGGGAGCTCGCGCTCGTGAGCCCGCGCGGCCCCTTCGCCGCGAAGGCCCGGATGCGGCTCGGCTTGACCAACTTTGCCGTGCAGCTCGGCGCGTATGCCGACGACGCCCGCGCCCGCCTGGAGGCCGAGCGGTCCAAGGGCATCGTCCGTGGGATCCCCGGCGACAAGCCCCTCTTCGCCGTCACCTACGGCTCCTTCGCGCGCTACGAGGACGCCCAGCGCGAGGCCGACCGCCTCAAGCGCCAGTATCCGGACGCCTTCGTCATCCCATAGTTCTTCTTCCTCCGAATTCATGAAAAGTACGCCCTCCGGGGCGTGCATTATAGGCAGAGCATGAACGGGGCGAAGGTGACCTACGGGGAATGGATGCGCCAGTGGATGGCGATGCTGGATCGTCGCCGGCCGGGATGGCGCGCGGGCTACGACCGCGAGGCCTTCGAACTCGCCACGGCGGACCTCTTCGGCGGCCGGAAGGCGCCGGAGGTCGGCCCCGAAGGGCTGGACGTCCTGGGCGAGTTCGCGGCGAACCACGACGAGGAGACCGCGGCGCTGACGGCCCAGGAGCTCGAGACGAGCCCCGTGTTCCGCCGCGCGATGATCGAGTTCGAGTACATCTTCCGCGCGTCGCACGGGTCGAGCCGCGCGTCGGCCGAACTCCGCGAGATGCGCCGGCGGACGATGAAGCGGGTGGTCGACGCCGTCCTGGAGCCGATCCTGGGGCGCTTCGTGCGGATCGCCCACGCGAAGGAGATGCGCGAGCGGCGCTGGTCGAAACGCCACCGGCGGCTCCCGGACGCCCCCTCCCGGGACCCCCGGGGGACCGCGCCCGAGATCGAGGCGCTGGGCCGGGAGGCGGCGGAGCGCAGCGTCCGCCGGGCGGCGAAGGAGCTCGCGCCCGCGTCGTTCCGGGCGGTCCGCCGGTTCTTCACCGACCGGAAGGGCCGGCCCGCGAGCGCCGTGGCGAGGGAGGCGGGAATCTCGCCCGCCACGATGACGCGCGCGCTCCGGAAGCTTCAGGCGATCGCGGCCGAAGAGCTCGAAGGCTGCCCGGAAGTCGCGCTCAAGCCGTTCACGCAGTCGCTCCACCGGAAACTGAAGGAAAGGAGAACCTCATGACCTCTCTCATGGCGAGCCCGTTCAACGTCCCGACGCTGCTGCTGATCCTGGGAGTGGTGCTGCTCCTCTTCGGCGCGGCCAAGATCCCGGCGCTCATGCGGTCGCTCGGGTCGGGCATGAAGGAGTTCAAGAACGGGCTGGCCGAAGGAGAGAAGCACGGGGCGGAGAAGCCCTCGGAGACGGTTCCCAAGGCGTAACATGTCCGCGGAGCTTGCCGTCCGGATGACCTTCGCCGAGCATCTGGACGAGCTTCGGGCGCGGCTGATCCGCTCGATCGCGGTCCTGCTCGCGGCGGTCGTCGGGGCGATGTGCTTCTACCGAGAGTTGGTCGAGATCATCACCCTCCCGCACTTCCGCGCGATGGAGTGGTGCGGGCTCTCCCGCGAGCACGCCCTCCTCTTTTCCAAAAGCTACACGGATCCCGTGATGGGCGCGATGAAGCTCGCCTTCATCGCCGCGTTCTTCGTCGCCGCGCCGTACATCGCCGTCCAGCTCTGGGGCTTCGTGGCGGCGGGGCTCCACCGGGCCGAGAAAAAGTACGTCGTCCGCTTCGCCCCCGTCTCGTTCCTCCTCTTCGTGCTCGGCTGCGTCTTCGGCTACTTCCTCCTCGTGCCGTATGCGCTCTACGGGATGGCGCGGATGATGCCCCGCGAGCATCTGCAGCTCCTCTTCAGCTTCGGGGACTACCTGGGGCTGGTCCTCACGCTGACCCTCCTGCTCGGCGTCGTCTTCCAGTTGCCGCTCGTCATGGTCTTCCTCTCCGCGACCGGCCTCGTGCGCGCCCGGTCGTGGTCGTCGTGGAGGCGTCACGCGATCGTGGCAAACCTGGCCTTCGCGGCGGCGATCTCGCCCCCCGACGCGATCAGCATGCTGATCTTCGCGGTTCCGCTGCTCCTCCTCTATGAGGTGGGACACGGGGTCGCTCGGCTGTCTTCTTGACCCTCTCTGACGCCCCCCCTACAATCGCCGCGTGGCCACCCCTCTCATGGAGCAGTATTCCCAGATCAAGGCGAAGCACCCCGGCGACATCCTCCTCTTCCACCTGGGCGACTTCTACGAGATGTTCTACGAGGACGCGAAGACCGCCTCGAAGGTCCTGGGGATCGTCCTCACCTCGCGCGCGAAGGGGGACGCGAAGATTCCCATGTGCGGAATCCCCGTGCGGTCGGTGCAGAACTACGTCAACAAGCTCCTCCAGGCGGGCCACCGGGTCGCGCTCTGCGAGCAGCTCCAGGACCCCGAGGAGGCGGACGGCCTCGTCGAGCGCGGCGTCGTCCGCGTCATCACGCCCGGCACGCTCGTCGAGGAATCGATCCTCGAGGAGAAGAAGAACAACTATCTCGCCGCGGCCGTGGCCGACGGCGTGAAGATGGGGCTCGCCTGGGTCGATCTCTCGACCGGCGAGTTCCGGCTCGAGGACCTGGCGGCCGAGCGGCTTCCCGACGAGCTCGTCCGGCTCTCGCCGAGCGAGACGCTGCTGCCGTCGGCGGTCGCCGAGGCGCAGGGCGACCGCGTCCGCGCGGCCTCGGGGGGGATCGTCACGGCCTTCCACGACTGGACGTTCGACCGCGACAACGCGCGCCGCGCGCTTTGCGAGCATTTCGGGGTGAAGACGCTCGCGGGCTTCGGCTGCGAGGAGTTGGGCCCGGCGGTCGCGGCCGCGGGGGCGCTGCTGGCCTACCTGAAGGAGACCCAGCGCGGGCCGCTCCGACACCTCACGCGCCTCGAGCGCCACGTGGGCGAGGGCCGGATGTTCCTGGACCGGCAGACGCAGCAGTCCCTCGAGCTCACCGAGACGCTGCGCTCGGGCGACCGGAAGGGGACGCTGCTCTGGGTGCTCGACAAGACCCAGACGCCGATGGGCGGGCGGCTGCTGCGCGAATGGGTGACCTCGCCGCTCTCGCGGGTGGATGAGATCCGCGCGCGCCTCGAGGCCGTGCGCGAGCTGGTCGAGGACGACGCCCTCCGTCGGAAGCTGCAGGACGAGCTCAAGGTGATCTTCGACCTCGAACGGGCCCTGGCCCGGGTGGGGGCGGGGCGCGCGAACGCGCGCGACCTGGTGGGGCTCCGGAACTCGCTCAAGCCGCTCCCGAAGCTCTCGAAGCAGAAGTTCAAGAGCGCCCGCCTCGCGGCGCTCAAGATCCAGACCCATGCCGAACTCGCCGGGCACCTCGAGAAGGCGGTGGCCGACGACCCGCCCCACGTCCTGACGGAGGGTGGGTTGATCCGGGAGGGCTTCAACGCCGAGCTCGACCGGCTGCGCTCGCTCGCGACCGACGGGAAGAGCGGGATCGCGGCGTTCGAGGCGGCGGAGATCAAGCGGAGCGGGATCGGCTCGCTCAAGGTGGGCTACAACAAGGTCTTCGGCTTCTACATCGAGGTCACGAACGTCCACCAGTCGAAGATCCCGGTCGACTACGTGCGGAAGCAGACGATCAAGAACGCCGAGCGGTACATCACCCCCCAGCTCAAGGAGTACGAGAACGCCGTCCTGAACGCGGAGTCGCGCTCCAAGGAGATGGAGTACGAGCTCTTCGTCGAGCTGCGGAAGCGCGTGGCGGACGAGATCGCGCCCCTCCAGGAGACGGCGCGGGCGCTGGCGTTCCTGGACGCGATGGCCTCCCTCGCGCAGGTGGCGCGCGAGAACAAGTACGTGATGCCCGAGGTGGACGAGACGGCGGCGCTCGACGTGCACGACGGCCGGCACCCCGTGCTGGAGGCGATGAGCGAGGAGAAGTTCGTCCCCAACGACGTGATCGTGGGGGGCGAGAAGTCGGTGCTCTTGATCACGGGCCCCAACATGGCGGGGAAGTCGACCTACATCCGTCAGGCGGCTCTGGTCGTCCTCATGGCCCAGATGGGGTCGTTCGTACCGGCGGGGAAGGCGCGGGTGGGAGTGGCCGACCGCATCTTCACGCGGATCGGCGCCTCGGACGACCTTTCGCGCGGCTCGTCGACGTTCATGGTGGAAATGAGCGAGACGGCGGCGATCCTGAACAACGCCACCGAGAAGAGCCTGATCATCCTGGACGAGATCGGCCGCGGGACGTCGACGTTCGACGGCGTCTCGATCGCGTGGGCGGTGACCGAGTTCCTGCACGAGAAGCTGCGCGCGCGGACGCTCTTCGCGACGCACTACCACGAGCTGACCGAGCTGGGGCGCGTCCTCAAGGGCGTGCGCAACCTGCATGTCTCGGTGAAGGAGTGGGGGGACGGGATCGTCTTCCTCCACCGGATCGTGGAGGGGCCCACGGACAAGAGCTACGGCATCCACGTGGCTCGGATCGCGGGGATCCCGAAGCCGGTGGTCGAGCGCTCAAAGGTGATCCTGGCGGGGCTCGAAGCCATGATGCTCGATTCCCAGGACCGCCCGAAGATGGCGGCGCACAAGCCGCGTCCGGGCGAACTCCAGCAGCTGGCGCTCTTCTCGGCTCAGAGGCCGGCCGCGGAAGACCCGCTCCGCAAGGAGCTCGCGTCGCTCGACGCGGACCGGCTCACTCCGATGGACGCGCTCAAGAAGCTCGCGGACCTCTCGGAGCGCGCCAAGCGTAGCAAATAGCGGGCACCACGAGGGGAGGGAAGGATGACGATCACCGCCGCGGGATTCATCGCGACGACGGCCCAGCTGGCGAAGCTCGGCGACCTTGCGGCCGCCGACCGGGTCGACGGTTTCTGGGACCTCCTGCACAAGGACGCCACGCGGGTCCAGCCGGAGTTCCTCCACTCGGGCTACGTGATCGCGGTCCTCCTCGAGTTCCTGGAGGAGCAGGGGCTGCATCTGGTGGCGTCCGATCCGGGATTGGACGCCGAGAAGATCCACGAGGCGGCGCTGGGGCTCGAGTTCTGCATCGGCGCGGAAGAGGCGAAGGAGGGGGTCGCGGCGCTTTCGGAACTCCACCCAACGGAGGCCGAGCTCGGCGCGTTCTACGAGGAATTTTCCGAAGAGCCGTTGGCGAAGGCCGGCGCCGCGATGAGCGACGGGATCGACTTCCTGCTCCGCTCCGCCCGCCTGCTCAGCTCCCCCGACCAGCGCCTGCTGGTCTTCGTGGGGTGACCTACTCCTCCTTGAGTCCGAGGCGGTCCTTCACTTCCTTGGCGAGGGAGAGCTTGGCCTCGCCGTTCCGGGTGAAGTCGAAGTCCCATTCGAGCTTGTACTTCTTCGTCCGGGGGGAAGAGTCGGGCACCTTGTAGGCGATCTCGACGGAGCGCTCGTCCTTGATCTTCTTGAGCGTGCCCTTGTCGCGCGCCACGTAGACCGCCACGCTCCCCCGCAGCACGCTCCAGTGGACCTCGTCGGGCCGGTCGATCGTGCCGTTCTTCACCGCTCGGTCGAGGTGCTGCTGGAGTGACTCCTTGAGGGGCTCCTTCTTGAGCGGGATGAGGTAGCGGCGGCAGATCACGCCGTCCACCTCGCGGTCTTCGGGGTCGAGCACCTTGGAGGCCTGGTCGAGCGCCCGCTCGAGGATCCGGTGGGGGGGCTCGGTCTCCTGGAGGAGCCGGACGATCGGCCCGGCCTCGGGGTCGGGCTTCTCGACCTTCTCGCCGATGCGCTCGTCGGGGGTCTTCCAGAGCCCCTCGGGGCCCTTGACGAGGATGGCGTCGCCGTAGCGGGCCGACTGGTACTGCTTGATCCGGCTGGTCAGGACGCCCACGGGGACCCATTCCCCCGTGCGGTCGTATTTGCCCTTCACCTCGTAGGCGTAGCCTTCGTCGGCCGTCTTCTTGATCGCCTTCTTCACGGACTCGGCGGGGTCCTGGGCGCGGGCGGCGACCAGGAGCGTCAGGAGCGGGACCCAGATTCGCATGCGTTCTCCCCTATCTCATTGGACGCCACGGGACGGGGGTGGGGGGAGCCTCCAGGAGAAATAACGCCCTTCTCCCCCCCGGATCTCCAAAATAGAAGAAGGCCGGAGGCGACTCTCGGCCGCCTCCGGCCTTCGTTGAACCCTTGGGTCGATCTACTCGAACCGCTTGGAGGCCTCCAGCGCCTTCTTGGCGGCTTCCGTGCCCGTGTAGTCCTTCGCGAGCTTCCGGAGCGTCTCCTTGGCCAGCGTCTTGTCGCCGGTCACGGCCAACTCGACCTTGGTCTCGCCGGCCCGCGCGATCTCCTCGAGGGTGCGCGCGGCGTGCTCGATCTCGGTCTTGAGCCTGGAGTCGTACTTCTGGATCCCCAGGAGGCGCAGGATGGCGGGCTGGATGTTCCCGCGCTCGTGGTCGAGGCGCGCGATCCGGATCTCCGCCTCCACGCCGGGGGGCGTCCCCTTGAACGCCTTCACTACGTCGTCCAGGTAGTCGATGCCGGCCTCGGGGCTCACGCTCTCGGGGAGGTCGGCCTTCTTGAGCGCCGACTGGGAGAGTTCGCCGACCTTCACCGTGGACTCATCGACTTCCTTGTAGCCCTTCTTGCCGTCGGCCACGATGTCGACGTACAGCTTGACCGCCTTGGCCTCGTCGGTCTTCGCGAGATCGTTGGCCTTGCCGTAGTCGCTCTTGAGCTTCTGCTCGTAGCGGGCCACCATCTCGGGCAGGCCGCCCGTGACGCGGCGGATGGAGTCGAGGGCGATCGAGTTGGTCTTGACGAAGTCGTTCGCGTGCAGGTCGCAGCCGATGATCATCGGGGCGGCCTTGACGCCCCAGCCCTTCTGGTGGGGGTTGTCCTTGTCGAAATCCATCTTGACGAAGACCCACGCCTCGCTGGAGAGCTTGGCGATGTCGGTGCTGTTGAAGGTGCCGGGGTCCGCCGTCTCCGCGATCGGGCGGATGTAGACGAACATGTACCTCTTGTCGACCGGGTCGAGGCCCATCGCTTTGCGGCGCCGCTCCTCGAAGGGATCGGACTCGGCGATCTTGTCGACGTTGTTCGACCAGCGGATGCGCGGGGCTCCGCCACGGTCGCCGAACTCGCCCCCGAACCCGCCCTTCTGCGCGAACGCCTGGGCCGAGATCGCGAGCACGAACGCCACCGACAGGGCCAGTTTCGTCTTCATGCCTCTACCCCCCAGAAAAGTCTTCATTATTTATACACTACCCCGTCCCCGGGGTGGCGCTTTCCTCACAATTAGATACCGACCCTGCGCCCGTATTCCAACGAACTTGGGACGGATTCCATTGCGAAAATGTTCGCCCGGCTCTTGACCCGTGAAGAACTCCCGCCTATAATCCCGGACCTCTATGGCACATAAGAAGGGCGGCGGCGCCTCCAGGAACGGGCGCGATTCCGATTCGAAGAGGCTTGGCGTGAAGTTGTACGACGGCCAGGTCATCCGGGCCGGGGGGATCATCATCCGCCAGCGCGGAAGCCGTTGGACCGGGCGGTTCAACGTGGGCCGCGGGAGGGACTTCACCCTCTACTCCCTGATCGACGGATTCGTCAAGTTCGAGTCGGCCGGACGCGTGAGCGTCTATCCCGCGAAGCCCGTCGCCGCGGCTGTGAAGGAAGTCCCCAAGAAGTAGATGTGAGGTCGGCAGGAGAACCGATGAGCCAGTCGCACGCGCTCCGGGGCCTCCCGTCGATCCTCCCCCTCCTGCTTACCTAGGGGAACGCTGGAGTACGCCAGCGCTTCCCCGACGCCGGTAACGACCCGACCTTGGACGACGGAATCGGATTCAGAGGACGAGCATGCGTTCCATCAAGATCTTCGACACGACCCTCCGCGACGGTGAGCAGTCGCCGGGCTTCTCGATGAACGTCTCCGAGAAGGTCTCGCTCGCCGAGCAGCTCGCCCAGCTGGGCGTCGACATCATCGAGGCGGGGTTCCCGATCGCCTCCAACCAGGACTTCGAGGCGGTCCGCGAGGTCGCCCGCGTCGTGGGCGGCCGCGCCGCGGTCGCGGGCCTCTGCCGCACCAAGCAGCAGGACATCGACCGGGCGGGCGAGGCCCTCAAGGGCAGCCCCCGCGCGCGCATCCACACGTTCATCGCCACCAGCGACCTTCACCTCCAGCACAAGCTCAAGATGACCCGCGACGAGGTGGTCGAGGCTGCCGTCGCCGCGGTCAAGATGGCGCGGAAGTACACCGACGACGTCGAGTTTTCCGCCGAGGACGCCACCCGGAGCGACCGCGAATACCTCTGCCGCGTGGTCGAGGCGGTCATCAAGGCGGGCGCGAAGACCGTCAACCTCCCCGACACGGTGGGGAACACGGTGCCCTGGGAGTACGCGTCCCTCATCAAGGAGGTCCTGACGCGGGTCCCGGGCGCGGCGGACATCACGATCTCGGTCCACTGCCACAACGACCTGGGCCTCGCGGTCGCCAACTCGCTCGAGGCCATCCGGGCGGGCGCGGGACAGGTCGAATGCACCGTCAACGGGATCGGCGAGCGCGCCGGCAACGCCGCGCTCGAGGAAATCGTGATGGCGCTCAAGCACCGGCAGGATCACTTCGGCGTCGATACGAACGTGCGGACCGAGGAGATCATCCCCACCTCGTCGCTCCTCGTCGAGATCACCGGCGTCCCCGTCCAGCCCAACAAGGCGGTCGTGGGGTCCAATGCCTTCGCCCACGAGAGCGGCATCCACCAGCACGGGGTGCTCTCCCACCAGCAGACTTACGAGATCCTCCGTCCGGAGTCGGTGGGCGCGGCCTCGCGCCTCCACCTGGGCAAGCACTCCGGCCGCCACGCCTTCCGCCGCAAGCTCGTCGACCTCGACGTCGACCTCGAGGAGGCGGCGTTCGAGAAGGCGTTCGAGCGCTTCAAGGAGCTGGCCGACAGCAAGAAGACGGTCTCCGAGGAGGACATCCTGGGTCTCGTGCGCGACGCCGGGGAGGCGCCCCACGCGGGCCCCTTCATCATGGAGCACCTCCAGTTCACGAGCGGCACCGACATCGTCTCGCACGCGACGGTCACCATGAAGGTCCGCGAGGAGACGGTGATGCGCTCCGCCTGGGCGTACGGCCCGATCGAGGCGGCCTGCAAGGCGATCGACCAGGCCTGCAGCCTGACGGGCAAGCTGCTCGACTACACCGTGAAGGCCGCGACGGCGGGCAAGGACGCGGTGGGCGAGGTGCGAGTGACCGTCGAGGTCGAGGGCCGCAAGGCCGAGGGCCGCGCCGCGAGCGTGAACGTCGTGGAGGCCAGCGCGCGGGCGTACACGCAGGCGCTCAACCGCCTGACGAAGGACGCCATGACCCGGCGCGACGACGAGTCGAAGAAGTAGCCGAAGGGAAGGGGGAGCTTCCGGAGCAGCACCCCCTCTTCGAATGTCGGCGTGACCGCTGTCCGAGCGGGCCAAGGGCGGCCGATCGGAGCCGGCGTAGATCAGGTCGGCCGGCGCATCACCTTGGTCTGCGCGACCTCAAGCCCAAGGTAGTCGTAGACCTTGGCGATCAGCGCGCGCATGCCGGCCGACTTCGAGAGGAACTCCAGGGCGCCCAGCTCCTGGAGACGCGCCTCGAGGTTGGGGTTCTGCTTGATCGCGTCCCGCGTGTGGGCGGAGTAGACGACCATCTTCGTCTTCTTCAGGTCGCGCTGGGCGTGGAGGGCCGCCAGCACCTCGTCGCCCGTGATGTCGGGCAGCATGAAGTCGATCAGGCAGAGGTCGGGCCCGTAGTGCTCTGCCATGGTCACGCCGTCGCGCCCCCAGGTGGCGAACTTCGCCTCGATCCGGGGGTCGCGCTCCAGTTCCAGTTTCATGATGTTGGCGAAGTTGATCTCGTCGTCGATGATCAGGACCTTCTTCTTCCGCAGCGCCTTGGGGAGCTCGGTGTTGCGGGAGCGCTTCAGGTAGAGCGTAAGCTCGGACTCGGGGATCATCCAGTGCCCCGTGTTCTGGAGCATCTTGGCCTGGATGAGTCCGTCCTTGATCGCGCAGCGGAGTTCGTCCTCGGAGACGCCGGCCAGGCGGGCGGCTTCCGGCAGGGAGATCGCCTTCTTGCTGTCCATCCGATCTATTATACCTCCGCCTTCGAGGTTGGTCACGATCCGCCGACCGGCTCCCCCTTGCCTTTGGGGACGGCTGTGTTATACTCCCCCCAGTAGAGAGAGGGGACCCGCCGAGACAGGCCGTCCCTCCATGAAGAAGAACAAGCGATCCTCTGCGAATCTATCTTCGAAGGAAGAGGGGGGAACGATGGGCGGCACATCTCCGGCGAAGAAGGCGGCCAGACCGGACCTGAAGGAGGTCAAGGACGCCGTGGTCCACCGCGTCACCGCGGAGGACATGGCCAAGAAGCAGCGCGAGATTTCGGTCTCCGAGTTCTTCGCCAAGAATCGGCACCTGCTGGGCTTCGACAGCCCCCGCAAGGCGCTCCTCACGGCCGTCAAGGAGGCCGTGGACAACTCGCTCGACGCCTGCGAGGAGGCCCGCATCCTCCCCGAGATCGAGGTTGAGATCAAGGTCGCCAACGGGAACGGCCACCCGAAGCTCGTCGAGGCTCCCAAGGTCGAGGCGAAGGAGGGCGAGAAGCCCGCCGAGACCCCGAAGGCGCCCTCGGTCGCGCAGGCCGAGCGCTTCATCGTGACCGTCACCGACAACGGCCCGGGCATCGTCCCCGAGCAGATCGCCCGCATCTTCGCCAAGCTGCTCTACGGCTCGAAGTTCCACCGCCTTCGCATGAGCCGCGGGCAGCAGGGGATCGGCATCTCGGCCGCCGGGCTCTATGGCCAGCTCACGACCGGCAAGCCCGTCAAGGTCATCTCCCGCACGAGCGAGAAGAAGTCCGCCCGCTACGTCGAGATCGTGATCGACACCGCGAAGAACGAACCCCGCACCCTGGCGAACAAGGACGTCGAGTGGGACCGCCCGCACGGGACGAGGGTCTCGATCGAGCTCGAGGGCCGCTACCAGAAGGGCCGCACCTCGGTCGACGAGTTCCTCGAGCAGACCTCGATCGCCAACCCGCATGCGAAGTTCACCTACACGAACCCCGAGGGGCAGAAGACGGTCTTCGAGCGCCTGGTGGGCGAACTCCCCGCGGCCCCGCGCGAGATCAAGCCCCACCCGTACGGCATCGAGCTGGGCGTCCTCCTCAAGATGATGCAGGACACCAAGAGCCACTGGGTGAGCGGGTTCCTGGCGAGCGACTTCTCCCGCGTCTCGTCCAAGACCGCGAGCGAGATCTGCCTGAAGGCCGGGATCGACCCGAAGATGCTCGTCCGGAAGGTCCACGGCGACACGGCCGAGCGGCTCTACCGCGCGATCCAGCAGACGCCGATCATGAATCCGCCGACCGACTGCCTTTCGCCGATCGGCGAGAAGGCGATCCTGGCCGGCCTCTACAAGCAGATCAAGGGCGACTTCTACACGGCGGTCAGCCGCAAGCCTGCCGTCTACCGCGGCAACCCGTTTGCGATCGAGGTGGGCCTCGCGTTCGGCACCGGGCAGGCGGGGATGCAGCAGAGCGCGGTCGAGCAGGAGGAGGCGCTGCCGCTTGCGGAGGGCGAGAAGGAAGAGCGCGAGGGCGCGGTCCAGATGGCCCGCATCATGCGCTTCGCCAACCGCGTGCCGCTCCTCTACCAGCCGGGCGCGTGCGCCGTCACCAAGGCGGTGGTCGAGACGTCGTGGAGGAACTACGGCCTCACGCAGTCGCGCGGGGCGCTCCCCCAGGGCCCGCTGGTCGTCTTCATCCATATGGCCTCCGTCTGGGTGCCCTTCACGAGCGAGTCGAAGGAGGCGGTGGCCGACTACGACGAGATCCGGAAGGAGATCCGGCTCGCGCTCAACGAGGCGGGCCGGCGGCTCAGCACGTTCGTCCGCCGCCGCGAGAGGGCGGCCCTCGACCTCAAGCGGCGCGACATCTTCGAGGCCTACATCGAGGAGGTCGCCGCCGCCTGCAAGCGCCTGAAGAAGGGGGATCTCGACGACGAGAAGCTCAAGAAGCAGCTCACGTCGATCGCCAAGGCGATCACCGGAGGCGAGAAGACCGACGAGGTCCTCAAGAAGAACAAGCAGGAGGAGACGGCGCCCGCCGAGGAGTCGACGATCATCATCACCCCTGAGGGCGTCCTGGGGGCGGTGCCGGAGGCCCCGCCGGCCGAAGCGCCGGCGCCCGTGCCCGCCGACGCCGAGCTGAAGAAGCCCGCCAAGAAGGAGAAGCCCCATGGCAAAAACAAGCGTTGAGGACCGCCTGGTCGGCCTGGCCGATCTCGTCATCGAGTCGGCGAAGAAGAAGAAGGACCCCGCGTTCGACATCCCGGTCCGCGCCCTCTCGAACGTCGAGTTCAACCCGAAGCGGCGCATCATCGAGATGAAGAAGGCGACCACCGAGCGCTCGTTCTTCAACCTGGGCATGGCGAAGAAGTTCATGCAGACGATGCTCGTGGCCGACGCGCTGGCCGAGCTCCAGAGGCAGGGCCTGTCGAGCTCGCTCCGGGAGATCTACTACCGCACCAAGCACACGATGAAGGACTCCAACGAGAACACGTTCGACGACCAGGACGAGAGCGACCCCCTCATCGAGGACCTCGAGGTGACGCTCGAGGCGCTCCGCGAGGAACTCAACGTCCGCGCGGAAGCGGCGGGCGCCGTGGTCGGGAACCTGGTGCTGGTCGACGACGGCGATACGGTGGACTGCTCGAGGTTGGGAAAGGGCGGGTACGCCGTGCCCTCGATCGTCGAGCCGGAGGACATCCGCATCAAGAAGTGCGGCGCCGACTTTCTCCTCCTGGTCGAGAAGGGCACCCAGTGGAACCGGCTGTCCGAGGACAAGTTCTGGAAGAAGCACAACTGCGTGCTCCTCCACGGCGGCGGCCAGCCCCCCCGCGGCGTGCGCCGGCTGGCCCGGCGGCTCCACGACGAGTGCAAGCTTCCGGTCTTCGTGCTGGTCGACAACGACCCCTGGGGCTACTACATCTACTCGGTGGTGAAGCAGGGGTCGATCAACCTGGCGTTCGAAAGCGAGCGCATGGCGATCCCCGACGCAAAGTTCATCGGCCTCTCGAGCTTCGATCCCGAGAAGCACAAGCTGCCCCGGAACGTGGGCATCAAGCTCAACGACAAGGACATCTCGCGCGCCAAGGAGCTCATGGCCTACCCGTGGTTCCAGAAGAAGGAGTGGCAGAAGGAGATCAAGAACATGCTCGCGAGCGGGCTGAAGTACGAGCTGGACGTGCTGGCGAACAAGGACTTCCGCTACCTGACCACGCACTACCTGCCCAAGAAGCTCAAGGACCGGGACTTCCTCGATTAAAATTTTTCCGCGGCCGGATGAACGTCGGGGCTCGGTTTACGTCTAAGATATGTATATGCCGAAGCTCAACGCGGGGGCAATGGTGGTCCTGACGCTGGCGCTGATCGCCGGCATGGGCTACTTCGTCCTGGGTCGGCCCGCCGCGGGCGTCCCGGACCCGGCCGTCCCGCCGAAGCTGCTTCGGAACCTGGCTGACCGCGACCCCGACGTGGGGCGCGAAGCGGCCGAGGCGCTCCGTTCCCTGGGCTCCAAGGCGCTGCCGGCCCTCGAGCAGGCGTCCGCCTCCCAGGACCGCGTCCTCGCCGAGCGGGCCCGGAAGCTCCTGTCCGAGCTCAAGCCCGTCCCGCCGCCGGCGCCTGGTCCGGTCGAGGTCTCCCTCCCCGAGAAGGACGAGATCCTGGAATTCGTGCTGGAATCACGGGGCGGGAAGGCTCGCGCCGCCGACCTGGGCGGCCTCTGGGTGCAGTTCCGGAACAACGGTTCCGCGCCCGTCCGGGTGGGGAAGGGGTTGGCGCTCGACCACCCGAAGATGGCGGTTTTCGAAGTCGAAGACGAGAAGGGACGCCTGACGGAGGTTCCGGCCGAGATGATCCACGCCAAGCCCGGAGACCTCCAGGAGATCGTGGTCGTCCCTCCTCGCGAGGCCGCGCTCCTCTTCCAAGGCGGCCGCAAGCTCGTCGAGGCGGCCTCGAAGCCCGGCACGTACAAGATCCGGTTCGCCTACGACGCCGCTGAGGGGAGCGACTACCGGAAGCGGGTCGCGGCCTCGACCGAAGGCGTGCTGCTCCCGCCGGCCCGGCTCGTCACCCATTGGGTGGCGATCGCGATCGGCGACTAACCGCCGCTGTCTTCGCCGGCCCCGCCTGCCTTATGGACCCGGCGCAGCGTGTCCTCCGGCGGCAGCCCCGCCACGTCGGTGAGCCTGCGGTCGCGGTCGTTGCTCGCGCGCAGTTGGGCGAGCTCCGCCTCCTTCACGTCGAACGGCAGCTTGTCGCCGCACGAGAGGCAGAAGAAGCGGGGATGGAAGAAGGCGACGTCCTCGTCGGAGAGCGGGTGTTTGCGCCCGCACTTCGCGCAGGTGAGCATCATGGAGATTCCTTGTCTTGGTGCACGAT
Organism: uncultured Planctomycetales bacterium; assembly: GCA_964604905.1. GTDB lineage: Bacteria > Planctomycetota > MHYJ01 > MHYJ01 > JACPRB01 > JACQFK01. The sequence goes on from CAZSCC010000477.1 coordinate 24,325, forward strand.
TATAGGCCCCCCCGACTTCCGATCAAGCGGAAGTTGAGGGGATATGACCGCCCGCTGCGATCGTCCCCGGGGATAAATCCACCTGTTCGATTCATCCCATCCCTGCTACCCTGTCGGCGTGGTGAAGCCCGTCCGCGTCGATTACGAGTGTCTCGAGCGCCACGAGTTCGAGATCTACAAGGAGTCCGTCCTCCAGCGCCTGGATATCTACATCCACAAGCGTCTCCCCACCTACTCTCGGACGCTCGTCCAGAAGCTGATCAAGGAGGGGAAGGTGACCGTGAACGGGAAGCCCTCCAAGCCCGCCTACGAGATCAACATGGGCGACCTCATCGTCTGCGAGCTGCCCAAGCTCATCCAGCCCCACGTGGTCGCCACCGACATCCCCCTCGAGATCGTCCACGAGGACGACCACCTGATCGCCATCAACAAGCCGCCCCAGTTCGTGGTCCACCCCGCGGCGGGCCACTGGGACGACACCCTCGTCAACGCGCTCCTCTACCACTGCGGCACCCTGCCCGAGACCGACGAGATCTACAAGCCCGGCATCGTCCACCGGATCGACAAGGACACGAGCGGCGTCATCATCGCGGCCAAGACCCTCCGCGCCCACGGCGAGATCACCAAGCAGTTCCAGGACCGGACCGTCCAGAAGGCCTACCGCGCGATCGTCGAGGGCGAGGTGGCCTTCGACGAGGACGTGATCGACAAGGAGATCGGCCGCCACAAGCGCGACTTCGAGAAGATGGCGGTCGTGCGGAAGGGGGAGGGGAAGAGCGCGGTCAGCTACTACCGCGTGGTCGAGCGCTTCCGCGGGTTCACCTACGTCGAGGTGTGGCCGAAGACGGGCCGGACGCACCAGATCCGGGTCCATATGGGCTCGATCGGCCACCCGTGCGTGGCCGACTCCGAGTACGGCAAGCGCGACGCCCTCTTCCTGCGCGACCTGGGCGCCGAGAGCGATCCGCGGGTCGCGGACCCGAAGGAGCCGGTCCTCATGAGGCAGGCGCTCCACGCTTTCTGGATCCAGTTCGTCCACCCTGCGACCGGCGAGACGGTGGAGTACTCCGCTCCCGTGGCGAAGGACATGGAACTCACCCTGGAGCTGCTCCGGACCTACCGCCCCCTCACTTCCGAAGCGTCAGCTCCATCCGGCGCTTCGCCCAAGGGCAGTCCTCCGTCGCGACCGCGCGGTCGACGGTCCTGACCTCGAAGGGCCGGAGCTTGCTGAAGGCCGCCACCGAGGCGACGCGGACGTCGGGGTCCTCGTCGTCGAAGCGGGCGGCGACCGTGGGAGCCGAGGCGTCGAGCTTCAGGCGGGCGCAGGCTCCGATCGCGGCGGTGCGGACCGAGGCCGCGGGATCGTCGACGAGGGCCGGGAGGGCGTCGATCGCCAGGCGGTACTCCTCGGCCGCTCCGATCGCCATCCTGCGGATGCGCCGGTCGCGGCACCCGAAGAGGCGGCGGAGCGCGGCCTCGAGCTCGCGGGCGCCGGACTCCGGGTGGCGGGTCCGCGCCTCGCGGAGGCGGACGAAGACGTATTCGTCGAGCAGCGCGTCCTCTCCCAGGAGCCCCGAGAGTTCCGCGACCGCCTTTTCGCCGCCCCAGTCGGCGAGCGCGCGCACCGCGCGGTCGACGCCCGGGGCGCGGCCCGAGGCGATCAGTTTCCGGACGGCCGGGGCCGAAGCGGCGTCGCCGTTCTCGACGACGAGGCGGAACGCCAGGGCGAGCGCCTCGCCTTCGATGCGGTCGAAGCCGGCCGCGATCCGGGCGACCAGGGGGGCCTCGCGCTTCCCGGAGAGGATCTTCCCGAGGTAGGAGGAGGCGGCGCGGCGCAGGCGGCTGTCGGGGTCGTCCAGGTCGGCGAGCGCGCGTTCGACGCCCTCGCGGTCCTGGCGGTCGGCCATCGAGTTGAGCGCGAGTCGCCGGAGCGGCCCGTCGGTCTCGCCGAGGAGCGCGCGCGCGATGGCGGGGGCGCGCTCGCCGCCGTGCTCGAGGAGCGTCTCCGCGGCGTCGTAGCGGAGCGTGTACTCGGGGCTCGAGAGGAAACCCGCCAGGCCGCCCGCGTGCTCGCGGCGGCCCAGGCGGACGAGGGTGCGGAGGGCCTCGAAGCGGACGGAGTCGCTCGGATCGCGGGTGAAGGTCTCGACGACCTCGAGGGCGCGGGGGACCTCGATGCGGCGGAGGATCTGCCCGAGGGCCCAGCGGCGCACCGACTCCTCGGCGTCGCCGGTGAGCGGGAAGAGCGCGGCGGGGCCTTCGATGCGGGCGACGAGGTCGTGCGCGCGGATGCGGCGCTCGGGGCTCGGGTCGGCCAGGAGCGCCCGGGCGCGGGGGAGGGCCCACTCCTTGGCGCCGGCCAGGAGCGTCGCCGCCTGGTCGCGCGCGTCGCCGGCGTCCTTCAGGAAGACCTCGAGGACGGTCTCGCACGCGGCGGGCCCTTCGAGCTTCCAGATCGCGGCGAGGGCCGTCTGGCGCACCGCGGTGGAGGCGTCGCCGAGGAGGGCGCGCAGCCCCGGGAGGCTGGACCGGTCCTCGAACGCCGCAGCGGCCTGGGCGGCCTCGTCGCGCACGCAGGCCTCGTCGTGCTGGAGGAGCGGCGCGAGCGCCCTCGCGTCGGGGCGGATCCGGAGCTGGCGGAGGGTGGAGAGCGCGTCGGCCACGACGGCGGGCTCGGCGGCCCAGAGGAGCGGCTCGATCTCGTGGGTCGTCCCGGCGGTGCCGCGTTCGCGCACCCAGGAGAGCGCCGCGCGGCGCGCGGCGGGGTCGCCGTGCCGGAGCATGGAGCGGATCTCGTCGGCCGAGACGCCCAGCGTCAGGTTCGCGTGGAGCGCGAGCTGGAGGAAGCGGGTCCGCGCGCGCGGCCCGGCGCGGTCGTACCCCGTCTGGAGATCGGCCGGCTGGAGGCGCGCGTAGGCGGAGGCGATGAGCTCGAAGACGCGCGTCTGGCGCGGCACGTCCTCCATCGCGAAGAGCTCGATCAGCCGCGGGGTCCAGTCGAAGTTGCGGTTCTCCTGGAGCACTTCCGCCGAGGCGACGGCGACCTCGCCCTCCGGATCGCGGAGGAGGTCGAGGAGGATGTCGGAGCAGGTGTCGAAGTTGCGGCCGAGCGTGCGGATCAGGCGGATCTTCTCGACGGTGGCTCCGTTCTCGAGGGTCTGGAGCGCGGAGGGGTGCTCCTCCAGGACGAGGTGGGAGAGGGTGCGGCGGCGGCGGGAGAAGGACAGGAGGTCGCCCGCGCGGACGCGGCATTCGAGGTCGGGGTGGGTGGCGGCGGCGCGCTCGAGGTCGGGCCACGCGGAGCGGCCCGAGGCGTGGAGGCGGGAGGCGGCTTCATCGCGGACAACAGGGCTCTCGTCCGCCAGATCGTCGATCCAGCGGCGGATCGTCTCGCCCGGCGCGGGGAGCGCTAGGCCGGCCAGGACCGCTAGCGAGAGCAACACAGCCACTTCGCCTCACGTTTCCCTCTCCCGCTGGGTCCGTATGAATTATGCCCCCCCGTTCCGGCAGAGTCAAGTCGAAATGGAATTTACAAGTCATAAATTATGAATCACGGGCGGGCGCATCAGGACTCCTTTCGCCTCCCGGGATGGCTGTGGGGCTCGCGGCTCGCGGTTGGGCACGGGATGGCCGGCCCTTGATTCCTGATTCGTGATTCTGGATTCCTCTTTCGGGCATTTTGCCTTGACACTCCCCCTGCGTTCGGCTAGCCTCTCTCTCCGCGTTTCTTCCTTCGTCCGGGTTTCTTTCGGAGGAGTCAATGCCTGCGCTGTCGATCTCCGCGCGCGAACTGCTTGCCTCGGGCGTGCATTACGGGCACCGCGTCAGCAAGTGGAACCCCAAGATGCGGCCCTACATCCACGCCAAGAAGAGCCTCATCCACATCATCGACGTCCGCGAGACCATCAAGGGGCTCGTCAAGGCGTGGCACTTCCTGGAGAAGCTGGCGGCCCGCGGAGAGTTCATCCTCTTCGTCGGCACCAAGCGGCAGGCCGGCGCGGTCATCAAGGCCGAAGCGTTGCGCTGCGGCATGGCGTACGTCAGCGAGCGCTGGCTGGGCGGCACCCTCACCAACTACGACACCATCCGCAGCCGCCTCAACCGCCTGAAGGAAATCGAGCAGTGGGAGAAGGACGGGACCATCTATCGGTACTCCAAGAAGGAGCAGTCGTCCATCATGCGCGAGAAGCGGAAGCTCCTCCGCAACCTGGACGGCCTGCGCACCATGGACCGGCTCCCGACCTGTCTCGTCCTCGTCGACCCGAAGCATGAGGCGATCGCCGTCGCCGAGGCGCACAAGATCGGCGCCTACACCGTCGCGCTCATCGACTCGGACGGAGACCCCGACGAGATCGACATCGCGATCCCGGGCAACGACGACTCCATGAAGGTCGTCACCATCATCGTCAACAAGCTGGCCGACGCGGTCCTGGAAGGCAAGGCCCACCCGACGGGCGTGCCCAAGATCGAGGAGATGTCGAAGGCCGGCGCGGTCTCCATCTCGGTGCCGGAGAAGCAGGGCGCCATCAACGTGGGCAAGGGCGGGCGTCCGCGCCGCGCCTCGATGCCCGGAGATCGCGGGGGATTCGGTGGCGGCTTCCGCGGCCCCGGCGGCGGTGGCGGGGGCGGGGGCGGCCCCCGTCCGCAGGCCCCCGCGCAGCCGGCGCCTCCCCCCCCCGCGGCCCCCGCAGGAGCGTAAGCAGCCATGGCGAACATCGACGCGAAGACCGTCAACGATCTCCGCCAGGAGACCGGGGCCGGCATGATGGAGTGCAAGCGCGCCTTGGAGGAGGCCGGCGGCGACAGGGCCAAGGCCAAGGATATCCTCAAGAAGAAAGGCCAGGAGCGCGCCGACAACATCGCCCAGAAGGCCGCCGAGAAGGGCGGCCCCAAGGAGGGCCGGATCGGTGTCTACGTGCACACCACCGGCAAGGTCGCCGCGATGGTCGAGCTCACCTGCGAGACCGATTTCGTCGCGAAGAACGAGTCGTTCCAGGACCTGCTCAAGGAGCTCTCGGTCGCAGTCTGCGCGTTCAGTCCGACCGCGGTCTCCAAGGAGGACCTCCCCAAGGAGTTGGTCGACGAGGAGAAGAAGAAGTACGAGAACGACGTGAAGGGCAAGCCCCCCGAAATCGCCGCCAGGATCATCGAGGGCAAGCTCGACAAGAACCTCTATTCCCAGAGGTGCCTGCTCTCCATGCCGTTCCCCAAGGAGGAGAAGTTCAAGGGCACCTACGGGGACTTCCTCAAGTCGAAGGTCGCCGCCCTCAAGGAGAACCTTGTCGTCCGCCGCTTCCAGCGCATGGAAGTCGGCAAATAGCCCCGTATGCCCAGCCCCAAGTACAAGCGCGTCCTCCTGAAGATCAGCGGCGAGGCGTTCTGTAAGGAGGGGCAGCACGGGATCGACATCGACGAGGTCCAGTCCATCGCCCGCCAGATCAAGGAGGCCGCCTCCGTAGGCACCCAGGTCGCGATCGTGGTGGGCGGCGGCAACATCATCCGCGGCGGCGAGATCTCCAAGCACGGCGTCACCCAGGCGACCGGCGACTCGATGGGCATGCTGGCCACGGTCATCAACGCCCTCGTCCTCCAGGACGTCCTCGAGCATGTGGGCCTGGCGACGCGCGTCATGACCGCCCTCTCGGTCCACTCGGTGGCCGAGCCCTACATCCGGCGCCGCGCGGTGCGCCACCTGGAGAAGGGCCGCGTCGTGATCCTGGCCGCCGGGACGGGGAACCCGCACTTCACGACCGACACCGCGGCCGCGCTCCGCGCGACCGAACTCAGCTGCGAGGTGCTGCTCAAGGCCTCGAAGGTCGACGGCGTCTACACCGACGATCCGCTCAAGAACCCGAAGGCGAAGAAGATCGAGCGCCTGAGCTACCTCGACGTCCTCAACAAGCGCCTCTCGGTCATGGACGTGACGGCGATCTCGATGTGCATGGAGAACCACCTCCCGATCATCGTCTTCAACCTCCGGCAGGAGGGGAACATCGTGAAGGGCGTGAGCGGTGAGCCGATCGGGACCATCATCGAAGAGGAGCCCGAGCCCCGGAAGGAGAGGAAGTAGCCTTTATGCCGTACGACGATATCGCCCTGGAGGCCGAAGACAAGATGGAGAAGGCCGTCTCGGTGCTCGCGGAGGAGCTCCGCGGCGTCCGGACCGGCCGCGCGACGCCGGGCTTGGTCGACACGATGAAGGTCGAGTACTACGGCGAGCTGACGCCGCTCAAGGCGCTCGCCTCGATCACGGTGCCCGAGCCGCGGATGATCATGGTCAAGCCCTTCGACCCGGGCGCGATCGATGGGATCGTGAAGGCGATCCAGAAGTCGGAAGTCGGCCTCACGCCGCAGACGGACGGGAAGATCGTCCGCTTGGCCGTCCCGCCGCTCTCCGAGGAGCGCCGCAAGCAGATGTCCAAGATGGTGAAGGAGTTCGGCGAGAAGGCGAAGGTCTCGATCCGGAACATCCGCCGCGAGGGCAATGCGGCGGCCGACGGGGAGGAGAAGGGGAAGACGATCTCCGAGGACGAGGCCAAGCGCACGAAGGCGGAGATCGACCGCCTGACCAAGGAGTACGAGGGGAAGACGCAGGAGTCCGTGGACAAGAAGACGAAAGAGGTGATGGAGGTCTGACGGGCCGAATCAGGAATCAGGAATCAGGGGCCGCGCGCGACGCGGCCCCTTTCGTTTCCGAAGAGGGTTTGCGTCAGCGTGATGGAAAGGAGCGCCGTGTCGAACGCCGCGGAGAACGGCAAATCGAAGAGGAAGCACGGCGCCAGGGCGTCCAGCTTGCACCGGCCCACGAAGACGATATCGGCGTCCGTCCGGACGCCCCCGTAGATCCGGGCGGGGGGTTCGCCACCCGAGCCCCCGAGGTCCATGATCGTGCCGCATCCGGTCAGGCCCAGCAAAACGAGGGCAAGCATTCGTTTCATGGCTTCCACAGGGAGCAATTCGGCGGCCAACGCGATCGGCGGCCGCTCGCCTGTGGGGCTGTGCAGAATCGTTCGCAGTTCCCGGCCTGTAAGGTAGGGGTAAGGAGCTTCGATGAGAATGCGCCGCCTGAGATGGGTCGGAGCGGGGCTGATCGCCCTCTCCGCCTGCGCCGCCCCGCGACCCGGGCCGGCCGACATGCTCCCCTTCACGCGCCCTCCGGCCGAGTTTGAGAGCGACCTCGGGAGCTTCCGCTCGCCGCTCCTGTTTGCGGACGGCCGCCGGGTCGCCGGCGCGGAAGACTGGAAGCGCCGCCGCGCGGAGATCCTGGAGACGTGGCACCGCCTCATGGGGCCGTGGCCCGCGCTGATCGCCGAGCCTGCGGTCGAGACGCTCGAGACGACGCGCCGCGAGGACCTGACGCAGCACCGCGTCTGCCTCGGGATCGCCCCGGACGGCGGGAAGGTCGACGGATTCCTCCTCGTGCCCGACGGGAAGGGTCCGTTCCCGGCCGTGCTCGTCGTGTACTACGATGCGCCGACCGGCGTCGGTCTCGGGACGAAAGGCCGCGACTTCGCCTGGCAGCTGGCCAAGCGGGGCTTCGTGGCGCTCTCGATCGGCAAGCCGAACGCGACCGTCGACCCGGGCGACGCCGCGAAGTCGCGGGGCGCGCCCTACCTCGGGCCGCCGGGGAAGCCGGTCCGTCTCCAGCCGATCTCCGCCCTGGCCTACACGGCGGCGAACGCCCACACGGTGCTCGCCCGCCGGCCGGAGGTCGACGGTGCGCGGATCGGCGTGGTCGGCCACTCGTTCGGCGGCAAGTGGGCGCTCTTTGCCGGCTGCCTCTACGAAAAGTTCGCCTGCGCCGTCTGGAGCGACGCGGGGATCGTGTTCGACGAGCGGGACCGCCGCAAGCAGAACCCGAGCGGCAGCGTGAACTACTTCGACGTGTGGTACCTGGGGTTCGAGCTCGGGCAGGCCAACGACCCGGAGATCAACAGGGCGTTCCGCAAGCTGCCGAGCGAGGGCCAGCCCCGCACCGGCGCGTACAAGGATCTGGTGGAGGGCGGGCACGATCTGGTCGAACTCCATGCCCTCATGGCCCCGCGCCCCTTCCTCGTCTCGGGCGGCTCGGCCGACCTCGCGGGGCGGTGGCCCGCCCTGAACCACGCGATCGCGGTCAACCGCCTCCTCGGCTTTGAAGGCCGCGTCGCCATGACCAACCGGGGCGGCCACGGCCCGACCGACGAATCGAACGGGCAGATCTACCGGTTCTTCGAGGGGTGGTTGCGTTAGGGTTTCGGGGACCGGTCGTGCCACTCGAGGCGAGGGGCGCCCTCCGCGGGCGGCCCTCCCGGATACCAGAGCGCCACGGGGAAAGCCTGACGACTCCAGAGTCCGGTGAAGACCGTATGCCATAGGGAGTGGATTTCGATCCGGACTCCCTGGAACCGCTCTTTTTCTCCGATGATCCAGGCCTTCTCGTCGACCCATCCCGCCTCCGCCGGCGTCGAATCCGCTCCCTTCAAAGTGAGAATCTCCTTCCCCGCCGTCTCGGCGAGGGCGGTGAGCCTCCGGGTCTCCAGGTCTCGAGGGTTGCCCGTGAACTCCGGCGAATGGACGATGCCGAGATGTTGGCTCGCGAGCGCGAGGGTGGCGACGGCGGCCGCGGCGGCCAGTCCCGCCGCAACGCCCGGGCGTCGAACGAAAAGGAGGAGGGCGGTGACGCAGGCGGTCCCGATCAGAACTTGTGAGGTCGGGTTGCCCCGGGAGCAGAGGTGGCCCGGGGAGACGAGGTAGAGCAGGAGACCCGCCAGACCCGCCAGGAGGGCCCTGATAGTCCTTTGAGCCTCGGGGACCGCCCACCCGCGGACGCAGGCGAACGCGGTGGCGGCCACGAGGGCCAGGATCCCGAACGCGTAGAGGGTGGCGGCCATGCCACTATCCTACGACATCCAGGAGCCGACCTGATCCGGCCGGACCGGCGCGCTCAGGCAGCCGGGCCTTCCGGCGGCTTCGTGAACGCCAGGTGCAGGAACCCCGGGCCGACCGACGGATCCTGCGGGACGTTCTCGATCGGCAAGACCTCCGGCCCCGCGATGTGCTCGTAGCCGAGGCCGACGTGCGGGAACGCCTCCCGCTCGACGATGTGGTTGAGCTCGTAGCGCGGGTGCGCGCGGTCGGTCGTCCGGTCGGCGAACGAGTCCTGGTAGGCCTTGCCTTCCTTCTCCTCGCCGCCCGCGTAGCGGACGTACATCCAGAAGCCTGCGCCGTCGAGCACCTCGAGGCGCCAGACGTCGCCGAAGTCCTTCGAGAGCGCCACCGCGAGGTGCTCGTCGGCGTAGCCCCAGCGCTCGCGCTCCTCGTTGTTGTAGAAGCGGAATTCGAAGATCCCGGTCCACGTTCCGGCGCGGGGCGAGATCCAGTAGAGGCGCATCCGGTCCTCGCGGATCTCCTTCATGCGCGTGGGGTGGCGGTCGGGAGTCATCGCGAGCTTCGAGAAGCCCTTCGCCGAAAGATGTTTCTCGATCGCCGCCGCGACGGCGGCCGGATCGGCGTTGACGTAAATGTGACCGAATCCCACGTCTCTATGATAGTGATCGGGCGAGCGTTCGTCATTCTGCTTCTTGCGCTGCCGGCGGCGGCCCAGGAGGAGGCCCCGGCCGACGACTACGCCTTCTGCCGGCGGGCGACCCTCGATCTCGCCGGCCGGCTCCCCACGCCCGACGAGCTCCGCGCGTTCGCGAAGTCGAAGGACCGGGAAAAAAAAGTCGACGAGCTCCTCGCCTCGCCCGACGCGGCGCTCTACCACGCCGACCTCTGGATGCAGTGGCTGATCGACCATGACTTCGAGAACCGCGACTTCTATCGCTTCAAGGCGGGCGAGCTCCACGCGTGGCTGAAGGCGGGGTTTGACCGCCCGCTCGCCGAGACGGTCCGGGCGCTCGTGACCCGCGAAGGGCCGGCCGTCCACTTCGCGCTCAAGCATCAGGGAGGCGACGAGCCCCCCGTCAAGCTGGCGCTTCTCACCTCGCGGCTCTTCCTGGGGCGCGACATCCGCTGCGCGCAGTGCCACGACCACCCGGCCGACCCGATGACCCAGGAGGACTTCTGGGGCTTCGTCTCGTTTTTCGGCGGCGGGCGCGGCGGGATCAAGGACCACCTGGGGGAGATCCGCGTCAAGCCGCGGTACTTCGACGGCCGCGAGCCGGGGGAGAAGCCCCTCGAGTCGCTCGCGGACTTCCTGGAGTGGCGGCCCGCGATCGCGGAGCGCTACTGGAAGCTCCTGATGGGGAGGAAGGGCCATCCGGAGGCGCTCGAGAAGGCCGAGACGCCGCGCGCGCTCCTCCGGGCGATCGTCTCGGTCAGGGAGTACCGCGCGAAGAAGGGCCCCTTCAAGATCATGAACTCGGTCCAGTTCATGAACGCCTTCTCCGACGTCTTCGACCTCCGGGAAGCCCACCGGATGATGCACGAGAAGGCGATGAAGAGCGAGAAGGTGATGGAGGCGTTCAAGGAGGAGCAGGTGCTCCGGCTCTTCTTCCACAAGTGGGCGAAGGAGATGCTGCTGCCGAAGGGGCAGAACCCGGAGGAGATGCAGGCGCACGGCACGGTCCGCCTCTCGCTCAAGCTGATGAACAACGACAAGGTGCAGAAGTACTTCTTCGGCGGCTGGGGGCTCCTCAAGAAGGTGCTCGGGAGGAAGGTCCGCGCGGCAGACCGGGTGGAGGAGCTCTTCCTCAGCGTGATCGGCCGCCCTCCCACGAGGGAGGAGCGCGTCGTCTTCGCCGTGAAGGACGATTCCTCGTACGAGGACATCTTCTGGGCGCTGGTCAATTCAGGAGAATTCCTCTTTGTCTCATGACTGCTCGCGCCGCGACCTGATCCGGCTGACGGTCGGCTCGGGGCTGGGCCTGTTCGCCTCCAGGTTCGGTCTGCCGGCGCAGGAGACGATCGTTGCGGGCGGGAAGGCCAAGGCCTGCATCCTCCTCTGGCTCCAGGGCGGGCCGAGCCAGACGGACACGTTCGACCTCAAGCCCGAGCTCACGCCCTTCAAGGAGATCGAGACGGCCGGCGAGGCGCGGATCAGCGAGGGGTTCCCCCGGCTCGCCCGCGAGATGAAGCGGGTCTCGCTCATCCGGACGCTCCACTCGAACGATCCGAACCACGCGACCGCGACCTACCTGCTGCACACGGCGTACCGGAAGACGCCGGGGCTCGAGCATCCCCACGGCGGGAGCGTGATCGTGCAGGAGCTGGGGGAGCGGAGCGACCTGCCCGGCTGCATCGTGA
>CAZSCC010000478.1:0-25656 GCA_964604905.1 uncultured Planctomycetales bacterium
CCTCAAGGCCTTCCTCGTCTTCCTGAAATCCAAGCTTCTCTCGAGCGGAGCCGACCTCGATCGTCTCGCCCAGCTCCGCCGCCTGAGCGACGTCCGCGTCCGCCAGTTCGCCCTCGGGAGGAGCGCGGTCACTCCCGCCGACCTCTGCGGCCTGCTCGCCGACCCGAAGACCGGCCGGCTGGACCCGATGGCCGAGGAGTCGGGGCTCCTCCGCGCGGGGCACCTCGCCCTCCCCCTCGTCTCGCTCGGCGAGGAGATGGGCTACACGATCGAGACCTGCCTCACGCTGCAGATCGTCGGTCCGGAGAGGATGCGGGCGCTGCTGAAGGAGTTCGTCGGCCGCAGCGGGGCCGCGCCCGACGCCCCTCCTCCCCCGGCCGCCCCCGTGAAGGCCGCCCCGAAGCCGCTCCCCGCCTCCGTCGCGAAGCTCCTGGGAAACGTCCGGGAGCTCTGGACGATCCCCGCCAACACGCTCAAGATCCTCGACCTGCTCCAGGCGCCCGACGGTCCGGCGGACGCCGTCTGCTCGGAGATCGAGAAGGACCCCGGACTCTCCGCCCAGTGCCTCCGCATCGTCAACTCCGCCCACTTCGCGCTCGGGACGCGGATCGGATCGATCAAGCGCGCGGTCGTGACGCTCGGCTATCCGATGACCCGCCGCATCGTCTCCATCTCCGCCCTCGTCTCGACGCTCGGGAAGCCCCACGCGGGCCTCGAGTTCGATCTCAAGGCCTTCTGGCACCACAGCCTCTGGGTCGCCCACGCGGCGTCGCTCGTCTCGAAGGCCACGCGGCTCGGCCATCCCGAGGAGCACTTCGCCGCCGGCCTCATGCACGACATCGGCAAGCTCGTCGAGTACCAGTTCCTCCGCGCCCCCATGAAGGAGCTGCTGGCCGCCGTCCGCGGGGGAGCGCGCTTCGTCGAGGAGGAGCAGCGGCGCTTCGGCGCGACCCACGGCGAGATCGGGGCGTGCCTGGCCGAGCGCTGGAGGTTTCCGACCCCGATCGTCGAGGCGGTTCGCCACCATCTCGATACGCCCGAGCAGATCGAGGAGATCCAGCTCCCGCGCGAGGCCAACGTGGTCGCCGCCATGTGCCACCTCGCGCACCAGGGCCTCTCGTCCGAGGGCCCCGACGTGTGGGGCGGCTTCCTCCGGCTCCCGCCCAAGGTCGTCGAGCAGGTCCGCTCCGAGGCCGGCGCGCTCGCCAGCGGCAGCCTGAACGAGGTCTTCATCTCCACGTGAGGGCCGCGCTCGCGATCCTCCTGCTCCTGCAGGGCGCGCCCGTCCGGACGGGCCTCGAGGTCCTCGCGCGCGACGGATTCAAACCGCTGCAGGGGAAGCGCGTCGGCCTCGTCACGAACCACACCGGCCGCGACGCGAAGGGGACGTCGGCGATCGATCTCCTCGCCTCGGCCAAGGGGGTGACCCTCGCCGCCCTCTACAGCCCCGAGCACGGGATCCGGGGCGAGGCGGACGCGAAAGTCGAGGGCGGCCGCGACGCGAAGACCGGCCTCCCCATCCACAGCCTGTACGGGAAGACGAACAAGCCCACGGCGGAGATGCTGAAGGACGTCGACCTCCTCGTCTTCGACATCCAGGACGTGGGAGCGCGGTTCTACACCTATATCACGACCCTCGCCCTCGTGATGGAGGCCGCGAAGGAGAACGACAAGGGCGTCGTCGTCCTCGACCGGCCCAACCCCATCGGCGGCGAGGCGGTCGAGGGCCCGGTGCTTGAGGACGCGCTCCGCGGCGACTTCATCGGCTACTTCCCCCTCCCGATGCGCCACGGGATGACGATCGGAGAGCTGGCCACTCTCTACAACCGCGAGTTCAAGATCGGCTGCCGCCTCGAGGTCGTGAGGATGGAGGGGTGGAAGCGATCGATGTACTTCGACGAGACGGGCCTCCCGTGGGTCAATCCGTCTCCCAACATGCGCTCCCTCGCGGCGGCGGTCTCCTACCCGGGTCTGGGCGCGCTCGAGACGACCCCCCTCTCGGTCGGCCGTGGGACGGGCCGCGCGTTCGTCCTCTACGGCGCCCCGTGGGTCGACGGGAAGAAGCTGTGCGACGACCTCAATGGCCGGAAGCTCGCGGGGGTGACGTTCAAGCCCGCCGTGTTCACGCCGGCGGTCGAGCCCGGGATGCCGCGCTATCCGCACGCCGAGAAGGAGTGCCGCGGGTTCGAGGTCGAGATCACCGACCGCAAGGCCTACCGCCCCGTCACGGCGGCGCTCCACGCGTTCGACGCGCTCCACCGCGCCTACCCGAAGGAGTTCAGCTTCGGGAGGTCGCAGCGCTTCTTCGGCCTGCGCAGCGTCGAGGCCGATCTCGAGGCGGGCAAGACCCCCGCCGACATCGAGGCCTCCTGGCAGCCCGGGCTCGCCCGCTTCCTCGAGCTCCGGAAGGCCTCCCTGCTCTACCCCTGAAGCCTCCGGCTTCCTCTGATTCTTGATTCGTGATTCGCGATTCGCCCAGATTCTACTTCTTGAGCTTCGCGATGATCTCGGCGATCAGGGCCTCGGATTTCTCGGTGAAGAGCTGGCAGGTGCCGGCCCCCTGATGGCCGCCGCCGCCGTAGCTCGCGCAGAGATCGCCCACGTTGACCTTGCAGGTGCGGTTGAAGATGCTGTGTCCGACCGCGCAATTGACCGTCTTCCCCTCCTTGCCCCGGAAGATGCGAACCTCGACGTTCGCAGTGGGATAGAGGGTGTAGACCAGGAAGCGGTTCCCCGCGGGGGCGTCCTTCACCGCACGGAAGTCGGTGACGATCACGGTGCCGTCCAGCTTCGTGTTCTTCTTCAGGACCTCCTTGAACTCCTCCTGCTCCTGGAGCACCCGGTCGGCCCGCTTCTTCACCTCGGGGTGCTGGAGGACCTTCTCGAGCGGGACCTCCTTCACGTACTCCACCAGCCAGCGGAAGTACTTCTGGAACTCGGGGCCCAGGCCCGTCCGCGGGTCGAGCGTGTAGCCGAGCAGGATCCAGTCCTTCGGGTCGGTCACGTCGCCGGGCGTCAGCTGCGCGCTGTCCAGGCGGTCGGTCGCCTCGAGCATCTCCTTGTACTTGTCGAACTCGGGCCTCTTGTAGTAGTCGTAGACCACCCGCGCGGCGCTGGGCGCGACCGCGAACTTCCCCTTGAACGTCCCGATGTCCGAGAGTTTCCGCTCTTCCGAGACGTGATGGTCGAACCAGAGGCCGCAGCCCTTCACGAAGGGAAGGTTGACGACCACGTCCTCCGCGTCGCAGGGGACCTTCCCGTCCTGGACGTCCTTCGGGTGGGCGAACCGGACTTCCGTCACCTTCTCGGCGATGCTGATCAGCACGGCGCTGGTGAGGCCGTCCAGGTCCCCGCGGGTGAGCACGCGCATGATTTCCTCCATTTCCTCCGGAATGATCTCCTGAAGTGTAGCCCATGATGGAAGTTCCGGCAAGACGCAGCGAAACCGTTCCCGACGCCGGGATGTTAGAGTGTCGGAGGATTTCATGACCCTCATCGCCGCCCTTCTCGCCCTGGCCCTTGCCCAGGATGTCACGGACGAGTCCTACGAGAAACTGAAGGCCGCCATCCTCCCGCCGGCCGAAGAGCTCGCGTGGCGGAAGATCCCGTGGCGATCCACCTTCTGGGAGGCGGTCGTCGAGGCGCAGGAGAAGGAGAAACCGATCCTGCTTTGGGCGATGAACGGCCATCCGCTCGCCTGCACCTGAAACAACGGCGTCAAGGGCCGACGGTACGTCTGGTCCGATCCGCGTATCCAGGAGATCGCGAAGGAGTTCATCCCCTCCGCCGACGAGTGCGGCTACCTGCAGGCCAAGCCCGCCCGCGGCCCGGAGGCGACGCTCTTCCAGAAAATCGCCGAGCAGGGCCACTACGCCGGGCGGGCCGTCCCGACCGAGACCCGGCAGGGCACTTACGCCGCGGCGCCCAGCGGGAGGCTCCTCGCCTCGATCAACTCGAACGACCCCGATGCGATGCTCACCATGCTGAAGCGCGCGCTCGAGGTCTGGAAGTCCCTCGACCGGAAGGACCGCCTCCTCCCCGAGGCGCCCGCGAAGGACCCCGAAGGCCGCGCCCGCCTCGAGAGTCAGTACCCCGAGGGGGGCCTCGTCCTCCAGCACTTCTCGCGCGACCTGCCGCGCAAGGACGGCGCAACCGGCCGGGGCTGGACGGGCCAGGCGTGGAACCAGGACTTCGCGTGGTTCACGAAGGAGGAGGCCCGCTCGATGGTTCCCGAGACCCGCGAACCCGGCGCCCGCCGGGCCGTGCCCGAGGCGATCGTCCGCCGCCTCGCCTCGCGCCACCTGCTCGATACCGTCCGCGGCCAGACCTCCCCCTACCGGAACGATCAGATCGAGAAGGCCGAACTCAGCCTGACCGTGACGAAGGCCGAGGGGGAGACGGTCCACTTCCGGATCGAGGGAGTGACCCGGGCCGTCGAGGGCCGGCGAGGCTACGAGCCGAAGATCCTGGGCCGCGCCGCGTGGGACGCCAAGGAGGGGAGGTTCAGCGCCTTCGAGATGGTCGCCGCCGGCCCGCGCTGGGGCGGCACGACCTACAACGTCCGCCGCGACGACCCGGGCCCCGAGCCGATGGGGATCTTCTTCAGGATGGCTCCGACGACCGAGGGCCCCGACCGCATCGCCCCCGCCCACGCCTGGAACTATTTCGGGAAGTGATAGATTTCAAACTCTTTGAAATCTATCGCTCAGAAGCCCAGGCCCAGCTGGACCATCAGCATGTTGTCCGAGGGCTCCCGGCCGCCCATGTGGACGTTGAACTGACCGGTGGCCTTCACGAAGAAGTTGGACGTGAAGAACCAGCCGCCGCCCACCTCGAAGCGCGAGACGTCCCGGTCCCACGAGGGATCGAGGAAGTACATCTGGGCCACGCGCACGGCGCCAAAGAGGGCCGGAGTGATCGCGTATTTCGCCTCGACGTACCAGGAGCAGAGGTCGAGGTTCCCCGAGAGATACGTCTCGAACCGCGTCCAGAAGAGCTCCCCGTAGACCTCGAGGAAACCCGTCATGAACTCGGCCTCGAAGCCCACGAGCGTCTGCTGGAAGTCCTCCGGATCGCCCGCCCCGTAGTCCACCTTCTCATACGGCCCCCATGAGGCGGTCGCCCCCACCCGGGTCGTGATGTCGAGCACGTAACTCAAGTGGAGGTAGACGTTGCTGAAGCGGAGGTTCCCGAACTCGCGATCCCACTCGAAGGGGAGCGTGCCGGGCGCCGAGTTCATCACCGCCACCGAGTAGCTCAGATCCTTCCACGTCCCGGACCCCATGAGCCCCTCGGTGTAGACCGCCTGCCAGATCGGGACGTACCAGTCCTTGACGTCCGGGTCGTCCCGGCGGTTTTGCAGGACGGCAGGGGCGTCGCCGGGACTCGCCAGCGTCGTGATGTGGTCGTAGGGGAGCGGCCAGGTCGCCATCGGGTTCTTCCGGGGCGCGCTCCGCGGGATGAAGTTCCCGATCGGCGGGGCGAACTTCCCCGCCTGGAGCGCCGCCTCCGGCGTCCCCGGGATCCGGGCCCTCAGCCACGCCTGCTCGATCCGCGCCCCCGCGACCCCGTCCAGCGCCGTCGTCCCGTCCACCCGTCCCTCGACCGACCCCTCCAGCCAGTCCCGGAAGGTCATGTCCAGCACCGCCTGGAGCCGTCCCACGGCCTCGGGGCTGTCCGCGTACTTGCCGCGCACGTAACGATCCGACCGGATCGCCGGGTCCTCGACGTGGATGCCGGGCGCCTCCTTGCCGAACACGAAGAACTCAAGGTCGGCCTCGCCGCCGAACGCGAACGCGAAGTCGCCCCACGACCAGGTCAGGTCGAGCGCCTCCAACTGCCGCGCCCACTGGAAGAGATCGACGGGCTCGTCCTCGTCCTGCGCGGCCGGGCCCACGAGACAGGACGCGAGGAGAAGCGCGATCACGAGACGACCTCGTAGATCTTGATGGGGTAGCTCAGGCCTTTCACCACGACCGGCTCCATCGGATTCACCTGGATCTTGTCCTTCACGAGCTCGTACGTCTGCTTCGTGATCAGCACCTGCCGCGGCGCCGCCTTCCCGCAGATCCGCGAGGTCAGGTTCACCTCCTCGCCGATCAGCGTGTACTCCATCCGATTCCGCCCGCCCACCTTGCCGCAGACCGCCTGGCCGGTGTTGATCCCGATCCCGCTGTAGAAGCTGTTGAGCCCGCGCGCGATGCGGCGGTGGTTCCAGCGCTCCATCTGCTTCTGCATCTCGATCGCGGCCTCGACGGCGCGGAGCGCGTGGTTCTCGAGGGGCTTGGGCGTGCCGAACATGGCCATGAGGCCGTCGCCCAGGAACTTATTGACCGAACCGCCGTGCCGCTCGATCGCGCCGTCCAGCAGGTCCATCAGCTCGTTCAGCATGATGACCACGTCGGCCGGGTCCATCCCCTCGGTGCCGCTCGTGTATCCGCGGATGTCCATGAAGACGATCGTGATGACGCGCCGCTCGCCGCCCCGCTCGGTCCCCCCCTTGAGGAATTCCTCGGCCACGTCACGGGAGAGCGTCTTCTCCAGGATGTCCTGCCGCTTCCGGAGGCCGACCGTCATCTCGTTGAACGCCGCCCCCAGCCGGCCGATCTCGTCCTGCCCGGCGGCCTCCACCTGGACGCTGAAGTCGCCGGTCGCGACCTTCTGGACCGCACCGGTCAGTGCCTCGACCGGCCGGGAGACGCCGCCGGCGATCCGGAGGCTCGCCAGGGCCGCGATCAGGATCGACAGGGCGATCCCCAGCATTCCGAAGACCGCCACTTTTCGCCGTTCCGCATCGACCTCTTCCATGTTCCGCATCATGACGAGGGTGATCTCCGCCATCGCGCCCAGAGGCGAGCGCCCGGCCAGATAATGCGCCCCGCCGACCTCGACGTCCCCCTCCCCCTCGCGGGAAGGATCCCACGCGGCGAGGCTCCGCCAGACCTCCACCCCTCCCGACTCGAGGGACATCTCCACCTTCAAGGAGTCGCAGATCCTTCGGAGGTCCTCCTTCAGGTTCCGACCCAGCACGAGGGCCCCGCCTTCCTGGGAGAAGACGATGCTGCGGCCCAGGAAGGGATCGCCCCCCGCGCGGAAGACCGCCTCGCGACGGTTCACGATCCAGGCGTTCTCGTCCTCATGGCGGCACTCCGGGGCGCAGGCGTGGGTCTCGTTGATCCGGATCCAGACCTTTCCGTCCGGTCCGGCCGCCGCGAAGTAGTCGATCCGGAGCTGGAGTTCCTCCAGCTGGTAGGCCAGGTGTTTCCGGAGCCCGTCGCGCGCCTCGGGCTGGACCGCCTTCTCCACGAACTCCCGGAACCACGGGGCGACGAACACCTTCTCGAGATCGGCGAGGTCCCGCTGGCGCTCCTTCAGGATCACCTGGACCGCCTTCTGGGTCCTCTCGAACTCCCCCTGGGCCGCGCGCTGCGCCTGCCGCCGGGTCTCCAGCAGCGCGGCGACGACGGCGGCGGCGACGAGAAACGAAGCGGGGAGGACGATGGCGAGGAAGATCCTGGCTCGGAATCTCACCGGACGGAACAGCAGGCGGCGACCGGGTCGCGGTCGGCCGGCCTCTCCTCGACACGCGCGATTTCGACGTCGATCCGGGCGCCTTCAGCCTTCACCTCCAGCTCCCGGCTCAGCTCGCCGTAGTCCTCCTTCCAGACCACCAGCGTGTACTTCCCCGGCGGGACGTTCGGGATCGAGAACGACCCGTCCTCGGCGGCCACGGCGAAGTAGGGGTGGTCGAACACGTGGAGGGTGCAGCGCATGTGCTCGTGCACCTTGCACCGCACGTCCACCCGGCCCTTGCGCCGGAAGGTCCGGAAGTGGTCGGGATCGCCCTTGGGATACTTGCCCAGATCGAAGTCGTTGCCCGGCGAGAGGGAGAAGACGTTGTGGTGGAGGTCGTCTCCGTTGGGAAACTCGACGGTCGACCCGACCGTGAGGGCGACCACGCGGGGGCGGAATTCAAGCCCCTCCTGGACCACCTCGATCTTCCGGGTCTCCACCCGGGCGGAGGGCACCCCCTTCAGCCAGACGACCGGGACGGAGGGCGAAGGCGGCCTGCGGGTTTCCACTTTCGGCCCGGTGTAGCGGATGACGACGACCTTCTTCTTCGCCTCCTGCCCCACGGTCACCTTCCCGGAGACCGTCCCCCCCTCCTTCGCCTGGGGCGCCGCAAAGAGAACGAGAGCGAGAAGGAGGCGCGGCATGCGGGTATCTTACCCCCCCCGGGAGGGAGCTGCAAGCATGTGGAATGGGGGGGCGGGACGCTTTCAGGGTCCCGCCCCCCTTGGGGTCACGGCTCGAGCTCGACCTCCCAGTACGCGCGGCTGAGGAACGCCGACCAGCTCTCGCGCCGCTCGCGCGGCGGGAACTGGGCCAGCGCCTTCCACGACGGCTTCCGGGGGGCCTTGCGCAGCTTCAGGCCCGACTGCTCCGGCGTCCGGTTGGCCTTCTTCGTGTTGCACGCCACGCACGCGAGCACGCAGTTCTCCCACGTCGAGTGCCCGCCCTTCGAGCGCGGGAGGACGTGGTCGACCGTCAGCTCCTCCGGCCCCGGCTGGGCCGCGCAGTACTGGCACGTGGAGTGGTCGCGCTTGAAGAGGTTCCGCCTCGAGAAGACCACCGCACGCTCGCCCCGCCCCGCGTACGAGGTCAGCACGATCACCTCGGGCACGACGAGCTCCAACCGGGGCGAGCGGATGACCGAGCCTTCCAGCCGCGCCTTCGCGCGCGAGACGTCGTTCCAGCTCAGGAGGTCGTGGACGCGGAACGTCTCCGGCTCGATGATCCGGGCCGCGCCCTTGGCGACGAGGCTGATCGCCTCCTTCACCGTGGTCGTCTGGATGGGCGCCCAGTTCCGGTTGAGGACGAGCGCCGGCCTCTGGAGGACCGCTGCCGCATTCATCTGCCACCATTGTACCAGACCAGAAGGATTTGTGAACATGGCCCGGCAGGCCGAAGCCCGACCGGGCCAAGGCGGGTCCCCCCGCAGGGAGTCGCACCCTGTCCTCGACGTTCGTAGCGTCGGATGCATCTCCTACACCACGGGGGAAAGGCTGGCGTCCCGGGAAGGAGTCGCACCTTCACCGCCGGCTTCGGAGACCGGAATGCGATCTGATACACCACCGGGACGGATGATCGTGAGGTGGAGCCCCCGCCCGGGGTCGCACCGGGCCCCGCGCGTTAGGACCGCGCGATGCGTCTGCTACACCACGGGGGCGCGAAGATGGGTCGGAGACCCCGGACTTGCACCGGGCCTGTGCCTGTTCCCGAAACAGGTGGGGCGCTGCCTCCCCATGTCTCCGTTGGAAGCTTGGTGCGGCCGAGAGGATTCGAACCTCCAGGGCCCAGTGCCTCAGACTGGGGCGTCTACCGAAGTTGCGCCACGGCCGCGGATCCCGGGTGCCCGGTGAGGGAATCGCACCCCCATCGCCTCGATGTGAGCGAGGCATCCTGCTGTTGGAAGAACCGGACGAAGGTTGGAAGCGGGGCTCCGAGTTGCACGGAGCTTACGTGCGTATGAGGCACGCGAGGCGACTGCGCCTTCCCTCCCGCGGAATACTGGTGGACTCGGTGGGATTCGAACCCACAACCTCCGCGTTCTGAGCGCGGCGCGTCTGCCGTTGCGCCACGAGTCCTTCTGGGGGGTCCCGGGAGGACTTGCACCTCCAAAACGTCCGCTCTTGAGGCGGCGGCGTCTGCTGATTGCGCCACGGGACCGGCCAGGATGGGGTTCCGCCCTCCGAGAGGCCCCGAGACCGTCCTCGGAGGGGACGGCCGCGGGCTTGGGAGAGGCGGGATCAAGTCTGGTGCCCCCGCCAGGAATCGCGCCTGGTTCCCCGGCTTAAGAGGCCGGTGCTCATCTGATAAAGCGTTCGGGGGCGTTTGAGATTCGGTCTTCGGTCTTCCGGCTTCAAGCTTCAAGCTCTTCTTTGGTGCCCCCGTCAGGAATCGCACCTGCTTCCGCGGTTTAAAGGACCGCTGCTCATCTGCTAAAGCGTTCGGGGGCCGATCGAGCTCGAACTTCCAGCTTCCAGCTCGTCCTGGCAGGGATGCCCGGACTCGCACCGGAATCCGCGGCTTGAAAGACCGCGATGCTGCTCTTGCACCACATCCCCGTGAGATTGGCGCCCTCAGCGGGAGTCGAACCCGCATTTCCGCAATGAGAGTGCGGGATCCTCAGCCGTTAGAAGATGAGGGCAAATCGACCGATTCCCTGGAGCCCCCGCCCGGGGTCGCGCCGGGCCCTGCCGTTTAGAAGACGGCCGTGCGTCTGCTACACCACGGGGGCGCGAAGTGTTCATCTGGACACCCGATGCCCAGATGAACAGTTGCTGGACGGGGTCCCGGGCTTCGACTTAAATGGGGCCCCATGCCTTTGGCGATCACCGGCCTCTCCGTCCGCGACATCCGCTTCCCCACGTCGCGCACCCAGGACGGCTCGGACGCGATGAACGTCGATCCCGACTACTCGGCGGCGTACGTCGTCCTCCGGAGCTCCGCCGGCCTCGAGGGCCACGGGCTCACGTTCACCCTGGGACGCGGCACCGAGATCGTCGTCGCCGCGGTCCGCTCCCTCGAGCGCCTGGTCGTCGGCCAGGCGCTGGAGTCGATCACGGGGGACTTCGCCGGATTCTGGCGGCGGCTCACCCAGGAGAGCCAGCTCCGCTGGCTCGGTCCCGAGAAGGGCGTCACTCACCTGGCCGTCGCGGCCGTCGTCAACGCCCTCTGGGACCTCTGGGCGAAGTCGGCGGGCAAGCCCGTCTGGAAGCTCGTCTCCGACCTGACCCCGGAGGAGTTCGTCTCGCTCGTCGACTTCCACTACCTGACCGACGCCATCACGCCCGACGAGGCGCTCGCGATCCTCCGGAAGAACGCCCCGACGAAGGCCGCCCGCGAGGCCGAAATGCGCCGCGACGGGTTCCCGGCGTACACCACGTCCGCCGGGTGGCTCGGCTACTCCGACGAGAAGATCCGCCGCCTCTGCCGGGAAGGGATCGCCGGCGGCTGGAACCATTTCAAGATGAAGGTCGGCGCCGATCTGAAGGACGACCTCCGGCGGCTCGCGATCGTGCGGGAGGAGATCGGCCCGGGGCGGAAGCTCATGGTCGACGCCAACCAGCGCTGGGACGTCCCGGAGGCGATCCGCTGGATGAAGGAGCTGGCACGCTTCGACCCCTGGTGGATCGAGGAGCCGACGAGTCCCGACGACGTGCTCGGCCACGCCGCCATCGCCCGGGCGATCGCGCCGATCGGCGTCGCGACCGGCGAGGCCTGCCAGAACCGGGTGATCTTCAAGCAGCTCTTCCAGTCGAACGCGATCCGGTTCTGCCAGATCGACAGCTGCCGGATGGGCGGGGTGAACGAGGTCCTCTCGGTGCTGCTGATGGCCGCGAAGTTCGGCGTCCCGGTCTGCCCCCACGCGGGGGGCGTGGGGCTCTGCGAGTACGTCCAGCACCTGGCGCTCGTCGACTATCTCTGCATCGGCGCGTCGCTCGAGGACCGGATCCTTGAGTACGTGGACCACCTGCACGAGCACTTCGTCGACCCGGTGGTGATCCGAAACGGGCGATACATGCCTCCGACCGCGCCGGGCTACTCGATCCGGATGAAGCCCGAGTCGCTCGACGTCCACGAGTTCCCGCAAGGGAAGGTCTGGACCACGACGTAGGCGGCTTGCCATGAGCGAGGCCGCGAAGCGGCCGGGTCGAATGGCAGTGGGAACCGGATTCGAACCAGTCCTTCCCGCTTAACAGGCGGGCGTGCTACCGCTGACACTATCCCACTCTGGAGCCGGCGGCAGGACTCGCACCCGCATCCCCTGCTTACGAAACAGGAAGTCTGCTCTTGACCTACGCCGGCGTGGAAGCCGAGACGGGACTTGCACCCGCACGGTCCTCTTTTGCAGAGAGGCGCCTTGCTCTTCGGCCACTCGGCTGGATGCTGGAGGGTGGAGGAGAGGACAGGACTCGAACCTGCACGCCCGTGAGGGCTCCGCGTTAGCACCGCGGTGGCTTACCGTTCGCCGCACCTCTCCGTGCCTGCCCCAGAGGAGGACGGCCTGACCGCCCGAGTCGAGCTGGAGGAAGGTGGGAGGGTCGAACTCCCAAGACAGCTCGCGCCGCCTGTCCCGTTTCGAGCGGGGTGGGCCTGCCGCATGCCCGAACCTTCCGTGGCTTCCCCCGGAGTCGCACCGGGACCGGCGGCTTATGAGACCGCTGCACTGCTGGTTGTGCGAGGAAGCCGTCGAGTCTGGAGCCCCCGGTGGGTGTCGATCCCACGCCTCCCCGTTACCGACGGGACGGACAGAGCCGCTATCCGACGGGGGCGGGTGGCGCCGAGCGGCGGCGAGGTGGAGCTCACGGCAGGAATCGCACCTGCGTCTCATCCATGTCACGGATGCGTTCTGCTCTTGAACTACGCGAGCGGGGTCGGGCACCGCCGACTTGCACGGCGCGACTCCAGCACCCCAAGCCGGCGGGACGCTCTCTTCCCCTGGGCCCGATGACCCGAGACGATCCTTCCCGGCAGGTTCGTCTCGGCCTGGATCCTGGTGGGCGCGTGAGGAATCGAACCCCCTAGTCGCGGCGACAACTGGGTTACGGCCAGCTTCCGATCCCACTCGGCAGCGCGCCCAAGAAGTTGGTGGACCCACGGGGAATTGCACCCCGATCTCCGGTGTGCGGGACCGGCGTTCTCCTCTTGAACTATGAGCCCGGGGTGCCGCCCCGGAGAATCGAACTCCGACCTTCACGGCTTCAGCGTGACGTGCGACCGGTACACCAGAGCGGCGGACGACCGATGGCTGCCCCGGACGGACTCGAACCATCATCGCCTGATTCAGAGTCAGGAGTCCTGCCGTTGGACGACGGGGCATGGAGTGGCGGTCCGGACGGGACTCGCACCCGCTTTCTCGGCCTTGACAGGGCCGCATCTCGACGACTTCGACCTCCGGACCGGTTGGAATCTGAGGCTTGAGTCTCTCAGGATCGTCGCCCTCGCGACCCGACCGAGGACCGGGGGCTTCGTCGTTGGCAGGCCGTGGAGGAATCGGACCTCCGTCTTCTGATTTGGAGGCAGAGATGTTTCCACTACACCAACGGCCTAGATCGGATTGGACCGGGCGGCGGGAGTCGCACCCGCGCTTCAACCTTGGGACGATCGCGTGCTTCTGTCACACTCCGCCCGGGCAGGTTGGAAGCCGCCCTTCTGGCTTCCAGCTTCAAGCTTCAAGCTTCTTCGTGTGGTGCGCCCTGCGGGGCTCGCACCCGCATCGCCGGTGTGGAAGACCGGAGCTCTGCTCTTGAGCTAAAGGCGCCCGCGCCGGGAGGGGCCCCGGGATTCCCTCCCGAGACCCCTCCCCCGCCTTGATTTCCTTCTGGCCTGATTGTCAAAAATGCTACTCGCCCCGCCCCCGGGAAGCCCGATGGCGGCGGATCGAGGCAACAAAAAAACCCCGCGATCTTTCGAGCGCGGGGTTGACCGTCGGGTCGACGCTTACATCACGGGATCCCCCCGAACTCGGGCCGCGACTCCGCGGCCTTGCTATCCACGAGATATCGATTCCCTCGTAGAGTGAGCGCGGTCGCGAACTGCGGCAAGAGAGCCATCCATCCCTGCCCTGTGCAGGGCCGGCTGACTCTTTCCGACGTCCGGGATTCCATGTGGATCATCGCCTGCTTAAACAGGGACCCCGGGGGAAGGTTCGCGGAAAAATCGCCGGAAGGAGAAGATTGCCCTACCGAGACGATTCTACCGGGAAGGATCGTCTCGGCCGCGGGTCGCTAGGCGGGGCGGGGGCGGAAGCCGGCCAGGAAGGCGACCAGGACCGCTCCGCATCCCACGGCTGGGATGAGCCAGATGCTCCGCCAATCCCAGGTCGCCCCCAGGAAGTAGTGCCGGGAGATCGCCCCCGCCAGCAGGCTCCCGCACAGCGACCCCGCCCCGTCCACGGTCACCGCCAGCAGGCTCTGCGCGCTCGCCCGGGCGTCCTTCTCGCAGACGCGGTCCACGTAGATCGTGGCGGCGATCCGGCCGCAGGCGAAGCAGATCCCGTGGATCGCCACCCCCACGATCAGGAGCCAGAACGGCCCCCCCAGCGCGAAGAAGACGTACCGGATCGTCCAGGCCGCCATGCCGAAGGCGATCGTCCCCTTCGCCCCGAACCGCGCATAGAGGACCGGCAGGGCGAAGACCATGACGATCTCGAACCCCTGTCCCACGCTCAACACCGCCGAAAGGTTGTTCTCCGCGACCCCGGCGGCCCGCATGAAGATCGCGATGTCCCGGTAGTAGAAGGCCCCGAAGACCGAGAGCAGGAGGAGGAGGCCCGTGAAGACCGCGAATCCGGGATCGCGGAGCATCGCGACCGCCTTCCCCGCGGCGCTCCGCCCCGCGGCGTCGCGGGTCGGGGGAGTGTGGGGCAGCGTGAGCGAGTACCCCGCATTCACGAACGAGAGCACCGCGGCGAGCGCCATCGCGTCCCCCAGCCCGCGGTCCGTAAGATGCTGCCAGACCGAAAGGAGGAGCGCGCCCACGACCCAGCCGATCGTCGCCCAGACGCGGACGAGCGGAAAGTTCCGCACCGCGTCCTCGAGGTGGCGGAACGACATCGCGGTGCCCAGCGGGATGATCGGCGACGCCAGGAGCGCCGCCCCCAGGAGCAGGCCCCAGAGGGACGGGAAGTCCGTCCGCTTCCACGCCAGGAGGAGGAGCAGCCCGGACCCCAGGCTGCAGATCGCCATCAGCTTCTCGGAGGCCATCCGGCGGTCGGCGATCTGCCCCGCCACCATGGAGGAGACGATCGCCGCGATCGGAAAGGTCGAGGCGCCGAGCGAGATCTGGTAGTCCCCGAACCCGAGCGTGTGGAGGTACTCCATCATGGCGGAGGTCCACACGCCGATGACGGCGCCGCTGATGAGCATGTGGACGCCGAGCCGGGTCCGCAGATGGTGAATCAAGGCGCGGACAGGCTACCGTGCCGGGGCCGCGGCGTCTACCTCTTCCCGCCGTCCGTCGCGACGAGCGGCCGGGTCGCCTTCTTCAGGAAGAGGATCGCGAAGCAGGTGTTCCACTCGCCGCCCCACGAGCCGTCCGCGCCCTGGGACGCGAGCAGCACCTTCGCGCCGTCGGCATACCAGTCCTTGCCGCCGATCTTGGGCGTGTCGTAGAGGATCCCCGCGCGCTCAAGTCCGTAGAGGTAGTAGAGGTACCAGTCGCCGCCGCGCCCGGGGTTCTCGGTCACCGAGTAGTGGCCGCCCAGCCAGGCCAGGCCGTTCTTCGTGAGCGGGTTCCTCTTGAAGTCCTTCTTGAGCATGTAGTCGTAGATCGTCAGGCTGCCGACCGCGCCGGCGGTCATCGAGCCGTACGCCTCGCCGTCGGCGGCGCCCTTGTAGCTCCACCCCTGCGACTTCCCCCCGTCGCCCGAGGCGACCGACCCCTTCCCCGCCCCGCCGTCCTCGGCGTGGACGCTCTCCGCCCACCACTTCAGGGCGCCCGTGATCGTCGCCTCGGGGATCATGATCCCGGAATCGAAGCAGGCGCGGAGGCCGAGCGCGGCGTACTGGGAGTTGGAGTTGTCCCCCTCGCCGCCGCCGTCCCGCTGCTTGATGATCTGGATCTTGCGGGTGATCTTGGGCTTCGACTTCTTCTCCGGCCCGCCGAACTCGCGGACCCCGCCGGTCCGGGGCTTCTCTTCGCCGCCCGACGCGACCGCCGCGGGCGGCAGGTCCTTCGGTGGCGCGGTCGGCTTCCCGTACGTCCACTGGCCGTTCGTGCACTGGTTGTCCACCAGGTGCTGGGCGCAATGGGCGATCCGGTTCTGGTACTTCACGCGGTCGAGCTCCTCGAGGCACATCGCCTGGAGCGCGACCTTGTAGGTCTGCTGCGGCTCGTCGGCGAGGATGCGGTCGAGCATCTGCTTGAACTTGGGGTTGCTCGGCGGCACGTCCGCGTGGATGAAGGTCCAGAGGATGAGTTCGTCCGAGTGGGTGGCGCCCGAATGCTCGTGGCCGGGCGAGCCGGCGGTCTTCAGGTACTCGACCCCCTTCCGGATCGCCTGGTCGATCTTCGACTGGTCCTGGGCCCTAGCGGCGGTTCCGAGAAGGAGGACGAACGCGGAAAGGCAGGCGGCTCGCATAGATCCCTCACGCCCCAACGGGGTCTCCCCAAGTATACGCCGCGGGGGCCCCGCCCGTGTTGACGAAATCGCCCGGCGACTTCGTCAACACTACTTCTTGCCGCCCCCCTCGGTTGCGACGAGCGGCCGGGTCGCGCGCTTGAGGAAGAGGATCGCGAAGCAGGTGTCCCACGAGGGCTTCTTCTCGGGCTTCAAGCCCTCCCACGAGCCGTCGGGCTTCTGGCCCTTGAGGAGGAACTCAGCCCCCTCGGGATACCACGGATGGTCGCCGATCGCCCCCGTGTCGTAGAGCATCCCGAGCCGCTCGAGCGCATAGAGATAGTAGTGGAGGAAGGCCTCGGGCGCGCCGCCTTCCACCTCCGACGGGCCGATGTCCTGGGTCACCGACCAGTTCTTGGCGAGCCAGCCCATCCCCGACTGGACGACCGGGTCCTTCCGCCAGTCCTTGCCCAGCATGAAGTCGTAGATCACGACCGCTCCCGTGGCGCCGGCGGTCATGGCGGCGTAGGCGGGCCCGCCCTTGCAGACGCCGTAGACGTCCTTGTAGCACCAGCCGCGGGGCGGGCCGAGCACCTGCTCGCCGCCCGGGCCGGTCGCGACGCCGGCCGGGGCGCCCGGGTTCTTCGCGTCCGCCGCGGCGGCAGGGTGCTGGCTCGTCACCCACCAGGCGCGCGCCTTCTGGATCACGGGCTCGGGGATCTGGATCCCCGCGTCCCAGCAGGCGCGTAGGCCGAGCGCCGCGTACTGCGAGTTCGAGTTGTCGCCGCCGGCCCCGGGCATCACCCGCGTCTGGCGGAGCGGGATCTTCTTCGCAACCGCCGGCTTCTTCTTCGGGTCGGGCGCCGAGGCGCGGAGGTCCTTGGGCGCTCCGCCCCCCGAGGCGGTGGCGGCGCGCGCCCCGCCCGTCGGGGTGGCGGGCTCCTCCTTCACCGCGGGGGAGGGCTCCCCGTAGCTCCACTGGCCGTTCGCGTACTGGTTGTCGACCAGGAACTGCGCGCACTGGAGGAGCCGGTGCTGGTACTTCACGCGGTCGAGCTCCTCAAGCAGCATCGCCTGGAGCGCGACGTTGTAGGTGTGCTTGAGGGGGAGGCCCTCGACGACCAGGAGGTAGCGGTCGAAGACCGGATCGGAGGGCGGCACGCCCGCCTTGAAGAGCGTGTAGAGGATGAGTTCGTTCGAGTGATCGATCCCGCGGTGCGCGGCGTGGGAGATCCCCGCGGGCGATTTCAGGAACCCGACGCCCCTCTCGATCGCCGCGTCGACCCGCTTCTGGTCGATCTTGTCGAACCCCTTGGCGTCCTGGGGGACGGCCGGGCCGGCCGACGCGAGGACGAGGATGGCCGCGAGCGCGAAATGCCGCATGGTCCGCCTCCTATCAAGAGCCCGGCCTACATTGACCGCCAGCCCCTCCGCCTGTCTACTTTTTCCCGCCGCCCGCCTCGGTGGCGATGAGCGGCCGCGTGGCGCGCTTCAGGAACAGGATCGCGAAGCAGGTGTCCCACGGCGGCTGCTTGGGCTCGCTCGCATCCCACGAGCCGTCGGGCTTCTGGGCCTCAAGGAGCACCTTCGCGCCGTCGGCGTACCAGAGGCGGCCGCCGATCTTCCCCGTGTCGTAGAGCATGCCCAGGCGCTCGACGGCATAGAGATAGTAGTAGACGTACGCGTTCGGGGCCCCCTCGTGCACCTCGGCGGGCCCCTTGTTCTCGGTGACCGACCAGTTGGCCCCGAGCCAGGCCATCCCGTTCTTGACGGCGGTGTTCCGCTTCCAGTCCTTCCCCTGCATGTAGTCGTAGATGACGATCGCGCCGCACGCGCCGGCGGTCATGGAGCCGTAGGACGGTCCGCCCTTGCAGACGCCGTAGACGTCCTGGTAGCACCACCCCTTGGGGGTCCCGCTGATCTCGCCCGAGGCGACGCTGTTGTCCTTCTTCCCCCCCTCGTTCGCCGAGTGCTGGGAGTCGTACCACCATTTCTTGGCCATGAGGATCGTGTCCTCGGGGAGCTTGATCCCCGCGTCGTAGCAGGCGCGGAGGCCGAGCGCGGCGTACTGTGAGTTCGAGTTGTCGCCGCCGGCCGGGCCCTGCCGGGTCCGGGCGACCGGCATCTTCCGGGTCACTTTCGGTTTGATCCGCTCGCCGCCCAGGCCGAACTCGGGCTCCTTGGCTCCTTTCGCGCCGCCCGAGGCCACCTCGGGGCGCGAGCCGCCGGTCGGGACGTTCTTGATCGCCTCGGTCGGCTCGCCGTAGGCCCACTGGCCGTTGGGGCACTGGTTGTCGACCAGGAACTGCGCGCACTGCCAGATCCGGTCCTGGTACTTCACGCGGTGGACCTCCTCCAGGACCATGGCGGTGAGGACGGCGTTGTAGGTCCGCTCGAGGGGGGCGCTGAGCATCTCCTGGAGGTACTTCTGGACGACGGGGTCGCCGACGGGGACGCCGCCTTCGATCAGGGTGAGGGCGATCAGTTCGTTGCAGTTCTTGATCCCGCGGTGGGCGCCGGGAGAGGCGGAGGTCTTGAGATAGTCGCAGCCCTTTTGGATGGCCTGGCTGACTTTGACCTGGTCAACGGTGTCGAAGCCCTTGACGTCGGGCTTGTCCTGGGCCGGGGCCGCGACCGCACAAAGGAGCGCCACGAGGGCTGTCCGCATAGATTCCGCTCTCCTGATGGGCTCGTTCTCTGATGATAGTACGGCATCAGGAGATGAAAGGGTACAGCTATGTGCCGTCCGGTCTTGATTCGTGATTCTTGATTCGCTCTTCTCTACTTCTTGAGTTTCCCGCCCGCCTCCGTCGCGACCAAGGGCCGTGTGGCCCTCCTCAGGAACAGGATCGCAAAGCAGGTGTCGTGGGTGAGTTTGCCCTTGTCGTCGGGCTTCGCGGCGGGGGGCTTCCCCCAGGAGCCGTCGGCGTTCTGGTTCTTGAGGATGAGCTTCGCGCCGTCGGCGTACCAGTCGTGGGCGCCGATCTTCTCGGTCCCGTAAAGGATGCCGGTCCGCTCGAGGCCGTACATGTAGTAGAGGTTCGTATTCACGCTGAAGTGATAGGCGAGCCAGTTCATCCCCGCCTTGACGTAGGAGTCGTCCTTCCACTTCCGGTCGAGCATGTAGTCGTAGATGACGAGCGCGGAGGTGCCGCCGGCGGTCATGGCGAGGTAGGGCGCCTTGTCGGCCTGCGTGGCCTGATCCTTGTAGTTCCATCCCTCGATCTTGCCCGAGACGCCGCTGACGACGTCGGGCTTCCCGTCCTTGTCGGAGTCCTTGGCGGGCCCGGCGAACTGGGCCTCGCGCCACCACTTGACCGCCAGCAGGATGGTCTGCTCGGGAAACATGATCCCGGAATCGAAGCAGGCGCGCAGGCCGAGCGCGGCGTACTGGGTGTTCGAGTTGTCCCCCGCGGCGGGCCCATCCTTCATCTTCTTGACCGCCACGTGCTGGACGATCTTGGGCTTCTTCTTCTCCTCGGAGGCGCCGAACTCCTTCGCGCCGGCCCGCTCGCTCGCGGTCGATCTCGTCGGCTCGGGGACCTTGACGTCTTTCGCGAACTCGGTCGGGTTGCCGTAGGACCACTGGCCGTTCGCGGCCTGGTTGTCGACCAGGAACTGGGCGCACTGGGCGATCCGCTCCTGGTGCTTCACCCGGTCGACCTCCTCCAGGATCATCGCCTGGAGCGCGACCTTGTAGGTCTTCTCGAGGGGGCCGGCGAGCATCTTCGTCCAGAGCTTCTGGAAGTCGGGGTCGCTCTGGGAGACGCCCGCGTGGACGTAGGTCCAGAGGATGAGTTCGTCGGAGTCCTTGATCCCGGCGTGGGAGGCGGGAGAGGGGGCGCTGCGGAGGTACGTGATACCCTTCCTGATGGCGGCGTCGACCTTGATCTCGTCGACGGCGGGCGCGGGCGGGGGATCCTGCTTCTTGTCCTGGGCCGCGAGGAAGAAGAGGACCCAAAGGAGAATCACGGGCATCGTCTCACCCCCTACTGCCTAAGGACCGGGGACGGGCGTTCTTAACTACTTTTTCAACTTCCCCGCGCTCTCGGTGGCGACGAGCGGCCGGGCGGCGCGACGGAGGAAGAGGATGGCGAAGCAGGTGTCCCACGTGGTGTTGAACCAGTCGGTGTCCTTCCCCCAGGCGCCGTCGGCGCCCTGGGCCGCGAGGAGGGCGTTCGCGCCATCCTTGTACCAGACGTGGTCGCCCAGCTTCTCGGTGCCGGCGTAGATGCCGGCCCGCTCGAGGGCGTACATGAAATAGGTGTTCCAGGGCTGGACCTGGTAGTGGACGGTGAGCCAGTTCATCCCGGCCTTGACGAAGGAGTCGCTCTTCGAGCTCCGGTCGAGCATGTAGTTGTAGATGAGGAGGCTGCCGACGGCGCCGGCGGTCATGGCGTGGTAGGGGGCGCGCTCGTCGGTCCCGTCCCGCTTGTAGTTCCAGCCCTCGATCTTGCCGGAGAGCCCCGAGGGGACGGCCGGCCGCTTGACCTCCTTCCCCTCCTTGTCCTTCTTCGGGTCGGGGTGCTGGGCCTCGCGCCACCACTTGACGGCGAGGACGATCACGCCTTCGGGGATGTCGATGCCCGACTCGAAGCAGGCGCGCAGTCCGAGCGCGGCGTACTGCGAGTTCGAGTTGTCGCCCTCGGGCGGGCCCTCCTTCATCTTCTTCACGGCCACGTGCTGGACGACCTTGGGCTTCCCTTCGGCGGTCCGGGAAACCTTGCCGCCTCCCGAGGCGACGTCCTTCGGGGGGGCGGGGACCTTCAGGTCCTTGATGTACTCGGTGGGGCTCCCGTAGTTCCACTGGCCGTTGGGGCACTGGTTGTCGACCAGGAACTGCGCGCAGTGGGCGATCTTCTCCTGGTGCTTCACGCGGTCGAGTTCCTCCAGGCACATCGCCAGCAGCGCGACCTTGTAGGTCTTCTCGAGCGGCTCGGCGAGGCAGGCGGAGAGGAGCTGGACGAACTTCGGGTCGTCGTGCGCGACGCCCGCGTGGATGAAGGTCCAGAGGATGAGGACGTCGGAGTTCTTGTAGCCGTTGTGGAAGTCGGGGGACTTCGCGGTGCGGAGGAACTCGACGCCCTTCCTGATCGCGGCGTCGACCTTGATCTCGTCGACGCCCGGCGTGGGCGGCGGCGGCTCGGGCTTCTTGTCCTGAGCCGCGACCGCCGAAGCGACGAGGAAAGAAAGGATCAGCGCTCGATGCATGCTCGCCCCCGAAAAAGCTCCCATCGTTCTAGTCGATCTAACCCCGGGGGTCAAGCGCGCAACGGCTATTTCTTCCCTCCGCCCTCGGTCGCGATCGCGCGGGTCGCCTTCTTCAGGAAGAGGACCGCGAAGCAGGTGTCCCAGGTGTTCTCGTCCTTGTTCTCGCGGTTGCCCCAGGAGCCGTCGGCCTTCTGCTTGTCGACCAGGAAGCGCGCGCCCTCCAGGTACCAGTTGTGGCCGCCGAAGGTCTCGGTGTCGTAGAGCATCCCGGCCCGCTCGAGGGCGTACATGTAGTAGTAGTTCTCGTTGATCGAGTAGTGCTTGCCCATCCAGTTGACGCCCGCGCGGGTCACCTTGTCCTTCTTCCAGTCGCGGCCCAGCATGTACTCGTAGATCACCGTCGCCCCGACCGCCCCCGCCGTCATCGCGTGGGTGGGGCCACCCTCGGCGCCGGGCTTCTGGTAGTTCCAGCCCTGGATCCAGGGGAGCTCGCCTCCGGAGGCGACCGCCTTCTTGTCGAGCTTGGAGCCCGACTCGTCGGGCCACTGGCTCTCCACCCACCAGAGGCGGGCCTTCTGGAGGACCTCCTCGGGGAGCTTGATGTTGGAGTCGAAGCAGGCGCGGAGGCCGAGCGCCGCGTACTGCGAGTTCGAGTTGTCGCCGCCCTCGCCCACCGTGCGGGTCTGCTTGACCGTGTAGGAGGTCTTCGGCTTCTTGTGCTCCCGCTCGGCCCCGAACTCGCGCACGTCCCCCTTCTTCTTCTTGGGGGCCTCGCCGGAGGCGACCGACTTGTCCTCGATCAGCTTGACCGCGTCGGTGGGCCGCCCGTAGGACCACTGGCCGTTGGCCGCCTGGTTGTCGACCAGGAACTGCGCGCACTGGGCGATCTTCGCCTGGTGCTTGGAGGCGTCCAGCTCCTCGAGGCACATCGCCAGGAGCGCGACCTTGTACGTGTGCTCGAGGGGCCCCGCCAGCACGCTGTCGAGGTGCTTCTGGTAGGTCTTCTCCGAGGCCCCCGCGTGGACCAGCGTGAGGAGGATGAGCTCGTCGCAGTGGGTCTTGAGGTGGCCGCCCGGCGAGGGGGCGTCCTTCAGGTACGCCGACCCCTTCAGGATCGCCGTGTCGATCTCCTTCTGGCTGACGTTGGTCTTGGCGTTCTGCGCCGACAGGAGAAGGGAAAGGACCAGGAGTAGCTGCATCATCTCGCCCCTTAACCGTGATCCCGCTCTAGGAAACCCACGTCGGCCGCGGGGCCGAAGGTGACAGAAAAAAGGATTTGACATAAAGAGTATAATGATATACTCTTTATGTATGCTCCCCCTGGATCGACGCACCGGCCCGCCCCTCTACGCCCAGGTGGAAGAGCGGCTCCAGGAGCGCCTCCGCCGCGAGCTCTCGCCCGGCGCGCTCCTCCCCACCCAGCGCGAGCTCGCCCAGGAGTTCGGGACGAGCCTGATCACCGTCAAGCGCGCCCTCCACGAACTCGCCCGGAAGGGCCTCCTGGAATCGACCCGCGGCCGCGGCACGGTCGTGACCCGCCCCGCCGTCCAGGACGACCGGAGCGCGGTCTCCAGCTGGACCGACTCCATGACGGGCCTCGGGCGACTCCCCCGCACCGTCTCCTCGACCCTCCTCGTCCGCGTCCCCTCCCGCGAGACCGCCCGGCTCCTCAAGCTGAAGTCCCGCGAGCGCAGCGTCCGCCTCGAGCGCCTCCGCACCCTCGACGGCCAGCCCTTCTGCCTCATGACCAACGAGCTCCCCCTCGCCCGCGTCCCCGACCTCCCCCGGGAGGGCCTGCCCGAGGAGTCGCTCTACGCCTGGATCAAGGCGAAATACGGCCTCGTCCCCCAGCGGGCCGACGAGGAGGTCAGCGCCCGCCCGCCCCTCCCCCGCGAGCAGCGCTTCCTGGGCGCCGGGACGCGCATCGTCCTGGTCGTCCGCCGGCACACGCGCCTCGCCGACGGCCGCCCGCTCGAGATCGCCGAGATGACCGCCCCCGCCGACCTGTACCGATACCGCGTGGAGATCGAAAAACGATGACGACCGCCGCCGAGACCTACTACGAGAAGACGATGGCGCTCCTGGGCTCCCTCCGGGAGACCCAGTCCCCCCAGATCGAGCAGGCGGCCGAGCTCTGCGCCGGCCGCATCGCCCGGGGCGGCCTCGTCTTCCTCTTCGGGAACGGCCACTCCCGCATGATGTGCGAGGAGATGATCCCCCGCCAGGGCTGCTTCCCCGGATTCGTCGCCCTGGTCGAGCTCGCGCTCTCGAATCACGCCAACATCGTGGGGACGAACGGCCTCCGCGCCCCCCTCCACCTCGAAAAATACGAGGGCTACGCCGAGGAGATCCTGAAAGGCTTCAAGTTCGGGCCGAACGACGCCCTGATCGTCGTCTCCACCTCCGGCATCCGCCCCGTCGCGGTCGAAATGGCGGTGGGAGCGAAGAAACGCGGCCTCCCGGTCGTCGCGATCCTCTCCGTCGCCCACTGCAAGTCCGCCCCGAGCGGCCATTCGTCGGGAAAGAAGCTCATCGACGTCGCCGACCTCGTCATCGACAACCAGTGCCCCCCCGGCGACTGCACGGTCGAACTCCCCGGCCTCGAGTGGCGCACCGGCCCCACCTCGACCGTCACGGGCGCCATGATCATGAACATGATCCGCTGCGGGACCGCCGAGCGCCTCCTCGCAAAGGGCGTCACCCCCACACTGCTCCCCAGCCACCAGTTCGTCGGAAACACGGGCGCGCAGGAACAGCTCGAGCGGTTCTACGAGGCCTACCGCAGGAGCCTGCGCCACCTCTATGAATAGGAAGCCCTCAGCCGTCAGCTCTCAGCCTTCAGTACGGAAGGCCCTGACGGCTGAGAGCTTGAAACTGACAGATTCAAGGAGATCCTTGTGAAGACGGTCCGCATCGGGATGCTGGGGTCCGGCTTCGTCGCCGAGTTCTACCTGCTCGGCCTCGCCGACGTGAACCACCAGGAGGTCGTTCTCAACTACTCCCGCTCGAAGAAGCGCGGCCGCGCCTTCGCGAAGAAGTGGGACATCCCGGAGACGACGACCGACCTGGACGCCGCCATCGCCCGGGACGACGTCGACCTCTTCGTCATCGCCCTCCCCAACGAAGAGCACCTCCCGACCTCGCTCAAGCTCTCGAAGGCCCGGCGCAACCAGGCGTGCACGAAACCCCTCGCCCGGAACGCCCGGGAGGCGAGAGCCCTGCTCGACGCCGCGCGGAAATCCGGCGCGATCCACGGCTACCTCGAGACCGAGGTCTTCGCCCCCGCCGTCGTCAAGGCGAAGGGCATCATCGACGCGGGCGGCATCGGCCGCGTCCTCTGGGTCCGCTCCCGCGAGTCCCACTCGGGGCCCCACTCGCCCCACTTCTGGGACGTGAAGAAGACGGGCGGCGGCGCCATGAACGACCTCGGCTGCCACACGATCGAGATGGCCCGCTACGCCTTCGGAAAGAAAGACAAGATCGTCGAGGTCATGGCCTGGGGCGCCCGCCTCGTCCACCACAAGAAGACCCAAGGCGAGGACAACGCCCTCCTCGCCCTCAAGTTCGCCTCCGGCGGGATCGCCCACTGCGAACTCTCCTGGTCCACCCGGGGCGGCCTCGACCTCCGGAACGAGATCCACGGCAGCGAAGGCTCCCTCTTCACCGACGTCACCCGCGGCACCCCCATCGCCAGCTTCACCTCCAAGCCCTCCGGCTACGTCGTCGAAAAAGCCGACCTCGACTTCGGCTGGACCCGCCCCCTCCCGGAGGAAGCCTTCACCTACGGCTACCAGGGCGAGATGAAACACATGGTCGACTGCGTCCGCAGGGGCCGCGTCCCCCGCGAGACCTACGAGGACGGCTACGTCGTCAACCTGATCCTGGACGCCGGCTACCGGTCGATGAGGAGCAAACGATGGGTCCCCGTGTCCTACTGATCACCGGCTCGACGGGCATCGCCGCCGCCACCGCCCGACTCGCCGCCGCGCGCGGCGACCGCGTCTTCGTCACCAGCCGCAGCCCCGAGCACGGCGACGCGCTCGCGAAGGAGACCGGCTGCAGCTTCCTCGCCGCCGACCTCGTGAAGCCCGACGCCGCCGCCAGGGTCCTGGCGCAGGTCGGCCCCCTCGACGCTCTCTTCAACGTCGCCGGCATCAGCGGCCGGAAGTCCGGCGACGGCCCCCTCCACGAATGCAGCGAGGAGGGCTGGGACCTCACGCTCGACACGAACGCCAAGAGCATGTTCTTCATGTGCAAGGCCGCCGTCCGGCAGATGCTGACGCAGCCCGTCGCCCCGAACGGCCTTCGCGGCACCCTCC
>CAZSCC010000479.1:0-8507 GCA_964604905.1 uncultured Planctomycetales bacterium
GCGCCGCGGCCGACGCGATCAAGCAGGACCTCAGGCGTCGTATCTATGCCATCCAGCACCACCGCAGCGAGGCCAGCGCGCGGCGCGAGCCCGACGGCGAGGTCCTCGGCATCGACGAGAAGCGCCAGATCGCGTACATCAGCCTGCTCCGGCAGGACCGCCTCTTCAAGGGCACCCGGTTCTACTGCTACTCGCTCGAGAAGGGCGGGCAGAAGCTGGACAAGGGCTTCATCGAGGCGGCCGAGGTGCGCGAGAATGTCTCGAGCATCTGCGCGATCCTCAAGACCTACGATCCCGATTTCCCGATCAAAGTCGGGGACAAGATCTACAACGAGCTCTATGAGGGCGGCCGCGCGCGCCACATCGCGTTCGCCGGCCGGTTCTCGGGCCGCCTCTCCAACGAGGAGGCCGCCAACCTCATCCGCAGCTTCGGGGACCACTACCAGGACAAGGTGGACGAGAACACGAACTACGTCGTGGTCTCCGAGGGATACGAGGACCACCCGAACTACAAGGCGGCCCTCGAGTACGGCATCAAGGTGCTCCGCGAGAAGATCCTGTACGATTATCTCGGAGTCCGCCGGGAGTAACCCACTCGGACGAAATGGAAGCCCCCGCGTGACAACGCGGGGGCTTTCTTGTTTAATGGGGCGTCATGATCAATCAGGTCCAGGAACGCGTCGAGAAGCTCTCGGGGAAGGGCGAGTCCTCCGAGGCGCGCATGACGTTCGGGGAGCACATCGAGGAACTCCGCGGGCGACTGGTCAAGTCGATCGTCTTCCTCCTGGTGGCCGTCGTGGTGTCGATGGTCTTCTACACGGAGCTCGTGACGTTCATCACCGGCCCCCACGTGCGGGCCATGAAGCTGCTCAAGGTGCCCGAGGCGGAGAGTAAGCTCATGCCGGGCAGCTACGGAGGCCCCATCATCGCGGTCATGAAGCTCTCGTTCATCATGTCGCTCTTCATCTCGTCGCCGTTCATCGGGTACCAGATGTGGTCCTTCGTGGCGGCGGGCCTCTACTCGCACGAGAAGAAGTACGTCCGGATCTTCGCGCCCATCTCGTTCGCCCTCTTCAGCTCGGGGTGCGCGTTCGGCTTCTTTATCCTCGTGCCCTACTGCCTGTACGGTCTGGCCAACTCGATGCAGATCGGGGCCATCCTGTCCAACCAGTACATCTTCTCGGACTACCTGAGTCTGGTCATGACGCTGACCATCATCCTGGGAGGCGTCTTCCAGCTGCCGCTCCTGATGGTCTTCGCCGCGAAGCTCGGGCTCGTCGAGCCGTCGAGCTACAACAAGTGGCGGCGGGCGGCGATCGTGGGCAACCTCGTCTTCGCCGCCGTGGTTACCCCGGCCGACATCTTTACGATGATCCTGGTCGCGATCCCGATGCTCGTCCTCTACGAGATCGGGGTCATCATCTCCTACCTCGTGGCCCGTCCCCGGAAGAAACCCGAACCGGCGAAACCCTGATGGCAGACAAACCGATTGCGGCCCGCCTCGGCCTGGTCGGCACGACGGGCTCCGGAAAGACCTCCCTCTTCTGCGCGCTGACCGGCGCCGAATACGCCCGAGCGGTCGCCTCCACCGGGAAGACGATCGCCGCCACCGTGCGCGTCCTCGATCCCCGCCTGGCGCGCATGCACCAGGTCGAGGGCACCCAGAAGAAGCTCGTCGCGCCGATGATCGAGATCGTGGACGCCCCGTCCATCGCACTCGACGGGCCCGACCGGGACTCGAATGCCGGGAAGTTCGCCATGGTCCGCGAATGCGACGGCTTCCTCGTCGTCCTCCGGGGCTACGAGGGCGAGGACGTCCGCCGGCAGCTCGACGGGATCAGGAGCGAGTTCATTCTCGCCGACCTCGACGTCATGCAGAAACGGATCGAGAAGCTGAAGGCCGACACCAAGAAGTCCCTCCCGAACCGGGACGAGCTGCTCAAGGAGCTGGCGGTCATGGAGCCGCTCCTCGAGGCGGTCTCGGGGGGCGACACGAAGGCCTTCGAGAAGCTGACCGCCGAGGACGAGAAGCGCCTGAAGGGGTTTGCCTTCTACTCCAAGAAGCCGCTCATCGCCGTCGCCAACATCTCGGAGGCCGACCTCGGGAAGAAGTCGGACGTCGCCGCCGTCGCGATCAAGCTCGAGACCGAGCTCCTGGCGATGGAGCCGGACGAGCGCGCGTCGTTCATGAAGGACTACGGGCTCGAGAAACTGGTCCTCGAGTCGCTCCTGGTCGACCTGTATACGCAGCTCGGGATGATCACGTTCGTGACCACGGGCGATAAGGACGTGACCGGCTGGCATCTCCGGAAGGGCCAGACCTCGCTCGACGCCGCGGGCCGCATCCACACCGACCTCCAGAAGGGCTTCATCAACTGCGAGATCGTCTCCTTCACCGAATGGGCCAAGTGGAAGAACTACCGCGAGGCCCAGGCACGCGGCCCCAAGCGCGTCGAAGGCAAGGCCTACCCCATGCAGGACTTCGACCTGATCGAAGTGAAGTCGGGCCTCTAAACGGCTGTTGCAGGACCGTTATTGGCCGTAGAGGCACAGAGTCACGGAGCAGGCGCCCCTCCGATGTTCGGTCCCTCTTCGCCTCCGGACACAATCCCATCTCCAGGTCGCGTTGGATCAGCGATACCTCTCGGAGAAAGGGTTCAAGGAGCTCTACGGCCTCTCTGCGGAAGTGCAGAGACTCATCGGCGGATTCATCCGATACCTCCGGGGACCCAAGGAAACGAAACACGGCGGCCCAGGATCAGGGACCTCACCGAGGTCGTGAATCCCCGAGAGGATCCCTGATCCTCTCCACCCCGGGACTCTGGACTCTGGACCCGGGACTTCGGGGGGTGTAGACTCCCCCCATGCCCAAGGTCGCCCTGGCCTATTCCGGCAGCCTCGACACCACCATTTGCGTCCACTTCCTCAAGCAGGTCAAGGGCATGAAGGTCTACACCTTCTCCGCCAATCTGGGGCAGCCGGAGTACCTGCCCCCCCTGGCCGAGCGCGCCGTCGAGCTCGGGGCCGCCGCGGCCCACCTCGCGGACCTGCGCGAAAAGTTCGTCCGGGACTACATCCTTCCGTGCATCCGTGCCAACGCGGTCTACGAGCAGGGGTACTTCCTCTTCAGCGCCCTCTCTCGGCCCCTCATCGTCGAGGAGCTCGTCAAGATCGCCGAGGACGAGGGGTGCGAGTACCTTGCCCACGGGTCGCGCGGCATCGGGAACGACATGCTTCGCATCGAGAACTGCATCCGGGCGGTCTCGCCCTCGATGCGGGTCATCACCCCGCTGGTCGAGCTCGGACTGCGGTCGCCCAAGGACGACCTCGAGTACGCGAAGAAGACCGGCCTCAGGGTCGAGAGCGAGAGGCAGGCGGTCTACAACGTCGAGCAGAACCTCTGGGGGAACAACATCCAGCTCCGCGAGATGAAGGACACCTGGGAGGAGCCGCCCAAGGACACGTACATCCTCACCGTGCCGCCGGAGAGCGCGCCCGCGAAGCCGACCGTCATCGAGATCGACTTCAAGGGCGGCGATCCGGTCGCCGTCGACGGCGAGGAACTCGCTCCCGTCAAGCTCATCGAGACGCTCAACAAGATCGGGGGGCGCTGCGCGATCGGGCGGTTCGACGTCGTCGAGAACCGGATCAGCGGTCTCAAGACCCGCGAGATCTACGAGTCGCCCGCCGCGGCGATCCTCCTGATGGCCCACCGGGCCCTTGAGTCGGTCACCCTCGAGCGCGAGGTGATGCATTTCAAGGAGCCGCTCTCCCAGCGCTATGCGGACCTGGTGTACGAGGGGAAGTGGTTCCTGTCGGTCCGCGAGGGACTCGACGCCTTCTTCGCCAGGATCAACCGGAACGTGACCGGCACCGTGCGCCTCAGCCTCTGCCGCGGGGCGGTCATCGTCACGGGCCGGAAGTCCCCCCACTCGCTCTTCGTCGCACCGCAGGAGCGCGCCGCACCGCGATGAACG
The DNA here is from genome assembly GCA_964604905.1 of uncultured Planctomycetales bacterium. GTDB lineage: Bacteria > Planctomycetota > MHYJ01 > MHYJ01 > JACPRB01 > JACQFK01. The sequence goes on from CAZSCC010000479.1 coordinate 3,978, forward strand.
TCGAGCTCCTCTCCACCGGCAGCGAACTGCTCCGCGGACGCAACGTCGATACGAACGCCGCGTGGCTCGCGCGCGAGCTCGAGAAGGCGGGACACGAGGTCCGCTGGCACCAGACGGTCGACGACGACTTCGGCCGGCTGGTCGACGCCGTCAAGCTGGCTGCGTCCCGCGCCGACGTGATCCTCCTCACCGGCGGGCTCGGCCCCACCGAGGACGACTACACGCGACGCGTCGCCGAGGAGGCGTTCCACCGCCCGCTCGCCTTCCATCCGAAGGCGTGGGCGGCGATCCGGGAGCGCTTCCGGAAGTACGGGATCCGGATGGCGGCCATCAACCGGCGCCAGGCGTACGCGCCGGAGGGGGCGTCGCTTCTGCCCAACCCCAACGGGTCGGCCCCCGGCTTCGCGCTCCGCGCGTCGGGCGTCTTCTTCGCCGCGATGCCCGGGCCGCCCCGGGAGATGACCCCCATGTTCCTCGACCACGTCCTCCCGAAGATCCGCGTGAAGGCGGACTTCGACGTGTGGGAGGGGAAATCGTTCGGCCTTCCCGAGGGACACGTCGACGAGATCGTGATGGGAGTCGTCAAGGACCCGCGGGAGTACGGCTTGACCGTGCGCGGGGGGCAGGTTAGCATCTCCATCAGAGCGGAGGGGCCCCGCCGGAGAGAGGTCCTGGGACGCCTGTCCCGTCGCGTGATCGCCCGGCTTGGAGATTGCTATTATCCCGAGGAGCTGGCGGACCACGTGGCGCGCCGGCTGGGGGAGACCGGGAACACGCTGGCGGTGGCGGAGTCGTGCACGGGCGGGCTGATCTCCCACAAGCTGACCGAGGTGCCCGGCGTCTCCGCGGTGCTGCTCGAGTCGGTCGTGACGTACTCGAACGCGTCGAAGGTCCGGCGGCTCGGGGTCCCCGAGGAGCTGATCCGCGAGCACGGCGCGGTGAGCGAGGAGGTCGCCCGCGCGATGGCGCTCGGGGTCGCGCGGACGAGCGGCGCCACGATCGGCGTCGCCGTGACCGGAGTCGCGGGCCCGAGGGGGGGATCGAAGGAGAAGCCGCTGGGCCTCTGCTACCTTGCGGTAGGCGACCGGGTCGAGCGGCGGGTCTTCTCGGGGGAACGCGGCCACGTGAAGGAACGAGCGGCATCGTACGCGCTCAACATGGTCCGGCTTCGGTTGTTGCGGAGTGAGGGGAATGCGGGTAAGACGGGAAAAGCGGGAAAAGCCGGCACGGACGTGGGTCTTCGCCGAGGCCGATAGGGAGGCGGGCGCCCAGCTCGCCCGCAGCCTCAACATCTCCTCCGTCACGGCGACGCTCCTGGTCAACCGCGGGGTGCGCGACCCGGCGGAGGCGCGGCTCTTCCTCGCCCCGGACCTGAAGTCGCTGATCGATCCCCTCAAGCTCAACGGCATGGACCGCGCGGTGGACCGCCTCGAGCGGGCGATCCGACAGGACGAGAAGATCGGGATCTTCGGCGACTACGACGTCGACGGAACGACCGGCACCGCCATCCTGATCAAGCTCTTCGCCCTCCTCGACCGGAAGGTCGCCTACCGGGTCCCGCACCGGGTGAGCGACGGGTACGGCCTGAATGCCGCCGCCGTCGAGGCCTTCGCCGCCGAGGGGGTCACGCTCCTCATCACGATCGACTGCGGGACCAACGACGTCGAGGAGGTCGAACTCGCCCGGTCGCGCGGCCTGGACGTCATCGTCCTGGACCACCACGAGCCGGCCGCGGCGCTTCCCCCGGCCTTCGCGATCCTCAACCCGAAATTGAAGGACTCGACCTACGGGTTCACCGGGATCTGCTCGTCGGGGCTCTCGTTCAAGCTCGCGTGGGCGCTCTCGGACCGCATGGCGGCGAAGCGCCGTCCCGGGTTCGACGGCTTCATCCTCGACGCGATGGGCCTCGCCGCGCTGGGGACCATCGCCGACGTCTGCCCCCTCATGGGGGAGAACCGGGTCTACGTCCGGTACGGCCTGGAGGCGCTCCGCTCCTGCCGGGGGAAGGGCCTTCGCGCGCTCCTGGAACTCGCGAACGTCGGGGAGAAACCGCTCGAGCCGTTCGACGTCAGCTTCAAGCTCGCTCCGCGCCTCAACGCGCTGGGGAGGATCGGGACCGCCATGGACTGCGTCGACCTCCTCGTCTCGGACGACCCGGTCCGGATCGGAGAGATCCTCACGCTGCTCGAGAAGTCCAACCGGCACCGGAAGGGCATCGAAGACGAAATGATGGAACAGGCCCTGGCCCAGATCGAGGGCGAGGGCGGGCCGGGGGACGCGATCGTCGTGGCCGACGACCGCTGGCACGTGGGCGTCGTGGGGATCGTCGCGGCGCGCCTGGTCGACCGCTTCTACCGCCCGTCCTTCGTCCTCGCGATCGAGAACGGCACGGCGCGCGGCTCGGCGAGGACGATCGAGGGCCTCGCCCTCCACGAAGCGCTCGAGACCTGCCACGACCTCCTGCTCACGCACGGCGGCCACGCGATGGCGGCGGGGCTCTCGCTCAGGACGGAGAACCTGGAGGCCTTTCGGAAGAAGATGACCCGGTACGTCTCGAAACTCCTCACGCCAGAGCGCCTCGAGCCGAAGCTGAGGGTGGACGACGAGGTCGCGATCGGCGCGATCACCCGCGCGGTGGTCCGCGAGATGGAACGGATGGCCCCCCACGGGCCGGCCAACCCGGAGCCGCTCCTGGTCGCCTCGCACGTCCAGGTGGCGGGCGAGCCGCGGCTGATGGGGAAGAAGAACGACCACCTGTCGCTCTACCTGAAACAGGACGGGGCGTCCATCCGGGCGGTGGGCTTCGGGATGGGCGGCCTCTTCGAGCAGGTCAGCCGGGCGCGGTCGATCTCGGTCGCGTTCACGCCCCAGATCAACGCGTGGCAGGGAAGAGAATCCGTGGAACTCGTGCTCAAGGACGTCAAGGTCCACGAGTAGCCTGCCCCAGCAGGCGCTTGCCATCTCCCCGCGGGTGCCCTATAATCATCCGTCCTTGTTTCTGGGGGATCTGACACCATGAAGATCGGCGTGCTCACCGGGGGCGGCGACTGTCCGGGCCTCAACGCGGTCATCCGCGCGGTCGTCAAGAAGGCGGAGAAGGGCGGCGACACCGTCCTGGGCATCAAGAACGGATGGAAGGGCCTGGTCGACGGCATCGTCGAACCGCTCACGGATTTTTCAGTCTCGGGCCTCCTGCCCAAGGGCGGGACCGTCCTGGGGACCTCCCGCACGAACCCGTTCAAGAGCGAAGAGTCCGTCGCCAAGTGCGAGAACAACTTCAAGAAGTACGGCCTCGACGCGCTCGTCGCGATCGGGGGCGAGGATACCCTCGGCGTCGCCAAGAAGTTCTCCGAGCGGGGCTTGCCCGTCGTGGGCGTGCCCAAGACCATCGACAACGACCTCAACGGCACCGACCAGACGTTCGGCTTCGACACCGCCGTCAACGTCGTCATGGAGGCCATCGACCGGCTCCACACGACCGCCGAGAGCCACCACCGCGCGATGGTGGTCGAGGTCATGGGCCGGCACGCCGGCTGGATCGCGGCCGTGGCCGCGATCGCGGGCGGGGCCGACTACTGCCTGATCCCCGAGAAGCCGTTCAAGATCGAGGACCTCTGCGCGTCGGTCCAGGCGCGGAAGAAAAGGGGGAAGGAGTTCTCCATCATCGTGGTTGCCGAGGGGGCCACGCCGGTGGGCGGCGCGCTCTCCACCGCGACCGGGAAGACGGACGAGTTCGGCCACGCGCAGTTGGGCGGCATCGGCAACTGGGTCGCCCAGGAGATCGAGAAGCGCACCGGGTTTGAGACCCGCGTCACGATCCTCGGCCACATCCAGCGCGGCGGTACGCCCACGGCGTTCGACCGCCTGATCGCCACGCGCTACGGCCTGAAGGCCGTGGACCTGGTGCGCGGGAAGAAGTGGGGCCGTATGGTCTCCCTGTCGGGCTTCCGGATCACCGACGTGCCGCTGCCGTCGATCGAGCAGCAGAAGCGGGACCTCGACATGGATCTGTACAAGGATGTCGAGGTTTTCTTCAGCTAGTCTGCTCCTCGCGGCGTTGCTGGGCTCCTGCGCCGGGACGGGCGCAGCGGCCGGGCGTCTCCTCGTCGGCGCCGCGGCGCTGGAGATCACCCCGCGGGTCGAATCCTACGAGGACCGGAACGGCAACGGACACTACGACGAGGGCGAGCCGTTCCAGGACCTCGACGGCGATGGGCGGTGGACCGCCACCTACCTGGCGGGGTTCGGGATCAACCGGATCGCCATGGGCGTCCACGACCCGCTCTGGGCCCGGGCGGTCGTCTTCGAGAAGGACGGCCGCCGCGTCACCCTGATCGCCTGCGACCTCGTGGGCCTCCTCCACGGGCGGTTGCGCGAACTGACCTCGAGGATCGAGGACGCCGGCGAGCTCATCGTCTGCTCGACCCACAACCACAGCGGCCCCGATACGGTCGGCCTGTGGGGTCCGCTCCCGATGATCCCCGGTGTCTCCGAGGCGTATCTCCGGCGACTCGCGGACGCGCTCGCCGG
>CAZSCC010000480.1:0-17092 GCA_964604905.1 uncultured Planctomycetales bacterium
CCTGCTCCGCCGCCCGTTCGATCGCCGCGGCCAGGCCTGCCAATGTGTCGACATCGCCCGTCGCCCCCGCCCATACGACCCGCGGCGCGCCGCGTTCGGGGAACGCACCCCCTCCTGCGTAGGTCAGTTTCATCCGAGGCCAGCGCGCCGCCTCGGCCTTCAGGAGTTCCGTGAGCCGGCCGACCTGATCCTCCGTCACGTCGCCCAGGAACTTGATCGAGAGATGGAGGTTCTCCTCCTTCACCCATTTGACCGCGTCCTCGTCGCGGGCCAGCGCCTCCTGCACCCGCGCCATCAGGTTCCGGACCGGCTCGGGGATCGGGACGGCGACGAAGCAGCGCACGCGGCTCCTTCAAGCTTCTGGCTTCGGACTTCCAGCTTCCCTATAATCCCCGCCGATGAAGGGCGTCGCAATCCTTTCCGGCGGGCTCGACTCGACCGTCTCGCTCGCCGTCGCAGTCCGGAAGATGGAGGTCGTGCTCGCCCTCACGTTCGACTACGGGCAGAGGGCCGCCCGCCGCGAGCGCGGGGCGTCCGCGAAGATCGCGCGGCATTTCCGCATTCCCCACAGGGCGATCGCAACCCCGTGGCTCGCCGCGCTCACCCGGACCGCCCTCGTCAACCGGAAGGCCGCGCTCCCGCGGCACGAGATGTCGGAGCGCTCGGCCAAGGCGGTCTGGGTCCCCAATCGGAACGGCGTCTTCATCGAGATCGCCGCCGCCCACGCGGAGTCGGCGGGCGCAACCCGCCTCATCACCGGCTTCAACCGCGAGGAGGCCGCGACCTTCCCCGACAACTCGAAGGCGTACGTCGGCGCCGTCAACCGCTCGCTCTCCTACTCGACCGCCAACGGTGTCCGGGTCGTCAGCTATACGATCGACCTCGACAAGAGGGCGATCGTGCGCCTCGGCCGTAAGATCGGCGCCCCGCTGGAGCACATCTGGCCCTGCTACGAGGGCGGGCGGGCGTGGTGCGGATCGTGCGAGTCCTGCCTCCGCAGCCTGAGGGCGCTCCATGGGTGAGAAAGGCCACCTCCTGGAGATGTTCTCGTCGTACCAGGGCGAGGGCCCCTACGCGGGGACGAAGCAGGTCTTCGTCCGGCTCTCGGGCTGCCACCTGCGCTGCTCCTACTGCGACACGCCGGAGTCGTGGGAGCGATCGGGGGCGTGGACGCTGGGCGGCGCCCCCCGCCCCAACCCGGTGTCCTCGGAGGAGGCGCTGGAGGCGATCCGCTCCTTCGGACTCCACCCGCAGGTGAGCTTCACGGGCGGCGAGCCGGTCCTCCAGCCCGACTTCGTCCGCGAACTCGCCCTCGGCGTCCGCGCGATGGGGATGAAGACCTACCTCGACACGAGCGGCACGCTCGCCGACAAGCTCGCGCGGTGCGCCGAAGCGATCGACATCTTCGCCTTCGACGTCAAGCTGCCCTCCTGCCCGGGCGTGACGATGGACTGGGAGGACACCCGCCGCTGCCTCGAGCTCGCGCGCGGCCGCGAGGCGTTCGTCAAGATCGTCGTGATGCAGGAGACGCGCGAGGACGAGGTCGCCCGGGCGGCGCGGATCGTCCCGGAGGGGATGCCGATCGTGCTCCAGATCGCGACCGCCGTCAACGCGCACACCGTCCCGCCCGACGGGCCGACGCTCGCGCGGCTCCGGGCGGCCGCGGGCCGCGAGGTGCTGGTCCTCCCCCAGCTGCACGTGATCGCCGGATGGAGGTGAAGTTCCTCCCCCCTTCCGGCCGAACAGATTAGTGCGGGAAGTCGCAGGAAAGGCGGACAGCTGGGGTGGGACCCGACCATATCGAACGTTTCCTGGCGACGGCGTTCTGGCCGCTCCTCTTCGGCGGCCTGGCCGCCGTCTTCTTCCTCGGAATCCTCGCCTACACCCACCTCTGGACGCGGGCATTGCTCGACCTCTGCCGCCAGGCGGTGAAGCTCCGCGAGATCCAGGAGGAGATCAAGAAGCGGATCGGCGCCGCGCCGATGCTCCCCCGCGCCCAGAAGTTCGAGAAGGCCCTCCGCGACCTCCTGGCACGCGAGGGCCTCCATCCGCCGCCGCCGCCGCCTCCACCCCCGGCGAAGGCCGGGCCATCCCCGGCCCGCTCCTGATCCCGGCAAGGACAGCCTTTCCCCTACGGCCCGGATCCTTGCCGCCTCCCACGGGCACGCCCATGGCTTGCCAGGGATTCCATGATGCACGTCGCAAGGGCAGTCCTGGCGCTCACGCTCGGCTGCACCGCCCCGCCGGAACCGGAGTTTCGAGGACACCGGATCGCCCCCGTGTGCCACCCCTGGGGGACGGAGGGGGGATTGAGTAGGGAGTTGGAGTCTGGACCTTGGGAGTTCCGCCCCACCGAAGCAAAGGGCCGCCCTCGGGTCAAGGGCAGGAACAGGGGCCGCTACCCCTGCTTCTCGATCCGCCCGATCTTCTCGATCCGCCGCTCGTGGCGGCCGCCCTCCCAGGGGGTCGCGAGCCAGACCTTGAGCGCCTCGGCGATCTTGAGGACCGGCAGGATCCGGGCGCCGGCGCAGAAGACGTTCGCGTCGTTGTGGCGGCGGCTCAGTTCGGCGGTCTTCTCGTCGTTGACCACCGCCGCGCGGATGCCCGCGACTTTGTTCGCCGCGATCGACATCCCGATCCCCGTGCCGCAGATGAGGACGCCACGGTCGGCCTGGCCCGAGGCCACCTCGCGGGCGACCGTCTCGGCGAAGTCGGGATAGTCGCACGAGGCCTCGCTCGCCGTGCCCATGTCCCGGACGGTGTGGCCGAGCGCGCGGAGCACGGTCTCGATCTCCTTCTTGACCGCGAAGCCGGCGTGGTCGACGCCGAGGGCGACGTTCATGGGATCTCCTTGAGGCGGATCTTGAGGCTCTCGTGGATCTGGCGGGCGCAGTCGCGGTAGAGGGCGAGCGGGCTGCCGATGGGGTCGTCGACCTCTTGGCCGGCGGGGTCGAGCAGCTGGATCTTGGCCGCATGCTCGGGCATCCACTCGGCGATCACCTTCCGGTGGCGGTCGGTCATCACCCAGACGCGGTCGGCCTCTTCCACCATCGCAACCGAGAGGGGCCGCGAGGCGTGGGAGGAGAGGTCGGCGCCGTAGGCGCGCACCGCCTGCTCGGCCTCCTCGGTGGCCGCCCCCCCGTGGCCGGCGGCGGTGCCGGCCGAGATCACGCGGTAGCCGCGCGCCTCGAGCTCGGACACCTTGACCTGGAGGCGGTCGGCCAGCATCTTCCGCGCCATCACGTCCGCCATGGGGCTCCGGCAGGTGTTCCCCGTGCAGACGAAGAGGAGCGTGACGACGTTCACCTCGCGGACCATCTCCGTCGGCACGGCCCCCTCGCGGAGCACCTCCGCGCGGCTGCCCTCCACGCGGACCACGGTCGACGGGCCCCGGTGGCGCGTGGGGCCCGAGTCGACGATCACGTCGACCTTGCCGCGGAACGCCGCGGCCGCCTCCTGCCCCGTCACGGCGGGCGGCTGCCCCGAGAGGTTGGCCGAGGGAGCGCCGACGAGCACGCCCGAGCGGCGGAGGACGTCGCAGGCGAGCTTGTGGTTGGGGTAGCGGACACCCACGCCGCGGCGGTCGGCCGTGGGGAAGATGATCGTCAGGGGCCCGGGCCAGAACTTCTGGATCAGCCGGAGTCCCGCAGGGGGGACGGGCGGGGCGACGATCTTCCGGAGCGCGTCGCGCTCGCCGATGTGGACGGTGATGGGCTTGTCGGCCGGGCTCTGGCGGAGCTCGAGGAGGCGCTTCACCGCCTCGGGCTTCTCGAGGTTGACGGCGATCCCGTAGACCGTTTCCGTGGGCAGGACCACGAGGCCGCCCTCCCGGATCGCATCCACGGCGGGCGCCAGGAGCTCCGGATCGAACCTCTCCGGGTCCGCCGTGATGATCCGCGTCTCAGCCACGGCGCGCATCGTATCAAAGTCGACGAGGATAAATCCACCCGGCGGGTCTATCCCCCGGGGATAAGCCCGCCGGGTGGATTTATCCCCGCGCTGTGGTACTGAGGTGGCGGGATCGGCTATAATCGCCCCGTCATGTACTTCCCGGTGAGCCTGAACGTGAAGGACGCGCCCTGCCTCGTCGTGGGGGGCGGAAGGGTCGCGCTCCAGAAGGCGCGCGCGCTCCTCAAGGCCGGCGCGCGGGTGACCGTCGTGAGCCCGGTGATCTCCCCCGCCCTTAAGCGGTTGGCCGCCCGGCACTTGCGGAGACGATTCCGGGCGGCCGATCTCAAGGGCGCCTTCCTGGCCGTCGCCGCGACGGACGATCCCGACGTGAACCGCGCGGTTCACGGGGCCTGCGTGCGACGCGGCGTCCTGGTCAACGTGGTGGACGTACCGGAGCTCTGCACCTTCATCGTGCCGGCGGTCGTCCGGCGCGGGCCGGTGACGATCGCGGTCTCGACCGGCGGCCGGAGCCCCGGGCTGGCCAAGGCGATCCGGAAGGACCTCGAGTTGCTTTATCCTCGATCGCTCGGGCGGCTGGCAAAGCGGATCGGACGGGCGCGGCGGCGGATCCTGCGGGCACTGCCCGCCTCGCCGGCGCGCTCCCGTCTCCTCAAGGGCCTGGCGAGCGGCCTCTCATTTCGGAGAGCGGGCGCGCCGTGAACAAGTACGAGACCGTCCTCCTCTACGCGGGGCTGATCTTCTACGCCTACGGCACCGCATTCGCCCTGCTGGCCGTGAAGAAAGGGGACGCGCGGGCGCTCGCGCGGGCCCGGCTGGGCGCGCTGATCGGGGCGTTCGACCACGCCCTCGTGCTCTTTTCGTTCGGCGCCCGCACGGGCCACTTCCCGGTGACGAACGCGTTCGAGGCCTTCCTCTTCCTCTCGACGGCGTTCTCGCTCCTCGCCCTCATCCTCGACTGGTACCGCAAGCTGGCGGTCCTCGTGGTCGGGACGCTGCCCCTGGCGGTCGTGACCACGATCCTCGCGATCACCCTCACGTTCGCCCCGCCGGCGCAGGCCGCGTCGCCCGGCGTCTCGGGCGTCTGGACCAGCCTCCATATCTTCATCGCGCTGGGATCGTACGGGGCGTTCGCAATCGCGTTCGTGGCGGGAATCCTCTACCTGGTCGAGCAACGGGCGCTCAAGCAGCACGCGGCCTCCCAGATCCTGGGACTCATGCCCTCGCTCGAGGCGGTCGCGCGCGTCAACGTCCGCTCGATCGCGGTCGGCGCCGTCCTCCTTGCCGGCGGGATCGTCGTGGGCTATCTCATGGCCCGGAAGGAGCACGGGACGGGGAGCGAGTGGCGGCTCGACCCGAAGATCATCCTCTCGACGGTGACGTTCGCCGCGTACGTGGCGGTGCTCGCCCTGAGCGCCCGCCCCTCGTTCAAGGGGAAGCGCACGGCGATGGCCTCGGTCCTGAGCTTCCTCCTCGTCATGGTCAATTTCTGGGCCAGCCTCTTCTGGAGCGGGATTCACCGCTACCGATAGCGTGGAGATCCGGGTCACGGGACTGAACCACAAGAGAGCGCCGGTCGAGCTTCGCGAGAAGCTGGCCGTGAACGGCTCCGCCCTGCCCTCCGTCCTCTCCGAGTTCCGCGCGGCACTCGGCGCCGACGAGATGGTCCTCCTGTCGACCTGCAACCGGGTCGAACTCTACTCCGTCCACGGCGGCGTGACGCCGACCTCCGAGCAGGTCACGGCCCTCCTCGCCGCAAAGTACGCGGTCCACGCCGACCAACTCGCCCCCGCGCTCTACCACTACCGGGGGGCCGATGCGGTGCGCCACCTCTTCCGGGTCGCCTCGAGCCTCGACTCGATGGTCCTCGGCGAGACCCAGATCATCGGCCAGGTGAAGGACGCCTACCAGGCGGCGCTCGAGGCGGGCGCCACGGGACGGGTCTTCAACCGTCTCTTCCAGCACGCGCTCCATGTGGCCAAGCGCGTCCACGCGACGACGTCGATCGGCGAGAAGAACGTCTCGGTCCCGTCGGTCGCGTCGCGGCTGGCGGAGAAGGTCTTCCAGGATCTCACGCGCAAGCGGCTCGTCCTGATCGGCGCGGGAGAGATGGGCGAGCTCACCGTCTCGGCGTTCCGGAACCGCGGGATCTCGGCGATCCACGTGGTCAATCGGACGCTCGAGAACGCCCGCGCGCTGGCCGACCGGCACGGCGGGCAGGCCCACACGCTGGACGAACTCCCCAAGGTCCTGCCGCTGGGCGACGTCGTGATCGCCTGCATCCGGAGCGAGGCCTACGTGATCACCCCCGAGCGCGTCGAGCAGGCGATGGCGGTCCGTCGTCAGGACCCCGTCTTCCTGCTCGACATCGCCGTCCCGCGGAACATCCACCCCGGTGTGAACGAGATCGACAACGTGTACCTGTTCAACATCGACGACATCGAATCGATCGTCCAGCAGAACGTCGTCGAACGGGAACGCGAGGTGGAGCGCTGCATGCCCCTGGTGGAGGAGGAGGTCCAGATCTTCCTCAAAGAGGTCACTCCGGCCGACGTGGGGGCGCTGCTCACGCAGCTTCGGGAGTCGCTCCATGCCATCGGCGACGAAGAATCCAAGCGGACCCTGGCCCGTCTCAACGGCCTCTCAGAAGAGCACAGGAAAGAGGTCCTGGAGCTCTCCCGCCGGATTGTGAACAAAATCCTCCACCCCCCCTCCGAGACGCTCAGGGGGGGCGCCCTCGACGGCCCAGCCCATACGATTATAGAACTCGTTCGTAAACTATTCGGGCTCAATAAGTAACGAAAGCGACACCCCGGATTACCCCTCTTGACTTCCCCTCCAGCCCCTGCTATAGTGATTTCCTGCCTGGGGGTCGTTCTTTTGTGTAAAGATTGTGGAAGTGTCTCTCTTTCAGTACCTTAGGAGGGATTTCGTGAGAGGGAGTACCGTCAAAGTCGGCACCCGCGGCAGTGCCCTCGCCCTCGCGCAGACCCGGCAAGTCCTCAAGCGCCTCCAGGAGTTCCATCCGAAGCTCACTTTCGTCGTAGTCCCCATCAAGACCGCCGGGGACCGGATCACCTCGGCCGCCGAACTCCGGAGTGCCGGCAAGGGCCTGTTCGTCAAGGAGATCGAGCGGGCCCTCCTGTCCCGAAAAATTTCGATCGCGGTCCATTCGATGAAGGACCTCCCCTCCGAACTCCCCGAAGGTCTCGTCATCGGCGCGGTCCCCGAACGGGCGGACGCCTCCGACGTCTTCATCGGCCGTACCGCGATGCCCATTGAAAAGCTCCCTCCAGGGGCACAAATCGGGACGTCCAGCCTCCGGCGCCAGGCGATCCTGAGGTCGATCTTCCCCCACCTCAAGTTCGTCGAACTGAAGGGCAACCTCGACACGCGCCTGGAGAAGCTGCGCGCGCCCCGCTCGCCGCTCTCCGGGATCGTCGTCGCCGCCGCGGGCGTCCGCCGACTCTACCCAGACAACGGGATCCCGACCCAGCTCCTTCCCCGCGACCTGGTCGTCCCCGCCGCGGGCCAGGGCGCGATCGCCCTCGAGATCCGCGCGGCCGACGAGGAGATGCGCAAGCTTCTGAAACCCATCCACCACGACGCGACCGCCGCCTGCGTCGAGGCCGAGCGCGAGTTCCAGCGCCGCCTGGAAGGAGGCTGCCAGGTCCCGATGGGCGCCCATGCCGAGGCGTCCGACGACGGCCTGATCCGCCTGACCGCCTGCCTGGCCAGCCTGGACGGCCGGCGCCTGGTCCGGGAGAGCCAGTCCGGCACCGTGGAGGATCCGAAGGCCGTGGCTGAGGCGCTCGAGACGATCGTCAACTCCCGCGGCGCGCAGGAGATCCTGGCCGAGATCCGGCCCAAGCCGGCACGGTCGACGCGGCCCCATCGGAACGGGCAGGCCAAGTCGAAGCGGCGCGCCTCCCGTCCCCGTCCCCGCCCCCGGGTCCGGGCAAAATCCCGCCGGTAGCGGTCGTACCCATTTTTCATAGAACTTCGACAGGCGATCCCCTGCCCCCCTCAATCTAGGCCGAGTTCTTGATAGGAGGGGCTTATGGGACGCTTTCTAGGGGCCGGGGTCGTCTCCCTGGCGGTCTTGCTTTCCTTCGGGCGGGTCGCGCCGGCGGCCGCGCCGCAGGCGGTCTTTCCATTCGTGGTGACGTTCGCTGCGGCGCCGACGCCGGTGAACGTCTGGAACGCTCCGTGGACCTTGAACGCCGCCTCGCCGGCCGCGTCGGTCTCCTGGACGGTCGAGAGCAGCGGGGGCGCGGCGGACGCCAGCGGAAATACGGGCTACTGGCGGGCCGTCCGGCTCGCCGAAGGCTCGTCGGTCCAGGTCCTGCAGTATCCCGTCCCGGCGGCGACGAACCTGTACCTGGGCGTCTGGATGCGCTGCCCGAACTACGACCCCGCTCCCGGGAACAACTACTGGATGGAAGCGGGGGCGATCGCAGGGACGCCTGCCCTCCCGGTGACCGTGGGAGGCGTGACCGTGAGCAGCATCGGCCAGCACTATGACGAGCCGAACACGGGTGCGGCCTGGACCGTCTTCAAGAAGTTCGACGGCGCGTCGGGGCCCGGCCCCAACCACGACAACGGCGACGTCTGGACGTGGTACTACTCGACCGCGCCGATCAGCACCGGGAGCAACACGGTGATCAACATCGGATTCAAAGTGGGATCGCTCTACAACACGACGACCTACCAGCCGCCGGCTTCCGGCCTGGACGTCGGCTATGACGGCCTGTCCGTCTCGACCTCCCTAATGAGTTCTCCCCCGGCGACCTTCAACCCTCCCCCCACCGGCGGCTCCGGCGGCGGCGGCACGGGCGGGGGCGGCGCTCCTCCCGGCGGCGGGGTGAGCGGCGGCGGCTCGCGACACAACTCCGAGAATCTCGCCCACCGCTGCGGCTGCAGTTCGATCGCGGCGGACCTCCGCGGCGCGACGGTCCTCGGCCTGGCGGCGATCGCCCTGGCCCTGGCCCTCCTGCGCCGGCGATCCTAGAACCGGCCCCTATCAAGAGCAGGCGGTCCGGGCGCGGCGGGGATGTCCCCCGCCCGCCCGGGCCGCGCTCCTTTTTCCTCCCGCGCGGCGCTATACTAGCTCCGTGCGGTTCCTCATCCTCCTCCTGGCCCTCGCCCCCCGGGCGCAGGAGGAGAAAATCCAGAAGGGATCCTCTCCCTGCCGCGCCCTCCGGCCCGCGCGCGACCCCGCCCTCCAGCCGCTGCTCGCCCGCTACGAATTCAAGGACAAGGAGTTCCCCTGGCAGCTCAAGGAATTGCGGCAGAACGAGAAGTTCACGCTCTCCTGGCTCAGCTTCCCCTCCGCCGTCCAGGGCGAGGGCGAGGAGAACAACACCGTCTGGGCGCGCTTCTGGCAGCCGAAGGAGCCGGGCCGCAAGCGCCCCGCCGCGCTCCTCCTCCACTGGCTGGGCGGCAAGTTCGACCTCTTCGAGCTGATCGGTCAGCGCCTGGCGGAGAACGGCGTCCCCGCGCTCATGATGTACATGCCCGACTACGGCCCGCGCGCCTCCAAGGACCCCGCCCGGCGCGAGAAGCTCATGAAGATGGAGATGGAACGCGTGCTGGGGAACATCCGCCAGTCGGTGATGGACGTCCGCCGCGCGGGCGACTGGCTGGCCGCGCGGCCCGACGTCGAGCCCTCCCGCGTCGGCATCGTCGGGATCTCGCTCGGCGCGGTCATCGGCAGCCTCGCGGCCGGCGTGGACGACCGCTTCGGCCGCAGCCTCTTTGTGATCGGGGGCGGCGATCTCCCGGGCATCATCCTCCACGGGAGCAAGGAGACGGTCGCCGCCAAGCGGCAGCTCGAGGAGGCGGGCCTGACCCCCGAAAAGATGCGGGAACTCTGGAAGGACATCGAGCCCTGCACCTTCGCCTCGCGCATGCGCCCCGAGGAGATCCTCATGATCAACGCCGAGACCGACGAGGTGATCCCGAAGGACTGCACGCTCCGGCTCCACGAGGCGATCGGAAGCCCCGAAATCAAGTGGTTCAAAGGAGGCCACTACGCGCTCCTCTTCCAGGTGGGCTCGGTCCTGAAGGACATCCTCGCCCACCTGGGGCAGCGGACGGCCTACGCCCGGCTCGTTCAGCCCCTCCCCGCCGAGGAGGGCCGGTGATCCGCTTCGCGGTCGCGGTGACGGCGGTCGAGCTCGCGCTCACGCTGGGCGCCGTGGTCTTCATCAGCGTGGCCGAGTCGGGCGAGCCCTACCTGGCGCGGGAGGAGTTCGAGAGCCTCGGCATCCCCGTCGAGAAGTACTCCACCGACCGGCGGTTGAGGTTCGGGGCGCTCTTCAGCTACGACACCCATGCGTACGTCAAAGCGCCCGGCCCGGCGATCACCCTCAGCCTGCGTGTGAACGCGCCCCGCGAGGAGTTCAGCGCCCGCGAGGCCGGCGAGCGGCAGTTGAGGCCGCGCGACGGGGACGAACGCCCCGTGGTGAACGACGAGTCCTGGCCCGGCGAGCCCGGCTACGCGGTGCGCCACCGCGGACGCCACGGTGTCCGCTCCGAGCTCGTCCGCCTGCACGGGAAGGAGCTGCTGATCGTCCGCGTGGTCGCGACGGGGACCGCCGCCGCCACCTCAGGAGAGGAGGCGGCGAAGTGCGAGAGGCTGGCCCGGACCGTCCTGGGCGTCATGGTCCGGAAGCTGGGCTGGCGGGGCGACCCGATGCAGTAAGGCGGGCTACGGCTTTTCGGCGATCAGCCAGGTCCCGTCCACCTTCTTCCAGGAGAGCGTCTTCTCCTTGCCTCCCCCGTAGGTGAACGTCGCCGTGCCCGACCCGGCGCTGGCCGACTTGATCGCCGCGCCTTCGTACTTGGTGCCCTGCTCGATCATCTGGCGGATCGACCGGCCCAGCGCCCGCTCCTCGTCCTCCGCGTAGGCGTAGAACCTCAGGATCTTCTTGTCGTCCTGGCCGTTCACCGCGTCGACGTAGCTCATGCAGCGCTCCCCGAGCGCCTGGTCCTCAGGATCCACCTGGGGCTTGTCCTGCCCCATCTTCTTGGGATCGGCCTTCTTGACCCCGCCCCCGCCCCCCTTCCCGCCGGCGGCGACGCCGATGATGATCCCCAGGACGACGACGCCGATGATGATCCCCACGATCAGTCCGGAGGAGGACTTCTTGCGCGCGACGGGGCCGCGGGTCCCGCCGTCGCGGCCGCCTCGGACGCGCGGATTATTGGAAGAGGAGCTTCCCCGACGTGCGGGAGGGGCGCGGCGCGGCTCGTCCTCCGCCTCCTGCGCCGAGCCGTCGCCCTCCTCGACCCACTCCCCCTCGACGACCTCGCCGTCCTGGGCGACCTCGGGGAGCATCTCGTCCCCCACGATGTCCTCGGCGGTCTCGGAGGGCGCGGGGATGGCGATCGTGTTGGTGCACTTGGGGCAGCGCGCCTTCTTTCCACCGAGCGCGGCGGGGACCTTGACGACGTGTCCGCAGCCAAAGCACTTGGCGGAGATGATATCGGGCATAGCTCCCCGGCTCTGGTCCGGCATGTCCCTCCCCCGGTCTTGTATAAGGAACGCCTGCCGGAACCCTTCCACTTCAAAAACAGCCCAACGCGGGCCCTTCTGCTTCGCTCAGGGCGGGCCGGGTTGGTGGACGCGATGGGGATCGAACCCACAACCTCAGCATTGCGAACGCTGCGCTCTCCCAATTGAGCTACGCGCCCATCAATCCGACCCGCCGGGCGGGGGAAACGGATTAGACCAAAGCCGGGCGGCGGGGTCAATCCCTTCGGCGGCGCTTCTCTCCGAGCCGCGCGTGGCGGATCGCCAGCCCGATGGGGTCGGCGATCACGATCGGAAGCTCCGCATCGTCGCGCCCCCAGGCGTTCCGCGCCAGCATGGCCCACGATTCTGGAAAAAGGGTCGGGGCCGTGCTATCCTCCCCGCCATGAAGATCCCCGTGAAGGCCCCGATCGTCGAGATCCTCGGCGACGAGATGACCCGCATCATCTGGGAGTGGATCAAGCAGCGCCTCCTCCTCCCGTTCCTCGATCTCAAGCTCGAGACCTACGACCTCTCGATCCAGAATCGCGACGCCACCGACGACAAGGTGACGGTAGACTCCGCCCGGGCGATCCAGAAGCACAAGGTCGGCGTCAAGTGCGCGACCATCACGCCCGACGAGGCGCGCGTGAAGGAGTTCACGCTCAAGAAGATGTGGAAGTCCCCCAACGGGACGATCCGGAACATCCTGGGCGGGACCATCTTCCGCGCCCCGATCGTCTGCAAGAACATCCCGAAGCTGGTGCCCGCCTGGACGAAGCCGATCGTCGTCGCCCGCCATGCCCACGCCGACCAGTACAAGGCGCAGGACGTGCGGACCGACGGGCCCGGCACGCTCAAGATGGTCTGGGAGGGCAAGGACGGGAAGAAGCAGGAGTGGGTGATCAACGAGTTCGCCGGGCCGGGGATCGGCCTGGGGATGTTCAACACCGACGAGTCGATCGTCGAGTTCGCCCGCTCGGTCTTCCAGTACGGCCTGATGGTCGGCTTCCCCGTCTATCTCTCGACCAAGAACACGATCCTGAAGGTCTACGACGGCCGCTTCAAGGACATCTTCCAGCAGGTCTTCGAGAAAGAGTTCGCCGCGACGTTCAAGGCGAAGGGCCTGACCTACGAGCACCGACTGATCGACGACATGGTCGCGCAGGTGCTGAAGTGGGACGGCGGGATCCTCTGGGCCTGCAAGAACTACGACGGCGACGTCCAGTCCGACACGGTGGCGCAGGGGTTCGGGTCGCTCGGTCTCATGACCTCGGTGCTGCTCTGCCCCGACGGCATGACGATGGAGGCCGAGGCGGCGCACGGGACGGTGACGAAGCACTACCGCGACCACCAGGCGGGCAAGGTGACAAGCACGAACCCGATCGCGTCGATCTATGCGTGGACGCGCGGCCTGGCGCACCGCGCCAAGCTGGACGGGACGCCGGACGTCGCGACGTTCGCGGCGGCGCTCGAGGAGGTCTGCGTCGCGACCGTCGAGAGCGGCAAGATGACGAAGGACCTCGCGCGGTCGCTGCACGGCGAGCTCGAGCCGCCGAAGGAGAGCTGGTTGCCGACCGAGCCGTTCCTGGACCTGCTGGCGTCGAATCTGAAGAGCCGACTCGGGTGATTTTCCCCCCGCGAATTGCAGTCCCCTCTCGCCGCCTGTAGAATAGGAAGGTTACCCCTCACGACCCGCGGGGACACGGAGCGCATTGGATGAGCAACGTACAGGAGCCGCTCGACGAGCAGACCAAGGAAGAGCTCGCCGGCATCGACACCGACCCGCAGGAGACCGGCGAGTGGCTCGAGGCCTTCGAGCAGCTCCGCGTCTACCACGGCGAGGAGCGCGCCCGCTTCATCGTCCGCCAGCTGCACCAGAACGCGCTCGAGAACGCGGTCGAGCTCCCCGAGCTCGTCCAGACCCCGTATATCAATTCGATCCCGGTCGACGAGCAGCCCGAATTTCCCGGCGACCAGAAGATCGAGAAGAAGATCCGGGCGATCGTCCGCTGGAACGCGGCGGTAATGGTCCACCGGGCGAACATGATCAAGCACGCCGGGGTGGGCGGGCACATCTCGACCTACGCCTCGGCCTGCACGCTCTACGAGATCGGCTTCAACCACTTCTTCCGGAGCCGCGAGAACGGCCTGCCGGGGGACTCGATCTACTTCCAGGGCCACGCGTCGCCCGGCATCTACGCCCGGGCCTTCCTGGAGGGCTTCCTCACCGAGGAGAACCTCGACAACTTCCGGCAGGAGGTCGGCGGCAAGGGGGTCTGCTCCTATCCCCATCCCTGGCTGATGCCCAAGATGTGGGAGTACCCCACGGTCTCGATGGGCATCGGGCCCCTGAACGCCATCTACCAGGCGCGCTTCAACCGGTACATGCACAACCGCAGCCTCAAGGACACGAGCGGCTCGCGCGTCTGGGCGTTTCTCGGCGACGGCGAGTGCGACGAGCCCGAGTCGCTGGGTGCGCTCTCGATCGCATCGCGCGAGAAGCTCGACAACCTGATCTTCGTCGTCAACTGCAACCTGCAGCGGCTGGACGGCCCGGTCCGCGGCAACTTCAAGATCATCCAGGAGCTCGAGGCGGTCTTCCGCGGCGCGGGCTGGAACGTCATCAAGGTCGTCTGGGGCTCCGATTGGGATCCCCTCCTCAAGGCCGACGACAGCGGCCTCCTCGTCAAGCGCATGGGGGAGGTCGTCGACGGGGAATACCAGAACTATGTTGTCAAGGAAGGGTCTTACACCCGCGAGCACTTCTTCGGCAGGTACCCCGACACGGCCAAGCTGGCCGAGGGGCTCACGGACGACCAGATCCGGAAGCTGCGCCGGGGCGGCCACGATCCGCTCAAGGTCTACGCCGCCTATCACTGGGCGACGACGCAGGCGAACGGAAAACCGACGGCCATCCTGGCGAAGACGGTCAAAGGCTGGGGGACCGGCGCGCTGGCCGAGGGAAAAAATCTCGCCCACAACACCAAAGGTTTCGACAATGAGGAGCAGGTCAAGACCTTCCGCGACCGGATGGACCTCCCGATCCCCGACGACAAGCTCGCCGACCCGCCCTTCTACCTCCCGCCCAAGAACAGCCCGGAGATGAAGTACCTCCACGAGCGTCGGCGGGCGCTTGGGGGCTACGTGCCGAGGCGGGTCGTCCGCGCCCCCAAGGAGGAGATCCCCTCGCTCTCGGCCTTCGAGGACAACCTCAAGGCCTCGGTCAAGGAGCAGTCCACGACCGCGAGCTACAACGCGGTCCTGAGGAAACTCCTGATCGACCCGAAGATCGGGAAGCGCGTCGTCCCCATCATCCCCGACGAGGCCCGGACGTTCGGCTTGGAAGGGCTCTTCGGCGCGGTGGGCATCTACTCGTCCGTCGACCAGCGCTACGAGCCGGTCGACATCAAGCAAAAGCAGTACAAGATGCACTACCGCGAGTCGAAGGACGGCCAGGTCCTGGAGGAGGGCATCAACGAGGCCGGTTCGATGGCGAGCTTCACCGCCGCCGGCACGGCCTACGCGAACCACGGGGTCAACATGATCCCGTTCTACATCTACTACTCGATGTTCGGCTACCAGCGCGTGGGCGACCTCGTCTGGGCCGCCGCCGATTCGCGCGCCAAGGGCTTCCTGCTCGGCGCCACCGCCGGGCGGACCACGCTCAACGGCGAAGGGCTCCAGCACGAGGACGGCCACAGCCCGCTCCTCTTCAGCGCGGTCCCGACCTGCCGGATCTACGATCCCGCCTGGGGGTACGAGGTGGCGGTCGTCATTCACGACGGTCTCAAGCGCATGTACCAGGACCAGGAGAGCTGTTTCTACTACATCACGCTCTACAACGAGAACTACATGCAGCCCCCGATGGCCGCCGGCGTCGAGGACGGCATCGTCAAGGGCCTCTACCTGTACAAGGCCTCCGACGCGAAGGCCGAGAAGGGCCGCCGCGCCCAGCTGCTCGGCAGCGGCGTGCTGCTCAAAGACGTCCTCCGCGCCCAGCAGATCCTGGCCGAGAAGTTCGCGGTCGCCGCCGATGTCTGGAGCGCCCCCAGCTACGTCCAGCTCCGGCGTGAGGCCCTCGAATGCGACCGCTGGAACCTGATGCATCCCGAGGCCGAGGAGAAGGTCCCCTACGTGATCTCCCAGCTCGGCGCCGCGGAAGGCCCCATCGTCGCCACGACCGACTACATGCGGGCCGTCCCCGAGATGATCGCCCCCTGGTTCCCCGGCCGCTTCCACGCGCTCGGCACCGACGGCTTCGGCCGCAGCGACACCCGCAAGGCCCTCCGCCGCCACTTCGAGGTCGACGCCGAAGCCACGGCGTACGCCACCCTCTACCAACTCGCCAAGGCCGGCAAGTTCCCCAAGAAGGACCTCGCCAAGGCCCAAAAGGAACTCGGCATCGATCCCAACAAAATCGACCCCGCCACGGCGTAGGAGCCATGGGAAAGCCCGGAGAAAAACGGACGGTACGTTTTTCTCCACCCGCCACTCTGGCAGCAACTCAAATTGCTCCATTCTCGCGAACGTAACTACCTGATATCCAATAGTTTGAAACTCGACCCACCCATGGCTCTGGCACACCATTTGCATAATCCCTATGAGAAGGGAGTCCCCTATGCAGTTGGACAAACTCACCGAAAAGTCCCGCGAGGCCCTCCAGTCGGCCCACTCCATGGCCGAGAAGTGGACCCACCCGGAGATCGAGCCCGAACACCTCGCCGTCGCGCTCCTCGAGCAGACCGACGGCACCGCCACGCCCCTCCTCCAGGCCGTCGGCGCCGACCCCTCCCGCCTCAAGCAGGAGTTCCAGCGCGAGTTCGCCCGCTTCCCGCGCGTCGAAGGCGACGGACAGCTCGGCCTCTCCCGCCGCTCCCAGAAGATCCTCCGCGACGCCCAGCAGGAGGCCGGGACGCTCAAGGACGAGTACCTCTCCACCGAGCACTTCCTCCTCGCCATGGCGAAGAACGGCGACGCCACCGGCGCCGTCCTCCGGAACGCCGGAGCCACCTACGACAAGCTCATCGCGGCCCTCGCGCGCGTCCGCGGCAACCGCAGCGTCACCGACGCGACCCCCGAGGCGAAATACAACACCCTCGCCAAGTACTGCCGCGACCTGACCGACCTCGCCCGCAAGGGCAAGCTCGACCCCGTCATCGGCCGCGACGAGGAGATCCGCCGCGTCATGCAGGTCCTCTCGCGCCGCACCAAGAACAACCCCGTCCTGATCGGCGAGCCCGGCGTCGGAAAGACCGCCATCGCGGAAGGCCTCGCCCGCCGCATCGTGGAAGGCGACGTCCCCGAGAGCCTCAAGGACCGCGCCGTCATGTCCCTCGATCTCGGCCTCCTCGTCGCCGGCACCAAGTTCCGCGGCGAGTTCGAGGAGCGCCTGAAGGCCCTGCTCAAGGACGTCACCGAGTCCGAGGGCCGGGTCATCCTCTTCATCGACCAGCTCCACACCGTGATCGGCGCCGGCGCGACCGGCGAGGGCGCCCAGGACGCCGCCAACATGCTCAAGCCCGCGCTCGCCCGCGGCGAACTCCGCTGCGTCGGCGCGACCACGCTGGACGAATACCGCAAGCGCATCGAGAAGGACCCCGCACTGGAGCGCCGGTTCCAGCCGGTGACGGTGGCCGAGCCGTCGGTCGAGGACACGGTCTCGAT
>CAZSCC010000481.1:0-11993 GCA_964604905.1 uncultured Planctomycetales bacterium
CGACCGCTGCAACCTGCGCTGCGTCTACTGCATGCCCGCGAATCCCGAGTGGATGCCCCAGCCGGAGATCCTCTCCTTCGAGGAGATCGAGCGGATCGTGCGCGTGGCCGTCTCGCTCGGCATCACCGACTTCCGGATCACCGGCGGCGAGCCCACCGCGCGGAAGGACCTGCCCGAGCTCGTCCGCCGCGTGGTCGCCGTGCCGGGCGTGATGGACGTGGCGATGACGACGAACGGCATCCTGCTTCGGAAGCTCGCGCGCCCGCTGTGGGAGGCGGGCCTCCGCCGGATCAACATCAGCCTCGACACCCTCCGCGGCGAGAAGTTCGTCCACATCGCCCGCCGCGACGGCTTCCGCGAGACCTGGGAGGGGATCGAGGAGGCCGACCGCGCCGGCTTCCGCCCGCTCAAGATCAACATGGTCGTGATGCGCGGCGTGAACGACGACGAAGTCGTGGACTTTGCCCAGATGGCCCGGACGCGCCCGTGGAAGATCCGCTTCATCGAGTTCATGCCGCTCGACGGAGACGGCGGGTGGACGCGCGACCAGGTCGTGCCCGCGAGGGAGATCCTGGAACGCATCCACGCGAAGTGGCCGCTCGACCTGGTGGCCGACGGGCCGCTCAGCGATCCCGCCCGGATCTTCCGCTTCAAGGACGGGCAGGGGGACATCGGCATGATCGCCAGCGTCTCCGAGCCCTTCTGCTCCGCCTGCGACCGGATCCGCGTGACGCCCGACGGGAAGCTAAGGACCTGCCTCTTCTCGACGTGGGAGACCGACCTCAAGGGGCCGATGCGGACGGGCGCGACGGACGCCGAGGTGGAAGCGATCATCCGCGCCGCCGTCGCGAAGAAGGAGGCGGGCCACGGCATCAACGACCCTGGCTTCGTGAAGCCCGTCCGGGCCATGTACGCCATAGGAGGGTGAGACCGTGCCGGTTCTGATCTACGGGAAGGACCACTGACCGTACACCGCCGCCGCGCGTGAGGATCACGCGAAGAGGAAGGTGGCGTTCGAATACGTGGACGTGCTGGCCGACGCGAACAAGCTCAAGGAGATGCTCAAGCACTCCAAGGGCAAGCGGAGCGTGCCGGTCATCGTCGACGGTGAGAAGGTCTCGATCGGCTTCAACGGCAGCTGAGGGGTCTGAACGCGTGTCCGGCCGTGGGCCGGGATCCAAAAGGGGGAGACGGGTCGTGATCCATTCGGAGGGCCGAGCCCTCGCCGTCCTGGTCCGCTGGCCCGAGCCGGGCCAGGTGATGCCCGCCCTCTCGGCGCGCCTCGGGGCCGAGGCGGCCGCCCAGGTCTACGAAGCCTTCATCGGCGACTTGGTCGCCGGCCTCCCGCTCGCGTCCTGTTCGCCCGTGCTCTACGCCCTCGACAACGCGAGCGGCTTCCGCCACCGCTTCCCGGACGTGCCCGTGCGGATGCAGAAGGGGCGGAGCGAGGGGCAGCGCCTGCACGCGTGCTTCGAAGAGCTGCTCGCGCAGCATCCCCAGGCGGTGATCGTGGGGAGCAGCCTGCCCGACCTCCACCCGCGGCTGCTGCAGGCGGCCTTCGAGATGCTGGAGCGCCGCGACGTCGTGATCGGCCCGACCGAGCGCGGCGGCTTCTATCTCCTCGGGATGCGCGAGCCGCGCGACGTCTTCCGCGGGGTCAAGTGGGGGACGCCCGGCGTGCTGGTGACGCTGCTCCGCAACTTCGAGCGCGCCCACCTCGACTACGGCTTCTTCCCGACGCGGCAGAAGATCGAGACCCAGGACGATCTCGTGGCGCTCCGCCGCCGCCTCCACCGCCCGGTGGCGCCGCTCACCTACGCCACGCTCCAGGCGCTGGGGGTCGGCCAGGACGCGCGCGGGGTGGTGTAGCTACTTCCCGACCGGCTCCGCCTTCTTCTTGAGCAGTTGGAGCAGTTGGGCCTTCTTCTGGGGCCACTTGTCGTCGAGTTCGGCCTTCCAGACCTTGACCTCGTCGTACCAGGCGGACTGGCCGCCCGAGATCAGCTCGCAGCGCGAGCGCGTGGGGGTCATGCCCTCGCCCCGGCCGAGCACCATGTGCTGGTCGTCGATCGTGGCCACCATCTCGTCGCCGTAGACCTCGAGCACCACGGTGTGCCAGGCGCCGTCGTTGAGCTTGATGCGCTTCTGGTCGATGTCGACCCCCTTGGTCGTCCCGCCGGTGCCCGACATCTTCACGATCTTGAACTGGTCGGGGTTGAGGATGAGCCTCGAGACGTGCTCCTTGTCGTCGAACGCGAAGCCCATCCAGGGCGAGCCGTCGAACTTGAACTTGAACTGGACGACGACGTTGTTCTCCCCCAGCTTGCGGGACATGGCGGGGTGGTGGCCGTCGGCGGCGATCTCGGCGACCTTGAGTTGGGCGCCGTCCACCGTGTAGGCGCCCTTGTACCTGTTCCATTCCTTGGACCACTGGCCGCCCTCGAAGGTCTCCTCCCAGAGAAGGGGGCCGCGCTGGGTCATCCAGGTCTTGGGATCGGGCGCCTTCTTCCTATCTTTTTCCTGGGCGAAGGCGGGGAGGACGAAGGCGATGATGAGGAGATGCCGCATAGATCCGCTCCCTGAAATTACCAAGCCTGCCTGTTATATAGTGCTACGCCAGGGAACTCCAACGCGTGTTCCGATGGAGGGAATCACGAATCAAGAATCTTGTCCCGAGGGTGATTCGTGATTCCCCTCTCAGGGCTTCCGCGGCCTTATGCCTTCCGGGTCACATAGTTCGGGTGGGGCGCCATCATCACGAGCAGCGTCAGATTTCCCCCGCTGTCGTTCTTGACCGAATGCTCCGCCCCGGCGGGGACGTAGACGACGTTCTTCTCGCCCACCTCGCGGGTCTCGCCGGCCACTTTGAAGATGCCGCAGCCTTCGATCACGTAGTAGACCTTGTCGCAGGCGTCGTGGACGTGGGGCTTCTGCTCCTGGCCGGGGGCGACCCCGTAGACGTCGCAGAACATCTTCTCGCTCTCGAAGAGGGAGACCTTGGTGAGCTTCTCGGGGGAGAACTTCCGGTGGTCGAAAACGCCCTTCACGTCCATGGCTACAGTCCCAGCGAGAGCCGCGCCCCCAGCGCGTTGGGGAGCCGCTTGATGCTCTTGATCTTCCGCGCCGTCTTCCGGTAGTTGTACGACACGCGCCGGAAGGCGACCGTCTTCCCGTCGCAGATCACGTAGCAGGCGCGCGTGTCGCCGTCGCGCGGCTGGCCGACCGACCCCACGTTCACGAAGAATTTGCCCTTGACGATGGGGAAGGGGCCTTCGATCTGGTGCTGGTCGAGGAACGGGCGGTCGGGGAAGAAGATGCCGGGCAGGTGCGTGTGGCCGCCGAACGCGACCCGCTTGATCTTGGCGAAGATCTGCTTCATGAAGTCGGGGTTGTAGCACGCCTCGGGCATGACGTACTCGCGGGTCGGGTCGATCGGCGAGGCGTGGACGTAGAGGACGTCGCCGTGGGTGGCGAAGCGGGGGAGCTGCTCGAGGTAGGCCCAGAAATTCTTGTTCTCGTCGCCGGGATAGCGGGTGGACTTCAGCTGGTCCTTCGTCCACCACGCCGAGGCCTCGGCCTTCCAGTTGAAACCGACGGGCTGGTAGAGGACGCCCTCCTCGTGGTTGCCCATCAGGGTGAACTCGAAGAGCTGGGTGGCGATGCGGAGGACTTGGCGGGGGTTGGGGCCGTAGCCTATCAGGTCGCCCAGGCAGACGATCTCCTCGCACTCGTTCTCGTGGATGTCGTCCATGACGGCCTGTAGGGCCTCGAGGTTCGAGTGGATGTCGGAGACGATCGCGGTGCGTTTCATCGGGCGGGCGCCTTGGAGAGGGATTCGAGGACGTTGAGCTCCACGAGGTTCATCTTCTGCCCGCAGGCGTCGGACATCTGCTTGACGAGGTAGCGCTTGAGGGCGAGGAAGGACGCGGCGGGGGTGCCCGTCGCGCCGCCGGAGAAGCGGACCAGGACGCGGTCGCCGGTCACGTCGACGAGCTGCATCTGGAGGCGGTTGAGGTCGAGGAGGACCTGGACGTCCCGGTCGATCGTATTCACGATGATCGCACGCTTCTGGGCGCTCGAGAGGCCCGAGGCGTCGGGCACGGTGCGCGGGACGGCTTTGCCGTGGATGGCGTCGAGGATGGCCTGGATGTCGTCATAGCACGAACTGCAACCCCCGCCCGCTCGGGTGCAGGCGGTGACCTCCTCGACCTGCCGGAGCCGCTGCTCGTCGATGGCCCGGCGGATGACGACTTCGGACACCACGAAACAACGGCATATGACGGGGTCCTCGCCCGGGCTCGGCATGTTGTGTGGGGAGTCTAGCACAGGGGATATGGGTTTGCAAGGCGGCGGGACGGGCGGGTATAATCCGCGACCCGTATGACGCCCGTCCTCTACTATCACCGCGTGGGGCCGTTCCGTCCGGGGGCGCCCCGGAAGATGACGGTGACGCCCGAGAACTTCAAGTCGCAGATGCACTTCCTCCGGCGGAACGGGACGGAGGTGCTGACGCTGGACGATGTCCTGGCGGGGAAGAAGGGAGTGGCGCTGACGTTCGACGACGGGTTCAAGGACTGCATGGAGTTCGCGCTGCCGACGCTCGAGGCGCTCCGTTTCCCGGCGACGTTCTTCATCGTGGCGGGGGCGGTCGGCGGGACGGACGCGTGGATGCGGTCGACTCCGATGCCGGAAGAGCGGATCATGGACTGGGACGACCTGAAGCGGCTCCTGGGCGCGCGGATGACGGTCGGGTCGCACTCGATGGCCCACGGGGTGTTGACGGAGGCCGAGGTGCGCGAGTCGGGGCGGGTGCTCTCGGAGCGGCTGGGGATCAAGATCGAGCACTTCGCCTATCCCCGGGGGGAGCGGCCGCCGGGGGCGCCCGAGTGGGTGCGGGGGGCGGGCTACAAGGCCGGCTGGGCGACGAAGAGCGGCGACGAGGGCCCCTTCACCCGTCGACGCCTCCCGATCAGCGCGAACGCCACGCTCGCCGACTTCGGCGGCAAGCTCCTCAAGGCCCGCCTGGGCTATTACTAGCTCCGCTCACCCTGGGCAGCCGGTTGCACAGCCGACCCCCAATGCGGCCCCGTTCGAGGCTGGCACGGGGCTTGCCCTACCCTCCCCCAGACCATTGGAGGGCCGCTTATGGCACACCAGACCCGAGTCCACCGGAGGCAAGTCTACCGGGTCGCGCCGGGACGCTACGCGTGGCGGGTCCTCCGCCGCGCGCAGGTCCGGCTGGCCCTTCAGGCCCTGGAGGCGCTCTACCGGCGAGGATAGCCGACCCTATTCATGCACCTGGAAGGAGGAGTCTGAAATGGCTCAGCGGGCCGGAGCTCTCGAGTCCCAACGCCGGACTTCCAAGGGGGACGAGGTTGGAAGTCGGGATGGGGGAATTAATGGGAGTTTCCGGCCGCCGAACCGCTTTCCCTTAGTTTCCCTTGAACAAGAATGAGACGGGAGTGGACATGCCCCTCTACCAAGGATCGGACTGGCCGGGCGAGGACCTGCCCCTCAGAGAAGGGGACGCGGTCCTCGCGGCCGCGGAAGGAGGCGATCGCGTGCTCCGGATGCTCGCCGCCCGCCCGAGACGGGTCGCGGTGGTGGAGCGCCGTCCGGAGCAGCTCTATCTCTGCGATCTCAAGCTTGCCGGCGTGAAGGCGCTGGGGTACCCGGAATACCGGGAGTTGACGGGCCTCAGCCCTTCCCGCCGGCGCCGTGCGCTCTATCAGCGGGTGCGCTGGCTGTTGATCCCCGAGGCGGATGCCTGGTGGCTCGCCCACCTGGGGACGCTCGACCGCGGCGTGGCGACCCAGGGGGTCCTCGAGCGGCGGTTGGCCTCGTTCCGCAGCTTCGTCCGGCTGGTCCACGGCCGGAGAATGCTGGAGCGCTTTTCTGCGCTCGGGAACGAGGCCGAGCGCCGCGCGATGTACGCCGGCGAGTGGCAGACGTTTCTCTGGCGCAAGTTCGGCCCGTGGATCTGGCACCGCTGGTTCGACGACCCGCCCGAGCGCCTCGAGCAGCTCCTCTTCGACGGCCGCCTGCTTGCCGATTCGCCCGAGCTCAGCGCCCCGGCCTTCGAGGCGGCCAAGGAGATGGCCAATCGCGTGATCCTGGTGGACGAGCCCCCGGAGGACTACCTCCGCACGCTCCCGCCGGGATCGATCGATGCCTTCGCGCTGGGGCGAATGGATGTCCGGGGCCTCGAGGACGACCTCGTACGGGTGGCGGCTCCGGGCGCGCGGGTGGGGGCGGCGGCGTGAAATTGTTCTTGCTGGCCCTGCCTTGGTCCGTCGGCGGCTGTGCGGCCGCCGCGGTCGGTCTTTCGGGAAGCCGTCTTACGCCCTGGCGCGAGGAACTCCGGCGCGAGGGCGCGCTCCGCGAGGTCGCGCTCGACGGCCGCCGCTACTGCGTGGCCGAGATGGGCCGCGGCCCGACGCTCGTCCTCCTCCACGGCCTGGGGGGCTCGATCTACGACTGGCGCCATCTCCTCCGGCCGCTCGCCGAGCGCCACCGCGTGATCGCGATCGACCTCCTGGGCGCCGGCGAGTCGGAGATCCCGGAGCAGGAGGACTACTCGGTCGCCGCGCAGGCGCGGCGCGTGAAGGGACTGCTCGAACTCCTGGGCGTGGAGCGGGCGACGCTCGTGGGGAACTCCTACGGCGGCGGGATCGCCCTCCGCCTCGCGCAGGACTGGCCCGAGCGAGTCGACCGCCTGGTCCTGATCAACTCGATCTGCTACGCGGAGCACGTTCCGACGTACGTGAGCCTCGCCCGGGTGCCCTCCGCGGAGTGCGTCGCGGGATCGCTCCCGCTGGGGAAGATGACCCGCTGGGTGCTGCGCGGCAGCTATCGCACGGTCGAGAAGCTGAGCGAGGAGGAGCTCGACACCTACATCCGGGAAATCGAAGCCCCCGGCCGGCGTCGCGCGATCATCCAGGTGATCCGGGCGGTCGTGCCTCCGGACACGACGGAGTTCGAGGCGCGCCTGAAGTCGGTCCGCGCGCCGGCGCTCCTCCTCTGGGGGAAGGACGACCGGACGGTGCCGGTCGAGCTCGGCCGCCGGCTCGCGAAGGACCTCCCGGATGCCCGGTTGTTCGAACTCGACGCGGGCCACGTGCCCAACCAGGAATGCCCCGAGGAGGTGCTGCGGCGGATGGGGGAGTTCCTCCGATAGCGGAGCATCGGCCGCGGACCTGCAAGAGTCCGACAGAAGTCATAGAGTCCTGATCGGGGTCACACTGGGCTGGTGTGTGGCCGCTCCTGCCTTGTACGGCATCATGCGGGTCGTTGTGGGTCCCTACGCCCCTCTTTCCCTGCTGGGGCTATCCTATCTCAGCCTCGTTCTTGCCTTGAGCTTCACCCTCTATGGCCTGGCGCTCGTGCCTCATCCGTTCCCTTGGCTCTCGCTGGTGCTCTTCGACGCCTTCATGATCCTGCTCGCCGGGGTCGGCTGGCTCCTCTTTGAAATGGAGGCGAGAAGTCTCGGATTCTAAGAGGGTGGCGCATTCTTCTGGAGGAGGGGTGAATCCGCCCGGCGGATTTATCCCGCGGCTAGTGCCCGGCCGCCTTCTCGGCGGGCTTGTGCTCTTTCTTCTCGGGGGGCTTGAGGCGCAGCACCTCGTCGAACTTCTCGACGAGCTCCTGGTGGAACGCCGTCGCCTCGGCCTCGGTGAAGAAGCGCTTGATGAGCGGCTGGACGAGCACCGTGCGGGCGCCCCGCTCGTTCACCTCCTCGATGTTCGTCTCGTGAGTGGCGAACTCGGGCGGCGCCTTGAAGTCGTAGAGCGCGAACGTGAGGATCTTGTAGTGCTTTTCGTCGGCGCCCTGCACGAAGGTGTGGCGCAGCTGGCGGGCCCGGGCGACCAGGGGAAGCTCCTGCAGGATCTTCATCGCGGGCTATTCTACCGGGGACTCGGCGCTTTTGAAGAAATTTTCGAGGGCCGAGAGGTCCCGGTGGACCGGGCAGTCCGGCAAGCTCGCCAGCACCTCGCCCCCGTAGCCTTTCGTGAAGAGGCGGTTGTCGAAGATCACCACCACCCCCCGGTCGCTCCGGCGGCGGATGAGCCGCCCGAACCCCTGCCGGAGGTCCAGAATCGCCTTCGGCAGCGAGTAGCTCGAGAACGAGTTTGGATCGCGCTCCTGCAGCGCCTCGAGCAGCGGGTCGCCGGGGTTCATGAAGGGGATCTTGTCGATCGTCAGGCACGAGAGCGCCTCGCCCGGGATGTCCACCCCCTGCCAGAAGCTCGACGTCGCGAAGAGCGCCGTCCCCTCGTCCTTCCGGAACTCCTTGAGCAGCTTCGAGCGCGGTTGTCCGCCCTGCCGGAGGATCCGCACCCCCGTCTTCTCGGCCGCGTCCGCGCAGGCCACGAGGTTCCGGTACGACGTGAAGAGGCACATCGTTCGCCCCCGCAGGAACGTGATGATCCGGTTGATGTGGCCCGACATCTCCCCCGCGAACGTCGGATCGTTCGGCTGCGCCTTCATCCGGGGGACGACCAGGGCCGCCTGCTCCTGGAAGTCGAACGGCGACTCCACCCGCAGCTCCCTCGCCGAGCCGCCGCCCGTCTCGCGCTTCACGAAGTCGAACTGGCCGTTCGCGGTGAGCGTGGCCGACGTCAGGACCACCGTCGGCGTGGTCTTGAAGAGCTGCTCATCCAGGATCCCGCTCACGTCGATCACGCGCGACTGGAGCTTCGCGCTCCGGTCGTCCTTCTCGACCCAGTAGACGCAGTTCCGGTCCTCGAGCGAGAGGAACCCCTGGAGCGTCTCGACGTAGCCCTGCGCGGCCCCGCTGAACTTCGCGAGCTTGTCCTTCTCCTCCTCGTCCTCCGTCTCTCCCTTCGCCTCCTTCAGCGCCTCCTGGTAGTCCCCGACGGTGCGGAGAAGCCCGTCGGCCGAGACCCAGCGGGGCTTGCGGAGCCGCTTCTCCGGCGTGTCGCGCACCTGCTGGAAGAACTGGCGCGAGGCCTGGCGGAGGCTTTCGGCAAGTCCGCCCCGGCGGAGGTGGTTGGCTCCCTTCACGAGCGAGCTCATCGAGTAGGGCGTCAGCCGCGCCCCGAAGAAATCGCGCGCGATGTCGGCCATGTCGTGCGCCTCGTCGCAGATGACCGTCGAGGCGGGCGGGAGGATCACGTCTCGCGCCCCGAGGCTCTTGACGCGCAGGTGGGCGAAGAAGAGGTGGTAGTTGGTGACGATCACCTGCGCCCCGCGGAGCCTGCGCCGCGCGTCCATGGCGAAGCAGTCGTCGTAGAAGCGGCATTCCGAGCCGTTGCAGAGCTCGCTCGCGCCGTTCACCTTGTTCCAGACGGAGTCCGCCGGCTCGAAGGAGAGATCGGAGAGGTCGCCGGTCTTCGTTTCGTCCGCCCACGCGCGGATCTTCTCCCAGTGGCGGAGCTCCTTGCGGTCGAACGTGACGGGGGCGATCTCTTCGAGCGTGTCGCGGTAGCGGTCCAGGCAGAGGTAGTTGTTGATCCCCTTGATGAGCGCGTAGGTGAACTTCCGGGGGAGGAGCTTGGCGAGGGCGGGCAGGTCCTTCTCGAAGATCTGCTCCTGGAGGGCGATGTTGGCGGTGCAGACGATGACGCGGGAGTCGGTCGCGATGGCGTGCTCGATGGCGGGGACGAGGTAGGCGTAGGTCTTGCCGATGCCGCAGGGGGCCTCGATCGCGAGGGCGTGCTTTTCCGCGATCGCCCGCTCGACCGCCCGGGCCATCTCGACCTGGCCGGGGCGCGGCTCGTAGCCCCGGGATTTCTGCTCGAGGAGCCCTCCGGGGCCGAAGACCTCGCTGATCATGAGGGGACGTTATACCTCAGAAGGACGCGACGGTCTACCGACCCGACGAAGCCCCGAAGAGCCGGTCCGGACGCTCCCGGTGACAGGAGATGCAGGCCGGAAGGACGCCCGACTCATGGATCGTCCTCCGGTCCGGTGAGACCCGGGCGTACGTCCAGCCGGCGTCGGTTCCGGGGGTCGGACTCCTGCTCTTGTACATGATGAAGAGATCCGACTTCCTGGCGTAGCTCGCGTCGGTCTCGTCCATCGTCGCCTGCCGGACGATGACCTGGCCGGGGGGTTGCGGTTCCGATCCCCTCTCCTTGTAGGCCTTTCGATCGCGCACGTACGAGGTCGAGAGAATGGGGGTCCCCGCTTCTCCGATCCCGTGCTTGTCCGGTCCGTCGCCCACCAGGCGACGCAGGCTCGCGGACGCTCAGCGTCCGGAATCCTTCCGGATCGGCTCGTCGACGTCTCCGTAGGACCGATGGTCCCGCGCGATCGCGAGAAGGATGTCGATATCGTTGGGAGCGTAGGAAGGTTCGCAACCCACGGACCCCGCGGCGAGTGCGACGAAGATCGCGACGGTCCGTCCCACGGCGATCCCATCCTGTACTGCCACTGAATCGATTGTAACCCACAGGAAGGGGGGAGGGGGCCGTGCCGTTTCTTCTTGGTGTCCGGTGTTCCGGGTGGTTTACTGCTCCGTCATGATCACGCTCAAGGACATCCGCGCCGCCCAGAAGGTCGTCTCCAAGGTGGCGATCCGCACGCCGATCCTGCCGCTGAAGTTCTGCGACCGGCCCGGGACGTTCGTCAAGTGCGAGAACCTCCAGCGGACCGGCGCCTTCAAGATCCGAGGGGCGCTCTACCGCATCTCGAAGCTGCCGAGGTCTTGCAAGGGCGTCACCGCCTCCTCGAGCGGGAACCACGCGCAGGCGGTCGCGCTGGCCGCGAAGCTCCGGGGCATCAAGGCCTGCATCGTCATGCTCGACCAGTCGGTCCCGCTCAAGGTCGAAGGGACGAAGTCCTACGGTGCGGAGGTCATCCTGGGAGGGACGACGAGCGTCCTCATCAAGGAACGGGCCGAGCGCGAGGCGGCCGAGCGGGGCTACGTTTACATCCCGCCCTTCAACGATCCCGACATCATCGCCGGCCAGGGCACCGTGGGCCTCGAGATCGTCCAGGACCTGAAGGACGTCAAGGCGGTGGTGGTCCAGATCGGCGGCGGCGGGCTTTCGAGCGGCGTGGCGACGGCCGTCAAGGAGACGAACCCGCGCATCAAGGTCTTCGGGGTCGAGCCGGCCGGCGCGGCCAAGATGCTCCCCTCCCTCAGGGCGGGACGGATCGTGACCCTCGAGAAGGTCGACACGATCGCCGACGGCCTGAAGCCCACCCGCGTGGAGGAGCTTACGTTTGAAATGGTCGGCCGCTACGTGGACGAGGTCGTGACGGTGAGCGACGAGGAGATCCTCGCCACGACGCGCCATCTGATCCTCAAGGAGAAGCTGGTGGTCGAGCCGTCGGGCGCGACGGCCCTGGCGGCGATCGTGACCGGGAAGCTCAGGCTCCCGAAGGGGCCGGTCGTGGCGATCCTCTCGGGCGGGAATGCCGACCTCAAGGCGATCCTGGGAGCGTAAGGAGGGTATGAAACACGTCACGCTCGTCGCGCTCCTCCTCGCCGCCGGCTGCGCCGGGGGCGCGGCGCCCCGGCGGTACGTCCCCCCGGCCGAATTCCCGGAGGCCTCACAGCTTCCGGTGCGGAAGGGACTCCCCGATCCGCTCGTCATGATGGACGGCCGGCGGGTGACTTCGAAGGAGATGTGGGAGAACGAGCGGAAGCCCGAGCTCAAGGCGCTCTTCCAGCACTACATGTACGGTACGCTCCCTCCCGCTCCCGGGAAGGTGACCGCGACGGTCGAGCGCATCGACCCGAACTTCTTCGGCGGCAAGGCGACGAAGAAAGAGGTCGCGATCCGGGTGGCCCCCCCGCCGTGCCCGACGCTCAACCTCCTCATGGTGGTCCCGAACAAGCGGTCCGGCCCCGCGCCGGTCTTCCTCGGGATCAACTTCTCGGGGAACCACGCGGTGACGACCGACCCGACGGTCGCGATCCCGACGGCGTGGATGAGGCAGGGGAGGGGCGACGACGTCGCGAACAACCGCGCGACCGAGAAGGGGCGGGGGAAGGCGGTGGGGACGTTCGCCCTCGAGCAGTC
>CAZSCC010000482.1:0-29797 GCA_964604905.1 uncultured Planctomycetales bacterium
CCGCTCGCCGACGGCCCCGTGATCCAGGCGACGTCCCACAAGGCGCTCCTGGACGGCGTCACGACCGACGACGCCTTCGCGATCGCCGCCTCGTTCCGCGACGCGCCCCTCCTCTTCATGACCTACGTGAACCCCGTCTTCTCCTACGGGACCGCCCGCTTTTTCGCCCGCGCGGCGGAGCTCGGCCTGGAGGGCGTGATCCTCCCCGACGTCCCCCCGGAGGAGGCCGACCCGGTGATCGCAGTCTCCCGAAAGAGTGGCGTCCCGATCGTCTTCCTCATCTCCCCGACCTGCACCGACCCGCGCATCCGGAAGATCGAGCGGCTCTCGAAGGGCTGGATCTACCTGGTCTCGCTCAAGGGCGTGACGGGCGCGAAGATCAAGGCCGACGTCTCGGACTTCGTCAAACGCGTCCGCCGCCTGACCCGCCGCCCGCTCTACGTGGGCTTCGGCATCTCGACGCCCGACGACGCCCGGCGCGTGGCTTCGGTGGCCGATGGCATCGTGGTGGGAAGCGCGCTCCTCAAGATCGTCGAGGCGGGCGGCAAGCCCAGGGACGTCGAGCGCTTCATCGCGAGCCTCCGGCGCGCCATCGACGGTTCCGGGACGTAGACTACTACGGTCATGCGTTTTCCGATCCCCCTCGGCGTCTGGGCCTTCGCCTGTCTCTCCGGATGCGGGAAGGAGGAGCCGCCGCCCCCTCCGCCTGTGGCGGCCAAGAAACCGCCGGCCCCCAAGCCGCCCCCGCGCGCGAGGATCTGGAAGCGGCGGCGAAGAGCGCCGATCCCTCCCTGA
The DNA here is from genome assembly GCA_964604905.1 of uncultured Planctomycetales bacterium. Classification (GTDB taxonomy): domain Bacteria; phylum Planctomycetota; class MHYJ01; order MHYJ01; family JACPRB01; genus JACQFK01. The sequence goes on from CAZSCC010000482.1 coordinate 796, forward strand.
CCTTCTTCATCCGCCAGGCCTTGGAGAAGATCGGAGCCGGGAAGTAGCGCGCTTCGTGTCGAAGTCGCGCCGGGGGATCTCGACCGCCCGGGGCGTCTCGCGACGGCGCGCGACCATGCGCCGAATCTTCATGCCCTTCCTCCGCGCGATGATCTCCCGCCGCGTCCGGCCCTCCGGGGCGTCGGGCCACGGGCCCGGCACGAGCTCCGGATCGAAGTGCTTCGCCGCCGCCTCGAGCAGGTATCGGCCGTAGGCCGCGTGGTCGGTCTGCAGGACGAGGATGCCGTCGCGACGAACGACGCGCCACGCGCGCTCCAGGAACTCCGGCGTCAGGATCCGCTTCCCCTTCTCGGCGGGGTTGAAGTAGGGCTGCGGATGGTAGATGTGGAGCTCGTCCACGGAATCGGCCGCGAGGCGATCGAAGAGCCAGGGGACCGCGTCCCCCGCGACGAAGCGGACGTTCGAGAGACCCCGCCGGCCCGCCTGCCGGGCCGCGTCCGCCGCGAGCCGCGGGACCACCTCAACGCCCAGGTGGTCATGGCCGGGGCGCGCGACGGCCGAGCCGATCAGGTACCGCCCCGTCCCGCAGCCCAGGTCCACCACCCGCGGGGCCGTGCGGCCGAAGACGCGCGCCCAGTCGAACGGACGCCCGTCGTCGCGATGGCGGGGATCGCTCCACTCCCGCTGGGGAAGGACGCGCCCGGGGAACGGCACGCCCAGCTCGGATTCGCGCTCGGGCGCCACGACTTACGAGCCCTTGACCTTGCGGAGGATCTCGACCAGGCCCTGGGACAGCTTCTCCACCGACGCCTGCTGCTTGGGGTCCTTGAGCGCCCCTTCCGGCGTGAACGCCTCGGCCGCCTTCGAGACCGCGACCTGGTCGGGGAGGACGAGCACCTTGATGTTCCCGAGGATCGAGCGCAGGTGGACGAGGCCGCGGAGGCCGCCCAGCGCGCCGGGGGAGGCGCTCATGAGGGCCGCGACCTTCCCGGCGAACGCCGCCAGCGGCGCCTCGCCGGGCTCCGATCGCGAGGCCCAGTCGATCGCGTTCTTGAGCACCCCGCTGACCGAGCTGTTGTACTCGGGCGAGGCGATGAGGAGACCGTCGTGCTCCAGGAGGAGCGTTTTGAACCGCTTCGCGTGGGGCGGGAGCCCCTCTTTCGCCTCGAGGTCGCCGTCGAAGAACGGGAGGGGGAAGTCGCGCAGGTCGATGAGGGTCGCTCCGGCCGCGGCGGCCGCGATCCGGATCAGCTTCTTGTTCCAGGAGTCCGTCCGCGTGCTTCCCGCGAACGCCAGGACCCGGGGCGCCATCAGCGCCTCCCCCGTTTGAGCCAGTCGCGGAGCGCCTCGTTCACCTGGCGGTCAAGCTCGATGCCGGTGATGTCGGCCAGCTCCTTGAGCGCGTGCCACACGTCGGTCGCGAGGCGGACGCCCGCCTCGCCTTCCGGAGCCCCCGCGACCACCGTGTGGCGCTTCGTGCTGTGCTGGTCGGCGTAGGTCCAGTCGGGGTTCTTGAGCGCCTGCTTGACATCGTAGACGAAGGTCTTGGCCGTCTCGTCGAAGTCGACGATCTTGGGAATCCGCCAGCGCGGCCCGCCCGCCGCGGGACGCGCCACCTGCGCGTCGAACTCCGGCCTGAAGCGGGTCATGAGCGCCGGAATGAGCTGGGCCGCCTGGACGGGCAGGAAGCAGCGGTTCCCCTGCGGGGCCGAGCGGGCGCCGAAGAGGGCGCGCTCGAAGTCGTCGCTTGTCGCGGTCTTCGGGTCGAAGAGCTCGTCGAGCGCCCCCGACGCGGTCCGGAGTCCGTGCTTGCACGCGGTGCACTGATTGCAGCTCTCGACGTAGAGGAACCGCGCCACCGCCTGCGCGACGCGCGGGATGCTCGTCATGTCGTCGATCAGGATGAAACCGGCCGACCCGAGGCCCGCGTTGATCATGCGGAGCGAGCCGAAATCGGCGCGCGTCTCGAACTTCTCCGGCCCGATCGCGGCCGCCGAGACGCCGCAGAGCGCGGCCTTGAACGAGCGGGGGCCTCTCGGCCCGCCGCCGATGCGGTAGAAGAGCTCGCGGAGCGGGAGGCCCGCCTCGGCCTCGTAGACGCCGGGATGGGAGATATCGCCCGAGAGGGTGAAGAGGAGCGTGCCGGGCGTATCGCTCGTCCCGAGCTTTCGGAACGACGCCGCGCCGTGGCGGACGATGCTGGGCACGTGGGCGAAGGTCTCGACGTTGTTGACGAGCGCGGGATTGGGCGACTCGGCGGTCGCGGCCAGGCCGCGTTCGTAGGGCGGATAGTGCGCCTCGCGGGGGAGCGGCCCGCCCCCCTCAAGGACGTTCAGGAGCGCCTTCTCTTCGCCGAAGAGGTACTCTTCAGGGCCGGGGACGACCTTGATCTCGAACCCCTCGAGAAGTCCCTCCTTGCCCAGTTCGTCGATGGCGCCACGGAGGCGTTCGATCTCCTGCTTGAACGACTCCTTGACGGCGATGTGGAGCTCGCGGGTTTCGACGACGTGGGCGGCGATGAGCATGCCTTCCAGGACGGCGTAGGGGTTGCGGCGGAGGAGGAAGCGATCCTTGAAGGTGCCCGGCTCGCCCTCCGCGGCGTTGCAGACGACGGCGTGTCTCTTGCAGGGGTGGTTGCGGATGGTGGTCCACTTGGTGCCGGTGGGGAACCCGCCGCCGCCGCGGCCGCGGAGTCCAGAGCGTTCGATCTCGCCGAGGACCGATTCGGGCTGGGCCTTGCGGGCCTTGGCGAGGGCGTTGTCGCCGGTCGCCTTCTGGTAGGAGGCGTAGGTCTCGTAGGGCCGGTCGGGAACGAGCCAGTGGTGTTTGGTCGCCATGGGGCGCGCATTTCCTCCCTAAGGTCGCGAGGGGAGTAGTATGCACGCAGGCGCGTGGAATTCAAGGCGCAAGCGTGCGCGGGGGCTCGCTCTTGGAATGCGGCCTATTCAAACACATCAATAAAGCCCTCGATGTTACCCCACGTTACAACATGCAACGGAATACGGTGGGGGACGCATCTCTTCCTTTCACGGTAGTCCTCAGGGTTCCTGTGAAGCGAACTGCGGCTGGGTGACGACTTGGGCCGCAGAAGTAGGCAGGGGCTATACTTGCATTCGTGCCTCGTGCTCCTCGAGCCGGAATCCCCGATCCAGAAGCGCCTGCTGAAGGGCCTTGAACGTGTGCGCCTCAAGGCCGCCGCATACCGTCGCCAATCGATCCGCAAGTTCGACTGGATCAACATCTCGGATCCGCTGGCCCTTTGGGCCGAAAAACTCGATTACACACTTCCCCCGGAGCTCTTCGAATTGTCCTACACCCCAGGGATATCCCGAGATTGGGGTTCCCAACCGGCGCCGGTCTGGAAACACCAGGCGCACTTCCTGATGCAGCAGATCAGAATGCAGAGCAGGGAATCCGCGTGAGGCCTATCTGGAGACCCTCTTCGGCTTCTTTCAGCAGCCTCAGAATTCCTGATGTCGGATTGTCGGTTCACCGACGAAGTCCCCGTGCTATCATTCGCGCGAATGAAGCGGTTCGCCTTGGATGCTCAAGTCCGAGGGGTCGCCATCGTTCTCATCGCAGCACTCATCATACGACTCCCGATTCTGCTCTGGGTGGCAATCCACCCTGACCGCGCGCTCAGTAAAGCTGACCCCACGGAATACCTGTTGCTCTCGAAGAATTTCAGGGCCGCCTATGGAGACTCGGCTTCACCGCTATTCGAAGCTGGGCTGCGGAGACCGCCAGGCTATCCAGCCTTCCTCGCGATCATCCAGGCCATCTTGGGAGAGGGGACGCCCCAGGTCGTGCTCGTGCAAATCGCGATCGACCTCCTTACGATCGGACTTGCATGGAGCCCCGCCCGGCGTTTGGGGAGCGCCCGCGGAGCTCTCCTGGCCGCTTGGCTGATCGCTCTGGATCCGGTCCACATCTCCTTCACCGGGCAGGTCATGACCGAAACGCTGTTCTCCCCATTTCTTCTTGGAGGCATGATCCTCCTCTGCAAAGCCTATGCAGAGGCCAATTTACGCGCGGCCTTGCTGTCCGGCGTGTGCTGGGGAATGGCGGCCCTGATTCGTCCAATCGCGCTGTACTTTCCCGCGGTCCTTGTTCTCCTCATCCTGATTCTTCACCGAAGAAACTTCCTCTTCGGCTGCACTACCGCCCTCGTTCTGCTGTCGGGGTACGCCCCCATCGTCGGTACTTGGATCCTGAGAAATACCCTGTCGACAGGGTCCCCGTTCTTCAGCACGATCCAGAGTACCAGCCTCCTCTACTACAAAGCCGCAGGTGCAGTCGCCGCTGAAACGGGAGGTGACATCAACCAAGTTCGAGAATGCCTCCGGGTTGAACTTGACCGGCGCATGGGACCATCGCCTTCAGTAGTGGAACGAGCCAGGGAATCCTCCACCTTCGCCTGGGAGGTCATTCGCAAGCATCCACGGGGATGGATCATGTCCTCCGCGAAGGGGGCCTATTTCCTGATTCGTACTCCAGGCCATCTGGACCTCCTGAGATTATTCTTCGGCCGTTATGAGCCCATCGATCATTGGCTGGCTTCGCTGATCCGGTGGGGAAGCCGCATCGTGCTGGTAACTACCTACTTCGGCCTGCTGGCAGGAGCATGCCGCTACATTTCCCGTCACCGCTTTGCGATCCTGGCGATGGCCACCATCTGCCCCATGTACCTCTTCATGGTTTCCATCGGTCCTGAGTCTTGGTGGCGTTTCCGGCATCCCCTCATTCCCTTCCTCGCCGTCGTTGCCGGCCATGGGCTCCGAGCGGTCTACCTGCGCCTGGAGAAACGTCGAGGGGAGATGGAGTCACGAAATGTCCACAGGAATTGAGGACCTGCTGTTCTTCGCGAATCCAGCAGCCGCGTGCGGCTGGACACCCCATCTGAACCTGGTGTTTGAAGGACTGCCCTCGGCATGACCATCGATCAGGCGCCGACAGGTCCAAGGTGCGACGGGCATCGGATCTTTCGGGGCCTCGCGACCTGTTTTTTCCTGTCGGCCGTCCTTCTTCCCCCCGACCGCGTGGTGGACGTTCTGTCCCTCCGGTTCCGGACGGTGGCCGGATTTCGCAGCGACTTCGTGCGGGGTCTGCAGGTCCTCCGCGCGGCTTTAGCGCTGGCTGCCGTTGTGACCGCGCTCCTGCCTGCTCTCATCAGACGATCCCGACTGACGACGATCCCGTTCCGTCACCCAGAGAGGGCGGATCTCGCAACGGCGGCCCTGCTCTTCCTGGCGACGGCCGTGACGGCCTTTCCGGGACTCTTCCAGAGCTGGCAGGACGATGAGTGGCGGGTCGTCGAACAGTACATCCGGCACGGACCGGGGGTTATCCTGACCCGGAATCAAGGGGACAATCATCTCCTGCACGCGCTCCTGGTATGGCCGTTCACCAAACTTTTCGGCGTAGGAGAGGTCGCCGCCCGCCTTCCTGTATGGCTCGGCGGTTCCCTCGGCGCTCCATTGCTTTTCTTCCTCCTGCGGCAGCGGGGACAACACCGCGTGCCGGCCGGTGTCGCCGCCCTGCTCCTGGGCCTGTCCCCTTTCCTGCTCCAATTTGTTCATGAGAGCCGCGCCTATGCCCTCCTTCCTCCATGCGTTTTCGGATTGTTGATCCTCCAGCCCTCTTGCATCAATGGGGATTCCCGTGCTTGGGTCCTGTCCACCGGCTTGGCCGCCGCCATCCCGGCCTTCCACCTCTTCGCGGCGCCCGTCGTGCTGGCCGTCTTTCTCGCTCCTCTCGCCGACCCGAAGCGTCGCCGCCCGGAGTTGTGTTTCCGTCTCGCCTCTGCTCTCCTGGTCGCCGGCGCCATCGCCTTCCTCGCCTATGCCCTCGTATTCCCACAGATGCTCGACACCGCTGGAGTTCAGGCGCGGCATCCGGCGACCTCGATCCGGCCGGAGGAGGTGTTCTCCCGCCTCTTCGTTATGTCCCTGCCGTTCTGGATGTCGCTTCCCTTCATGGGGCTTCTGGTGGCGGGCTTTCGATCTCCGCCAGATCGGAACGTTGGCGTCGCGCTTCTCGTCTCTCTCCCGCTTCAGATCGGACTGTTGATGGCGGTCGCCTCGGAAATCGCGCCCCGGTTTCTCGCGCCCCTCCTTGCCATCGCCTGGGTCGTGATCGCCGATGGCCTCGGACGCCTCTGGCCTCATCGACGAGGGTGGACGTCGATGGCCATCCTGCTGCTGGCCCTGACGGTGATGGCGGGTACCGCCTATTATCGGATCGGGAACCGCGATTACCGGGGCGTCGCGGCTGAACTCGCGCGCAGACGCTTGCCTGGGGAGACCGTGGCCGGGCGATTCGATGCCCGCCCCCTGATGGCCTACCTTTCGCCGCTGCCGGCGATCACGAATGAGGAAGGCTTACAGGCACAGCCCCCGGATTGGCTGATCGCCGTCGATGTCAACCTCGAGCGAGATCGCGAGTTCGCGGCGTGGGTGGAACATCGGTACGTTGAAGCATTCAGAATCCCCTCGCTTCGGGGGGCGCTCCTCGGGCTTCGCCGGAGGTGAGCTTGGGGGATGATTTCCTCCCCCTCTGGGATACTCTCTAAATTGTCCTGCACCCTTTCTGTCCCGCAAAGCCGCACGAATCCGCGTGTGCCGACAGTGCAGCGTGCCACGAACCCGCTCTCAATCCGCCCATCGATTCCCATCGGAGAGAGGACTGGGAACGTCCGCCAGCCTCGACCGAAGAGGGCTCATGGAGCTTTCGCTTCGATCAGTACAGGGGGGGGCGAAACCTTTCCGCCAGGTACGAGAAGACTTTGAAAAAAGAGCGGCGGAAGGATCGCGAGATCCGCTGGAGCGCCCCGACCTCGCCCGGACGATACTGGTACAGCGTCGTATGCTCTCCCGAGCGCTCCTGGGCCGGTCGTCCATTGCTGTAGTAGTACATCGCGAGGGACTTACGGGTCATTCCCTCCGGGCATCGGAGCGGCTCGGGATGACCGTGGTAGGCGAAGTCTGTCGTGCTGAAAATGACGCAGCGGTTGAAAACCGGCAGGATCCGTTTCTCGCATTTCGTCATCGTCCGGTTCCAGAGCTCCAAGTGGCCCCCGTATTCCTCCTTCCACTCCGGGTTTAAGTAAAGGAGCAGATTGAGACGGCGGTCCAGCCGTAGCGCCGGATGAAGATTGAAATCGGCATGGATCTTGAGAAAGCCGTCCCGTTCGATCTGGTGGAGCCCGCCCCCCTCCAGGTAAGGGTCCGGAATCAGCCCGCCGATACCGGTCAGGGTCTCCATCCACTGGAGGAACACGGCCGAGTTGAGTTGCCAGAGGAGCGTTCGGGTGAAGTCCGAGAGCTGGATTTCGTTGCGGCTGGCCAGTTTGACTCCGGAGGGCTCCTTGAAGCGAAGCCAATCGATGCTTCCCGGCCGCGGGAATTCTTCGAGCAAGCGGTCGGCAATCTTCCGTGGAATGAAGTCATCGATGACGACATGCGGGAAGGGTTCGGCACGGAGGTACTCCTCGCGCAGGCGGGAGGCCAGCTCCGGATACCTGGGATCCAGGAAGATCAAGGGAGTTTCCGGTCCCGCCACGGCTCCTCTCCTCCCGAAGTGGAATAAATGAGCGCCTTGATTCTAGCATGGCATTGCGCCCATTACCCGAGGGAACGCCGGAACACTCCCAGCGTGAAGGGGCATGGCGGGTCCTATCCTGCGGCCCCTCTCTCTCATTGTCTCAACCGCCCCCTCCGGTCGCGGGGCTTTGAGACCTCCACCGATTCCTTCCCCTCTTCCCCACCCTTGCCTTTGCTTTCCTCCCCCTCTGGGATACCCCTTTGATTTTCCTGCACCCTGGGAGAGCGGCCTCTCGCAGGAGACGTGCCTCCCGAGCTTCATCGCCATGACGCCGACCGAGAGCTTGTCGTCGGAGGACGACAAGAAGGCGCGGCTCGACGGCGCGAGCCGGACTCCGGCGGCATGAAGGGTCTCGAGAAACCGCCGCGGTCTAGGCGAGCACCCAGCCCTTCCGGTACTCGCGCTTGATGAGGGCGTCGGCCTCGGGGCAGTTGGTCGCCTTCAGGCTCGCCGGATCCCACTCGAGCTTCTTGCCCATCCGGTAGGCGATCGACGCGAGGTGGTTCGACTCGGTGAGCGGGCCGGCGTAGTCGAAGTTGGCCATCGCCTTCCCCTGGCCCTTGCAGGCGAGGACCCACTCCTGGATCGCGCCGGGCGAGTTGGGGATCGTGGGCTCGGGCCGCTTGAAGTCCTTGAACTTCTCCTCGGGCAGGAGGACGTTCTTGCCGTGGCTCGAGAGGAGCATGCCCTTGTCGCCGATGAAGAGGTGGCCGTCGCCCCACTTGCGCGAGGCGATGACGTCCTGGTACATCGGCGGCCGCATCGTCCCCTGGTACCAGTGGTACTTGAGCGCCGGCATGTCGCCGCGCGGGCCGTGCTCGTAGGCGACGTGGAAGTTGGCGGGGGCGAGGTCGGCGTGGGCGGGGCCCTCGCCGAAGCCTTCGATGGTCCGCGGGGCCTTGAGCTTGAGCGCCCAGAAGGGCAGGTCGTTCATGTGGCTGCCCAGGTCGCTCATGGTGCCCGAACCCCAGTCCCACCAGCGATACCACTTGGGGCCGGGGAAGTAGATCTTGTGGAAGGGCCGGAAGGGGGCGGGGCCGAGCCAGAGGTCCCAGTCGACGCCGGCCGGGACGGGGTCCTCGGTCTTGGGCCGCTCCTGGGTCGAGAGCATGTCGTTGTTGGCCTTTGCGTCCTCGGCGCTCTGCCAGCCCCACGAGCGGTGCACCCAGACGTGGACCTCGGTCACGTTGCCGATGGCGCCCGACTGGATGAGCTCGACGACCCGGCGCGAGTTGTCGCTCGCGTGCATCTGGATGCCCATCTGGGTGACGACTTTCGGGTTCGCCGCGGCGGCCTCGCGCAGGACGCGCGCCTCCCAGATGCCGTGGGTCATGGGCTTCTCGACGTAGACGTGCTTGCCCGCCTTGATCGCCGTGAGGACGGCGAAGGCGTGAGTGTGCTCGCAGGTCGAGACGACCACGGCGTCGATGGACTTGCCCAGCTCGTCGTAGAGCTTGCGGAAGTCGGTGTAGGGCTTCGGCTTGTCGATGTCGCGGCCGCGCTTCTGCGCGTTGGCCATCACGGTCTGTTCGGCCTTGACGACGTTGGGCTGGTTGACGTCACAGAGGGCGATGATGTTCTCGTCGCCGCCCGCCCCGAGGTGCGACCCGCCGCGGCCCCCCGAGCCGATGTAGGCGACGTTGAGCCGGGCGTTGGCGGACTTCTCCTGCCCGTAGCCGAGCTGGCGCCCGGCGACCCAGACTCCGGCGGACGCGCCGATGAAAGCGCGGCGGCTGATGCGATGACCCATCTTCCCACCCCTGTCGTAAGAGACCGTCCGCTCCAAACCTGCTATCTAGTGTACGGGCGCGGGAGGCCGAAGGGGGACCCAGTCCGGGGAGATCAGGAAAGGAACGGCCGCGATCGCAGTCCTGCTCCTTGAGCCCCGGCGTGAAGGGGCGGGGCGGGCCCTTTCCTGCGGCCCCTCTTTCCACACCCCGCCCGCCTCATTCATCGCGGAAGAGCTCGTGGCAGGTGCGGCCGCTGGCCTGGAGCCTTTCGTGGAGTTTCCCGCCGGTCTTCTCGTCCCAGGACGCCCCGAGGAGCGACTTCATCCCGGACTCCTACTGCGCGTAGCGGAGGAGGCGCTCGCGGCCCTCCGGCGAGAGGCCGTAGCGGTCGATCTCGGCCCGCAGCAGGTCGCCCTTCAGGTGGCCCCCCACGGCGGAGTTGACCCGCGTGGCCGCGGTCGAGTTCACGAGCTCGGCGTCCGTGTAGATCGCCGCGAACTCCTTCATGAGCTCGCGCTCGTTCCGAAGCTCGTACTTCTGGTGGTAGTCCTCGGCGAGCGTGAACTCGCGCAACGGTGCGATCTCGGTGACGATCGCCTTCCCGCGCCGCTTCTCCTCCTGCGCCTTCGCCTCGAGCGCGAGCCGTCTCTGCCCGTCGTCGTGCGTCCAGATCGCCGACATGTACTGCCGGCTGTAGGCGCGCGCGCAGGGGTTGTGGGTCCGCCAGAAGACCTCGAGCAGCCGGGCGTACGCGATCGTCGCCGGGTCGTAGTCGATCTGGGTCGATTCGGCATGGTCGCCGAGGTCGTGGTACGTCGGGTTCTTCTTCGTCCCGCCCGCGTAGCCCGCGCGCGTGCGGACGACGCCGGGCAGGCTCCCGAACTGGGAGTCGGGCCCCCAGAATCAGCCCAGCGCGAAGGTGGCCGTCTCGAGCTTCGCCGGCGCCTCCCGATCGATCGGCGGGATCCCGGGCCGGGCGGAGGTGGCGGTCGGGGTCATGGGGTCGCCCTCCTTCAGGGGATGGACCGCGGGCCGGGTCGGATCGCTGCACGCGGCCAGCGCGTGGGCGAGCAGGAACGCGGAGATCGGCCTCATGCCATCCAGTCTAACACACCCGGCGGCGGGAGTATTTCCCGATTACTTCACGCAGGAGGGACAGAGCGGCTGGCGCTCGCTCGGGGAGCCGAAGAAGTTCCCCGACGCGTCCGTCAGGCGGCCCCCCTTCACCGTGTAGACCTTGATCTCCCCCTTCGCCTGCGCGAGGTCGGGGCAGTCCTTCTTGCCGTGGACCAGGTTGTTGTAGCCCGTCACGATGAGCACGGTCTCCCCCTCGAGGGAGCGCCAGCGCTTCTCGCCCGGGGTGACGTCCATGACGCAGGAGACGAGGCCGAGGAGCGCGACGACGATCGAAGCGACGCGAAGCATGAGTCCTCCACACAAGGAGATCCGACACTCGGGTCACCCGATCTCCTCGATCTCCTATGAAAAAAACTGGCCCACCTTGGGCTGGTACCCGTTCACGAATTCGGCCGCCGACATGCGGCGTTTGCTTTCCGGCTGGAGCTCGAGGATCGTCACGTCGCCGTCGGCGCAGGCCACCCGGATCGAATCCTTCTCGATCGCCAGGATCGTCCCCGCCCGGTGGTCCGGCTTCTGCGGGTAGCGCTGGCCCTTCACCTTCCAGACCACCACCCGCTGCTTCCCGCCCCAGAGCGTAAAGGCGCAGGGATAGGGGATCAGCGCGCGCACGAAGTTCTGGATCTTCGAGGCCTGCTTGCGCCAGTCGATCCGGCCGTCGTTCTTCTCGAACTTCTTGGCGTACGTCGCCTCGCGCTCGTCCTGCGGGATCTCGACGGCCCGTCTCTCCTGGACGAGGTCGAGGACGTCCACCAGGAGCTCGGCGCCCACGATCGAGAGCTGGTCCTCGAGCTCGGGCGTCGTCACCTCGGGCGGCACCGGCACCCGCGTCATGCCGAGTATCGGTCCCGCGTCCATCTTCTCGACCACCTTGACGATGCAGACGCCCGCGTAGGAATCGCCGTTCAGGAGCGTCCGCGCCACCGGCTCGGGACCGCGGTGCTTCGGGAGCAGCGAGGGGTGGATGTTCAGGCAGTAGGTGCGCGGCATCTGGAGGATCTCGTTCCCCAGCTTCTGGCCGTACGCGACGACGACGATCACGTCGGGCGAAAGCGCGCGCAACTCGCGGATGAGCTCGTACTCGTTGCAGTTCTCCGGCTGGTAGAGGTGCACGCCCTTCGCGGCCGCCACCTCCTTCACCGGGCTCGCGGTCATCTGCTGGCCGCGCCCCGCGGGGCGGTCGGGCTGCGTCACGGCCGCCATCACGCGGTGGTTCGAGGCGAGGAGCTTCTCCAGCGCCGGCACCGCGAATCCCGAAGTCCCGAAGAAGACGATGTTCATATCACGTTGGTCTCGACGATGGATTTCCCTTCCGCGAACCGGCCCAGACGCAGGCACGAAATGTCGAGCGAGGTCTTCCCGTCGAGCAGCAACTCCGCCAGGAGCTGGCCCGTCGCCGGCGCGTGCATGATGCCGTGGCCGCTGAACCCGCAGGCCGCGAAGAAGCCCGGCCCGACGGCCCCCAGGATCGGATGGTGGTCGGGCGTCACCTCGTAGAGACCGCCCCATCCCGTCCTGATCGCCGCCTTCTCGAGCGTCGGGACGCGGTCCATCGCGAGCCCCGCGACCTCCTCGAGGAACGACCAGTCGGCGTTCTCGTTGAAGCTCGGCGGCTCCTTCCGGTCCGCCTTCCCGATCAGCAGCCCGCCCGACTCGGTGTGCATGTAGACGCCGCTGGTATAGTCCACCGTCATCGGGATCGGGTGCGGAAGGTCGGGGAGCGGCTCCGTCACGAAGCACTGCCGCCGGAAGGGCTGCACCGGGAGCGGGATCCCCAACATCTCGCCCAGCTTCCCCGAGTACGCGCCCGCCGCGATCACGATCTTCTCCGCCGTCACGGTCCCCGACTTCGTCTTGAGCCCCCGCCCTTCGCGGCCCGTCACCTCCTCGCCGAAGAGGAACGTGACGCCCAGCTCTCTGGCCTTCTTATGGTAGCCCATCACGTAGTCCGCGGGCGGCGCGTAGCCGTCCTTCGCGTGGAAGACGCCGCCCAGCAGGTCGTCGCTCCGCACGTAGGGGGCCTTCCGCACGACCCCCGCGCGGTCGAGGAGTTCGACCGCGAGGCCGCAGCGCCGCTGGAGCGCCGCGTTCGCTTCGATGACCCGCATCTCCTCGGGCTTCGTGGCCATCCAGAGGTAGCCCACCTGGTTGAAGACCACGTCGACGCCCATCTCCCGCGGGAACGCCTCGAACCGCGGGATCGAGAGCTGCGAGAGGCGGATGTTGATCTCGCTCGAGAACTGCGCACGGATCCCCCCGGCGGCCTTCGCGGTCGAGCCCATGCCCGGGGCGGACTCCTTCTCGAGGACCGCCACGCTCGTGCAGCCCCGATTCGCGAGATTCCAGGCGATCGCGGCGCCGATGATGCCCGCCCCCACGATCGCCACGTCGAACCGCTGATCCGCCATCGTGGGCGCTATTCTACGTTGCCGGGTGGAGCTTTCAACGATATGATGCCGCCATGCCGCCCCGGAAGATCATCGCGACCGCCCTGGCCCCCCAGGCGATCGGCCCCTACTCGCAGGGCGTCGACCTGGGCGACCTCGTCTTCGTCTCGGGCCAGATCCCGCTCGACCCCGCCACCCAGCAGGTGGTCCAGGGCGCCATCGAGGAGCAGACCGAGCGCGTCCTCCAGAACCTGCAGGGCGTCCTCGCCGCCTCTGGGCTCAGCCTCGAGAACGTCGTCCGCACGACCGTCTACCTCACCGACCTCGCGAACTTCGCGAAGATGAACGAGGTCTACGCGCGCTTCTTCACGAAGGACTTCCCCGCCCGCTCGACGATCCAGGTCTCCGGCCTCCCGAAGGGCGTCGGCGTCGAGATCGACGCCATCGCGAGGAGATGAGGAGATAGGGCGATACTGGGGATAAGGAGATGGTCTTCATCTCCTGATCTCCATGATCTTCTAATCTTCCTCTCTCCCGCATCTCCTTATCTCCTTTGCATTTCGCCCCCCCGTGTGATAAGAGAACTAGAGTTCGGAAGGGACGCCGAGACGGAGTCCTTTGCCCCTGATCCCGCGGATAAGCGGTATCCCCGGAATCACCGGCAAATCCCGGTCCCCTCCGCGACGGATCTCCTGTTCCATTGACGGGGACCACATGGACGCCAGCCACCCCTCGGAAGCCGAGATCCTCGAGCACCTCGAGCGCCGCCTGGGACACCGCTTCGCCAATCCCGCGATCGCCGTCCAGGCGCTCACCCACTCCTCCGCGAAGGACAAGGACTTCCCCTGCAATGAGCGCCTCGAGTTCCTGGGCGACGCGATCCTCGGACACGTCATCAGCGAGTACCTCTTCCACCAGTTCCCCCAGTGCGAGGAGGGCGACCTCTCGACCATGAAGTCGGTGATCGTCTCGGCCAAGACCCTGTCCGAGAAGGCCCACGAGCTCGAGCTCGACAAGGTCGTCATCCTCGGCCGCGGACTCGCGGAAAAGCGGGCGCTCCCGCGCTCGATCCTCTGCAACGCCTTCGAAGCCCTCATCGCCGCCCTCTACCTCGACTCCGGCATGGAGGCCGCCAAGACCTTCATCCTCGCCGCCCTCCGCATCAAGGTGGATGAGATCCTCAAGGACGAGCACGACAAGAACTACAAGTCGCTCCTCCAGGACTACGCACAGCGCCGCATGTCCACGATCCCGAACTACCGCGTCATCAAGGAGGTCGGCCCCGACCACAAGAAGATGTTCCAGATCGAGGTCGATCTCGCCGGAACCCCGTACGGCCCCGCGTGGGGCGTGAACAAAAAGGAGGCCGAGCAGCGCGCCGCAAGGCTGGCGCTGGAGTCGCTCGGGCTCCTGGCGATCGGGGAAGCCAACGCCGAGTAGGGAACAGGTCGAAGGCCCCCGGCCTGGGGCCTGGGGCCTTTGGCCTCGTCGGCGGCGTTAGAGCGGATCGACATGGCGCTCGCCCAGGGTCGACCCACCCGGGCGGGCGGCGTGTGGGGGTCCTCTTATGCCCTCATCACGGCGCGCCTCGCGAAACCCGTCCTCCTCCTCGTCCCCACCCCCCTCGAGGCCGAGCAGGCGATGGAGGACCTCCCCTGTTTCGGCGCGAAACCGCGGCTCTTCGAGACGCTGAAGGAGGCCGACCGCTTCCGCCGCGGCTCCATCGACCTCCTGGTCGCCGCGCTGCCGGAGGCGCTGGGCGAACTCCCCTCGCCCCAGTCGCTCGACGCGAACCGCCTCGAGCTCGCGGTGGGGGCGAAGCTCGACCTGCCGAAGCTCTCGCGCGACCTGGTCGAGAGCCGCTACGAGCGCGCCGCCTCGGTCGAGCAGCGCGGCGAGTACGCGATCCGCGGCGGCATCGTCGACCTCTATCCGCTCACGATGGACCGGCCGGTCCGGATCGAGCTCCTGGGCGACGCGATCGACTCCCTCCGGACCTTCGACGTCGCGACCCAGGCGTCGCTCGAGACGCTGGATCGCGTGGAAGTCAGCCTCATCCCGGGCGAGAAGCCCGACACGGCGACGCTCCTCGACTTCCTCCTGCCGAAGGCCGTCGTCGTCCTGAAGGAATACTCCGAGATGGACCTCCGCCACCCCCGCTGGGCGGAGGGCTACGCCGCGCTCTCGCGCCACCCGGTGCTCACGCTCTCCTCCCTCCCCCAGCCCGACGCGGAAAACCTCCGCATCCTCTCGCTCCAGCGGTTCAGCGGCGTGCTGGCGAACGTCCCCAGGGAGCTCGAGGCGGTGCGCCGGAAGCACACCGTCGTCTTTTGCGCCAACGAGGGCGAGGAGGCGCGCCTCCGGGAGCTCGTCAAGGCGGACGTCGAGATCCGCCGCGGACGGCTCAACCACGGCTTCTCCTTCGAGGACCTGGAGAGCGCCTTCATCCCCAACCACGAGCTCTTCAACCGCTACCGCCTGCGCCGCTCCGTGCGCCGCGCCGACACGCGGCCGATCGACACGCTCCTCGAGATCGAGAAGGGCGACATCGTCGTCCACGTCACCCACGGCATCGGCCGCTTCGTGGGGATCGAGCGGCAGAAGAACCAGGAGTTCATGGTCCTCGAGTACGCCGGCAGCGCGCGGCTCTTCGTCCCCGTCACGGCCCTCGACCTCGTGCAGAAGTACGTGGGAGGAAGCGAGAACCCGCCGCCGCTCTCGACCCTCGGCGGCACGGCCTGGAACGCGGCCAAGCTCCGCGCCCAGCAGTCGGTCGAGAAGATGGCCAAAGACCTCCTCCAGGTGCAGGCGCTCCGGGAGATGGAGCTCGGCTTCGCCTACCCCCCCGACGGCGAATGGCAGCGCGAGTTCGAGGCGGCGTTCCCCTACGAGGAGACCGAGGACCAGCTGATCGTCGCCGCCGAGATCGCGACGGACATGCACTCTCAGCGGCCGATGGACCGCCTCGTCTGCGGCGACGTCGGCTACGGAAAGACCGAGCTCGCCATGCGCGCCGCGTTCCGGACGGCCGCGGCCAACAAGCAGGTCGCGATGCTCGTTCCCACGACGGTCCTCGCCCAGCAGCATTACCAGACGTTCCGGGAGCGGATGGCGGACTACCCCATGCGGATCGAGGTCCTCTCGCGCTTCCGGACGAAGCAGGAGCAGAGAAAGGTCCTGAAGGAGACCGCCGACGGCGCGGTCGACATCGTCGTGGGGACCCACCGCCTCGTCCAGCCTGATGTCCGCTTCAGGGACCTAGGGCTCGTGATCATCGACGAGGAGCAGCGGTTCGGCGTGGAGCACAAGGAGTTCCTGAAGAAGGTCCGCGCGACGGTGGACGTGCTCACGCTCACCGCGACGCCGATCCCGCGGACGCTCCACATGTCGCTCCTGGGGATCCGCGACATCTCGTCGCTCATGACGCCACCCCAGGACCGCCTGGCGATCCGCACCGAGATCGTCCCCTACGACGACCGCCAGGTGCGGGAGGCGATCCTCTTCGAGCTCGGGCGCGGCGGGCAGGTCTACTTCGTCCACAACCGGGTCTACTCCATCGATCAGATCGCCCGCCACCTCCGGAAGATCGTCCCCGAGGCGCGGATCGGCGTGGGCCACGGCCAGATGGACGAGGGGGAGCTCGAGGAGACGATGATCCGGTTCCTGAACAGGGAGCTCGACGTCCTGGTCTGCACGACGATCATCGAGAGCGGCCTGGACATCCCGAACGTCAACACGATCCTGATCCACCAGGCCGACATGTTCGGCCTGGCCGATCTTCACCAGCTGCGCGGCCGGGTGGGGCGCTACAAGGTGCAGGCCCTCTGCTACCTCCTGCTCCCGGTCGACCGGGAGCTCGTGCCGCAGGCGCGGAAGCGGCTGAAGGCGATCGAGGAGTTCAGCGAGCTGGGCGCCGGCTTCAAGATCGCGACGCGCGATCTCGAGATCCGCGGCGTGGGGAACCTGCTCGGGCGCGAGCAGCACGGCCACATCGCGGCGATCGGCTACGACCTCTACCGCCAGCTGCTGGAGAAGTCGGTCAAGAAGGCCCGGAAGGAGGCGGTCTTCGAGCCGCTCGACACGCACGTCGACCTCGGGGAGGAGACGTTCATCCCCGAGGAGTACATCCCCGAGCTCAGGACGCGGGTGGAGGCCTACCGCCGGCTGACGGGCTGCCGCGCGCCGGAGGAGCTCCTGGCGGCCGAGCGGGAGGTCGCCGACCGCTTCGGCCGGATCCCGCCGCCGGTGGCCAACTTCCTCCGGGCCCTGCGGGTGAAGATCCTGGCGGCCCGCCGCGACTTCGCCTCGGTCGCCCGGGGCCGGGAGGGGATCGTGATCAAGTTCCGGGACCGGAAGAAGGCCGAGGAGTTCCGGAAGCGCGACCCGCACGCGGTGCGGATCATGGACGGGGAGACGATCCTGGTCGTGGACCGCCCGATCGAGGAGCTTCTGAAGTAGCCGTCAGGCCCGCTTCGTGGCGTTCAGATTGACGCCGCGGTAGAAGCCCAGGTCGACCCCCTTGCGGGCCTTCACGAAGTACGCGATCTGGCCCGTGTGGTACGAGAAGTGCTCGACCACGTGGACGAGGATCCCGACGCCGTCGTACCCGAACCCCTGGACGGTGCGCGTGTCGAGGATCGTCGCGACGTCCAGGCGGTCCAAGACCTTCCCCGCCTCCGCCAGGGTCTGATCCAGCCGCTCGAGGAGCGCCGCGCGCGGGACCGGGCCGCGCTCGGCGAACTCCTTCGCGCGCTCGCGGACGTCGGCGGCGCCGCCCAGGCCCGAGATCACGTACTGCCGGACGTTCCCGCAGAGGTGCAGCACGAGGTTCCCCATGCTGTTGCTCTGTTCGTTCGGGCGCACCCAGAGCTCTTCGTCGCTGAGCTCGGCGAGGCACTTCCGGATCTGAGGGAGCGAGATCTCGAGGAGCCGCCGCTTGCACTCGCGGATCAGCGACGTGAAGAGCGCCTGCGGGGTCTCCTCCATCACTCGGTCTCCACGAATCTCCCTATCTCCAAAAAAGAAACCCCTCCGACGGGTCCCGCCGGAGGGGTTTCAGGATTCCGATCGGAACTACTTCTTGTCCGGGTCCTTGAATTCGGCGACCTTGCCGATGTACTTCTCGGGGCCGGCCTCGAACTTGCCCTTGCACTCCGCGGAACAGAGGCCGATCAGCTGGCCCTTGTAGGTGACGCTCAGGGCCGCATCGACGTCCTTCGCGTCACGAGCGCACTTGGCGTTGATGGGCTTGCCCGGCGCCGCCGCCTTCTTCTCTTCCTTCTTGGGCTCGGCCTTCTTCTCCTCGGCGGGCTTGAACTCGGTGACGTTCTTGATGAAATCCTCGGGCTTCGCGGCAAACTTGCCGGCGCAGCCCTTTCAGCAGAACCCGATCGTCTGGCCCTTGTAGACGGACGTGACGTCGGCCTTGGCGGGCTCGCCCTTGACCGGGCACTTCACGTTGATGGGCTTCGCCGCGGCGGGCGCGACCTCGGGCTTCTTCACCTCCGCGGGGGCCTTGAACTCGGCGACCTTGGCGATGAAGTCCTCGGGCTTGGCGGCAAACTTGCCGCAGCAGCCCTTTCAGCAGAAGCCGATGACCTGGCCCTTGTAGGTGAACGTCACCTCGGCGTTGACCGGCTCGCCTTTGACCGGGCAAACCGTGTTGATCGCCTTCGCGGCGGGAGGCGTTTCGGGGGGCTTGATCGCCGCGGGCTCGATCCCGCGGTTGATCTTCAGCTTGGGCAGCGCCTTCTGGAGCTCGCCGGCGCCGGCGTCCGTCACCGACGTCTGCCAGAGGTAGAGGTTCTCGAGCTTCTTCAGGTTCGCGATCGCGCCCAGCCCCTTGTCGGTCACCTTCGTGCCGTAGAGGTTCAGGTAGCGGAGCTCGGCCAGGCCGCCCAGCGCGGCGGCGCCCTCGTCGCTGATCCCGGTCTTCTCGAGGTGCAGGCGGCGCAGGAGCTTCAGGCCCGCCAGCTGCTTGAGCCCGGCGTCGGTCACCGCGGTGCCGCCCAGGTTGAGCCAGAAGAGCTGAGCGGCCACCGGCTTCAGCGCCTCCAACTGCGCGTCGCCTGCCTTGGCGCCCGCCATGCTGAAGTTCACGCTGATCAGGTTCGTGTTCGCGGCGAGCGGCCCGGCCACCGCGCCGGCCTGCGAGAGCTTCTCGACCGCCTTCGCATCCGCGGCTGCCACCGTGGGCAGGTCGTCCTGGAACGCGGCCGCCCAGGCGACCGCGCCCATCGCGAGGAGCGACAGGCCTAGCGCAAGCTTCTTCATCGTGGTTTTCCTCTCAACTGTATTCCCGATTGCCTTACGCTCCAACCCGGGGGTCGCGTCTGACCGGCCCTGAATTTATTCGGAATCGCCCCCGAAATCAAGGAAGGACTTCCCACCAGAGCTCCCGCCCCGGATTCTTCGTCCTCGCGATCGCCGGGAACGCCACCCTCGAGCCGCTCCGGCTCGCCGTCCAGGGGCCGATCCAGACGAAGGTCCCCTCCTTCGGGCCCGCGTGCAGCGTCCCGTCGACCAGGATCGCGGGAGCGTTGTTCACCCGGACGCGCGCGACCACGAGCCGACCCCCCGCGGTGAAGGCGACCGATTCGACCTCGGGGTAGGGGTCGCCCCGCTTCTTCCCGATCACGACGTGCCTGCCGTCCGAGTCGTGCGCGCGGTAGGCCACGCGGCTCCCGTCGGGGCTGAGGAGCGGATCGTCCACCTCGATGAATTCCTCCTGCTTCTCCTTGCCCACCACCACGAACGCCTTCCGGTTGGCGATCGCGCGGTAGGCGACGACGTTCGCCTTCGCGGCGATCACCGGCCGCTCCACCCGCTCGTAGACCGCGCCCTTCGTGCCGTTGACGACGACGTGCATCTTCCCCGGCTCGGCCAGCGCCGCCGTGGCGACGACCGACCCGTCGGCGCTCACGACCGGAGGGCTCAGCTCCGCATAGAGCGCGCCCTTCTTCTCGTTCGTCACGACCGCCATCTTCCCGGCCTCGCGAACGACATACGCCGCGGTCCGGCCGTCGGCGCTCAACGCCAGGTGATCGACGCTCGCAAAGGCCGGCATCTCCTTCACGCCCACGACGACCGAGGGCTTCCCGCCCTGCACCGCGACGTACGCCGCGACGCCGCAGTCGGCGCTCAGGCAGAGTTGCCGGACGTCGTCATAGAGCTTCCCCGCTTTTCCGTTCGCGACGACGCACCGCTTCTGGCCGGCGAGCGCGACGAAGACGACGTTCTTCCCCTCCGGCCCGACCCAGACGTCGGTCACGCCGTCGTAGACCTCCCCTCTCTGGGAATCCGCCACCACGAACTGGCCCTTTCCATCGGAGGCGGCGTAGACCAGCTTCGATCCGTCGGGGCTGAAGGCCATCGCGCCGACGTGGGCGTACTCGGGGCTCTCCTTCCCGTCGAGCACCACCACCGATTTCTTCCCGTACTTCTCAGCGAGGTAGGCGACCCGGCCGCCGTCGGGGCTGAAAAGGGGGACGCCCACCGTGACGTAGTACTCCCCGGACTTGCCGTCGACGACCATCGCGCGGCGGTCGCCGGCGAAGGGCATCATGTAGGCGAAGCTCCTCCCTCCCGGGCCGACCGTGAAGTCGAGCGGCGTGTCCGACTCGGGCCCCTCCTGGCCGCCCGCGACGACCACGTGCTTCCTCCCCTTCCCGGCCGCGTAGACGGCGCGCCCGTCGGCCAGCACGGCGAGCCGGCCGATCGAGGCGTACAGCGGCCCCGGCTTGAGGTTGACTTCCACCTTCGTGCGCCCGGGGAGGACGACGAACGCCGCGGCCTTCCCTTCCGGACTCACCTCGAACTGCCCGTCGGGAAGGTCCGTCGGCAGGCGCGCGAGGAGCGTCCGGCCCAGCTGAAGCGTCTCCCTGTCCTTCTCCTGCGGGGAGGCGGTCAGGGCCGCCATGAAGAAGAGGAGGCCGGTCATGTGCGAAGGGCGCACCCGTCGGCGCGCGGATCGCTGCCGCCCGTGAGTGTGCCGTCGGCATCGCGGCGGATGATCTGCCCGCGGCCGAAGAGGCCGCGGCCGTAGCCGGTGACGAGGGGCGCGAGCGGGTGGCCCCGCCGGCGAAGCTCGTCGACCGTCCCTCCCGGGATCCCCGTCTCCAGGGAGACGCGCGAGTCGGCGCCGTCCACCGGCTGGACGCAGAAGCGCGGACGATCGACCGCCGCCTGCGGCTCCAGGCCGTCGTCGACGGTCCCCACGACCACCTGGACGTGGCCCTGCGGCTGCATGAACCCGCCCATGACGCCGAAGGGGGCGTAGAGCGATCCGTCCGCGCGCGTCATCATCCCCGGGATGATCGTATGGTACGGGCGCTTGCGCGGCGCGAGCGCGTTTGGATGGGCGGGGTCGAGCACGAAGCAGTGGCCGCGGTTCTGGAGGGTGAAGCCCCAGCCCGTCGGCACGATCCCCGTCCCGAAGCCCATGTAGTTCGAGTTGATGAACGAGCAGGCGTTCCCCCGGCCGTCGACGGTGCAGAAGTACACGGTGTCGGAGCCCGCGACGGGGGCGCCGCGGCGGAGGTCGGCGGTCGCCTTCTTCGGGTCGAGGAGCGTCCGGCGTTTCGCCGCGTACTCCTTCGAGAGGAGCTCCGAGATCGGCACCTTCGAGACTCTCGGGTCCGCGACGTACCAGCGCGTGTCGGCGAAGGCGAGGCGCATCGCCTCGATCAAGAAGTGCCAGCGGTCGGCGCCCATCGGGTCCTGTCCCTTGAGCTCGAAGCCCTCGAGGAGGTTGAGCGCGATGAGCGCGGTGATGCCCTGTCCGTTGGGCGGGCACTCCCAGACACTCATCCCGCGGTAGGTCACGGAGATCGGCTCGTCCCAGGTGGACTCGTGGGCGGCCAGGTCCTCGGGGGTCATGACGCCCCCCGCCTTCCGGACCGCCTCCACGACGGCTCGTCCGATTTCTCCTTTATAGTAGGCGTCCTTTCCACCCTCGGCGATCGCCCTGAAGGTCCGCGCGAGCGTCGGATTGCGGAACGTCTCCCCGCGGCGCGGCGCGCGGCCGTCGATCGTCAGCTCCTTCCCGCCGGGCGACGAGGCGAGCTGGCGGAGCCCGCCGCTCCACCCCTGGGCGGCCCATTCGCCGACCGGGAAGCCCGCTTCAGCCATCCGGATCGCCGGCTCCAGGACCTTCGCCATCGGGAGCGAGCCGTGGCGGGCGATCAGGTCGACCCACCCGGCGCACGCGCCGGGGACCGTCACCGTATGGGCGTGGTACGGGGTCCACGGGTCGAGACCCTGCTTGCGGAGGAGGTCGATCGTCAGCGCCGCGGGGGCGCGGCCCGAGCCGTTGATCGCGGTGACCTGGCGCGTCCGCGCGTCGTAGTAGAGCGCGAACATGTCCCCGCCCAGGCCCGTCGAGGTGGGTTCCGTCAGGTTCAGCGCGGCCGCCGCGGCGACCGCGGCGTCGGCGGCGTTCCCGCCCGCGCGGAGGATCTCGACGCCCGCCTCCGACGCGGGCCTCTGGCTGGTGGCGACCATGCCGGGTGACACTTTCGAACCTCCCTCGGGGCCGGAGACCGCGCAGCCGGCCATCGTGGCGCCGGCCGCCGCCAGGAATCCGCGACGCGAAACGTTGATCGGAGCCATGTCTACTCTACGCGGGAGACCGCTTCCGGAAGAGCGAACGGGCGAGGACGGCGAGGCCCGCAACGAGCAGCGTGCCCAGCAGCACCGGCCAGACCGGGAACGACGACCGCGCGATGGCGATCATCTGGATCGGCGCGTCGCAGAGCCGGTCGAGCGGGAAGCTCCAGTTGGCCGTGCTCTGCATCGGCTGGCCGTTCCCCCCGACCACTTCGCCGGGGAGGTGGACCGTGAACCGCGCCTCGTGGCCCTTGAGCGCGGCGCGCATCGCGTGGTCGCGCGCGGGCGCCGACCCGCGCAGCACGTGCGCGGTGAACCGGCCGTCCCGGAAGCTCGCCTCACGCGGAACGACGAAGGACCACTGCCCCGCGTCGGCCGAGACGCAGAGCGCCGGGTTGGCGAAGACGGAGAGGCTCGGGAAGTCGGCCGTCACCTCGACCGCGAGGAGCGGCCCCTCGCGCTTCACGTCGACCGACGTGAGGGTGAAGCCGGCGGCCGCGGCCACGCGGGCGGCGCTCTCGCGCACGACGGACCGGAGCTTCTCCAGGTCCTCGTCCGCGCCGCCCTTCTTGACGAAGACCGTGAGGCGGTACGAGCCCGAGCCGTCGGCCCTCAGGAAGATCTCGTCGTAGAACCCGGCGCAGCCGGACAGGAGGCAGGGGAGGACCCAGAGCGCGATCCGGGACGAACGACCAGAGATCATAGGATGGGGACGTTCCGGACAACCCCTCTCCGTGCCCGGGTCTAATGCCTGGCGGTCTTCGACCTCGGGAAGACGCGCTCCAGCGCCGCCCGCTCAGCCGCGGTCAGATCGCGGAAGAGGCGGTCCTCGACGGTCACCTTCTCGCGGCGGGCGATCTCGCGGATCGCCTCCTTGATGAACTGAGCGCCCGAGAACGAGACGTGCTCCTCGATGTCGTAGAGGCGCACCAGCGAGACGAGCGCGCGGCGGTCGCCGATCCGGGTCACCCCGTCGACCACGCCGTCGCGGACGCGCTTGCGGCCGTCGCCCAGCATGTCGAGCAGGTCGGAGAGGCCGCCCTTCTCGCTGAAGCCGATCAGGATGCGGTGGATCTTGACCTTCGCGGCCTCGCAGCAGTGGACGAACTGCTTGTCGGGGTTGTGCCGGATCGCGCGATTGAGCTGGGTCAACTGCTCGAGGAGCGGCACGGTCGCGCGCCGGTCGCGGAGGAGGCCCAGGAGCTCGACGAAGCTCTCGAGCAGGTAGACGTCCTGGGCGCGCTTGGCCTCGACGATGTGGGTGAGCGCGTGGAGGAGCACGTTCAGGGACGGCTTGCCGATCTCGGCCAGCGCGTCGGCGAAGTTGGTGAGCGCGTGCGGGTGGTCGACCTTCTTGAGGAGCGATTCCACGATCGCCTCGGCGGCGTCCTCGCCGTACTTGCCGAGCTCGCTTACGGAGGCGGCGCGGACCTTGTAATCCTCGGAGAGGAGATCCTTGATGTGTTTTTCGATTTCCTTTTTCGCGGGCGTGAGTACGGCGGCGGCGGTCTTGTTCGCTCCGGGTTTGTCCGAGTCTGGCTGTTCGTTCACTGAGTACCCTCCTCTCGTCCTATCCACCCCAACAGACACCTCATCAACATCAAGGACATCATCGACCGTTCAATATGGAAAAATTATACCCCTCACGATTTACGGCACAATACCTGCGCGCATTTTTTTGAAAAATATATTTCGGGCTCCGAACCGCCGCGAAGGTACCATGGGCGGGCTCTTTTGCGGAGGGACCATGCTCATCGCCGCGCTCGCGTTCGCGCTCGTGCAGGAAACGACGGTCGATCTCACGGCATACGATGCCGCGTGCGGGATCAAGATCGAGCGGAAGGGCGCCGCGCTCCGCGCGGAGTGGACCGCCGACGGCGCGCCGTGCGCGGCGACGTTCCGGCTCTCCAAGGACGGGCCGCTCCTCGAGTCGCTGGAGGCGAAGGGGGCGGCGATCGCGCGCGATCTCCGGCCCGTCTGGATCGTGACGACGGGAGCGCGCCTGGAGCGGCCGAACGAGCGGTACGTCTTCTTCGACAAGCCGTCGACGCAGAAGAACGGCCCGGTGAAGAAGCACGTGGCCGGGCTCGAGCTCGCCTCCGCGCGCGTCGTGTCGTCCGGGCGCCGCGCGACGATCTCGTTCTCGAAGCTCTCGGCGGGCCCGTTCTCGGGGACTCTCGATGTCCATCTCTATGCGGGGAGCCCGCTCCTCCACCTGGAGGCCGCGATGAGCCAGCCCGACCGGCTCGTCGCGTACATCTACGACGCGGTGCTGGACGGCGGGTTCAAGACGCTCGCGTGGAAGGACACCGCCGACCGCTTCGTGCGCGCCGCCCCGGACGGCGATCCGAAGCCGCTCGCCGTCCGCCACCGGACGATCCTGGCCGAGTCGGACGACGGGACGATCGCGGTCTTCCCTCCGCCCCACGCGTTCTTCTTCCCCCGCGACCACACCGACAACTTCAAGTTCGTGCAGGCGGGGAGAGGCCGGATCGGCCTCCGCCAGGACCCGGACCAGAAGAACGCGTTCGTCCCGTGGTTCGACGCGCCCGCCGGCGGGACGCAGCGGATGGGCGTCTTCGTGCTCCTGTCCGCGGCGAAAGCGGAGGAGGCGCTGGAGCGTGTGGCGCGCTACACGCACGGCGACGCGTTCAAGCCGGTGGACGGTCGCCTCACGTTCAGCAGCCACTGGCACTCGCGCCTGACCGTGAGCGAGATGGCGGGCAAGCCCCGCGCCCCCGAGTTCGTCCGGATCTTCAAGGCGCTCAACGTCGACATCGTCCACGTGGCGGAGTTCCACGGCGACGGCCATCCCGCCGATCCGGGCCCGCAGCGGCTGCCCGAGCTCAAGGGGATGTTCGACCTCTGCCGGAAGTACTCCGACGAGAAGATCCTGCTCCTCCCGGGCGAGGAGGCGAACGCCCAGCTCAACATCCCGGCCCCGAAGGGGACCCACCCGGGCCACTGGGTCTATCTCTTTCCCAAGCCGGTCTACCTCACGCTCGTCCGCAAGGAGGGCGTCCCGTTCGAGGAGGAGATCGCCCCGTACGGGAAGGTCTACCACGCGGGGAGCGAGGCCGACATGGCCGAGATCCTCAAGCGCGAGAAGGCGCTCGCGTGGACGGCGCACCCCCGGATCAAGGCCTCGTTCGCCTGTCCGGACATCTACAAGGAGAAGGACTGGTACAAGAGCGACACCTGGCTGGGCGGCGCGTGGAAGGCGATGCCCGGCGACCTCTCCCAGCCGCGCCTGGGCGTCCGCGTGCTCGACCTCCTGGACGACATGAACACCTGGGGCCAGCGGAAGGTCGCCCACGGCGAGGTCGACTGCTTCGAGCTCGACCCGACCCACGAAATGTACGGCCACATGAACGTGAACTACCTCCGTCTGGCGAAGCTCCCCACGCCGGACGACTGGTCCCCGGTCCTCGACGTCCTCCGGCGCGGCGATTTCTTCGTCACCACCGGCGAAGTGCTGATCCATTCGTTCAACTTGAAGGACGGCGCGGCGTCGGCCGATCTCGAGTGGACCTTCCCGCTCCGCCAGGCCCTGCTGGTGACGAGCGACGGAAAGACGGTGAAGCACCGGAGGATCGACCTGGCCGAGACGGCCGAGTTCGGCCGCAAGACGTTCGAGTGGCCCGTCGACGCAAAGGACGTGGCCTGGGCGCGGCTCGAGGCGTGGGACGTGGCGACGAACGGCGCGTTCACGCAGCCGCTCTGGCTCAAGTGAGCGTCGGAATATTTTGACCCCGCGGGGTCCAATGGAAAGAATGTCGGCCTGAGCTAGGAGACCCGATGACCCTCTGCCTCGCGATGATGCTGCTCCTGTCGCAGGACGAGATCCCGCTCTCGCTCAGCGAGCCCTCGCCGGCGGGGGTCGTGCCGGACGACCGGTTCCTCCTCCGCGCGACCGGAGGGATCTGGTCCGCGCACTCGTTCGACTTCGACGCGACCACGACGGCGGGCCTCCAGCTCCGGTCGAGCGAGGAGACGCTGCTCACGGCGGGCGCGGACGCGGGAATGGCGCTCTTCGACCGCGTGTTCCTCTTCGGAACGGTGGAAGGGAGCTGGTCGAACGACATCCACGCGGAAGTCGCGGGCCTGTCGCTGGGGTACCGCGACGGAAGCGACCCGGGCGCAAGCCCCGGCGTCCCGCAGGAGGCGATGGTCTACGCCGGGGCGCTCTTCGGCCGGTTCGCCATCACGACGCCCGGCTTCGGCGACTTCGAGAACGCCTTTGGCGGCCGGGCGGGGATCTCGTTCACGTGGAAGCTGGCCCGCACGCTCGGTTTGAACCTGGCCGTCGAGTACCGCTATTTGAAGTTCGACTACAAGGACAAGAGCACGATCCTCACGGGCGACGAGTCGATCGGCGGCAGCGGCCTATGGGCCGGCCTGGGACTCGATCTCCGGTTCTAGGGGCCCCTTTTCGCAGGTTCGTATCGTTGGCGCACCGCTTGAAGAGCGACGCGTGAGCCCACTTCAAGCTTCAAGCTTCCTAGAGCGGGGGCGATCCGTCTGGGACTTAGACCTTGGGTCTTGAGAGTTCCGATCCACCGAGCCCGTTCGGCTCTCTGAACCCGCCCCTCAAATCCGGTCGGCTAGATCCCCCCGTCGATCGGCTCGGCTTCCGCGGCGGGCGCTCCCGGCCCGGGACCGGGGAGCCTGGACTCGGAATCCTTCTGCGTCCCCATCCGCAGCTGCCGCTCGGCGTCCACCACGTCGCGGTTGAGGCGCCGCGCGGCGCCGTGGAGCTTGTCGCGCAGCGGGTCGTGCCGGTCGAGCGCGTACATCGTGTTCCGGAGCAGCTGAAGCGAAAGACGGAAGAAGCGGACGAGGTCGCCGTCGGAGGCGCCCGTATGGGCCTCGAGGTCGGCCCACGTGCACCCCTTCGCCCACGCGTTGACGGCGCTGCCCAGCTTGAAGTCTGGCGATTTCGTCTGGTCCTCCAGGTCCTGCGCGTTCTCGACGCGGAGGATCGCGTCGATCGCGCCGACGGCCTCCTTCCGGATCCACTTGAAGCGGCCGTGGTCGACCCGGCGCGCCCAATCGGCCTTCTTCGCCTCGTAGACGATCGCGTGGAAGAGGACGCAGAGCTCCTCCTCGGAGAGGTTGCTGGGGAGGCCGCGGAAGAGGATCTCCGTCACCTGCAGTTCGTACCCCTGGATCTGCCGCGCCAGCTTCCCCTTCGGCGTCAGCTTGCCGTCGCGGATGTAATTCATCGACCGGAGCACGGCGAGCTTCTTCTTGATCTGGCTGATCTTCGACTTGAAGGCCGTCTGGCCCCGCTTGAGCGCGATGAAGTTGGCGAAGGACTTCTCGGCCGCCGTGTAGATCCGGTCCCCCAGGTGCTCCCAAAGGGTCAGGATCGTGGCGTACGAGAGGTTGAACTGCGAGCGGATCGGCTCGAGGTCGCCCTGGATCACGCGCTCGATGTCCGCGGCCCGCGAGTGGGGCCACTCGACCACGCTGTAGACGTAGCCCACCTCGTCGATCCCGCGGCGGCCCGCGCGGCCGGACATCTGGTGGTGCTCGCGGCTCTTGATCGGGCCCATCCGCTTGCCGTCGAACTTGTTGATCGAGTTGAAGACGACCGTCCGGGCGGGCATGTTGACGCCCACCGCGAAGGTCTCGGTGGCGAAGAGCAGTTTGAGCAGGCCCGTCGTGAAGACGCGCTCGACGACCTCCTTGAGCGTGGGCAGGAGGCCCGCGTGGTGATAGGCCGCGCCTTTCTCGAGAAGCCGGCGGAGGTGCTCGGTGGTCGAGTCCTTCGGGATGTCGAACTTCAGGAGCAGGTCGTCGTAGGTCCCCACGATGCGGGCGCGCTCCTCCGGGGTGACGAGCGGGCGGTGGACGATCGAGGCGAACTCCTCGCACTCGCGGCGGTTGAAGGCGAACCAGAGGGCGGGCAAGCGCTTCGCGTCGGCCAGGTGGTCGATCAGCCACATCCGCCAACGGTTGGGGTTCATGTGCGGGTCGATCCGCTGGAAGTACTGGCGGACGTCGTGCAGCTCGTGCTTCTTGAGGTCGGCGAGGCTCTTGAGCCCGAGGCCCGGCACGAAGAGCTGGTGGTGGAGCGGCACGGGTCGGTTCTGCTCGACGATCACGTGGAGCTTCGGCGTGGGGCGGATGGTCTGCACCCAGTGTGCGATCTGGTCGAGGTTGGGCACCGTGGCGGAGAGCGCGAGGATGCGGATGTGCTCGGGGGCGAAGATGATCGACTCCTCCCAGACGGTGCCGCGCTCGATGTCGTCGAGGTAGTGGATCTCGTCGAAGACGACGTAGCGGACGTCGTGGAACGCCTCGGGCGACTCGAAGATCGTGTTCCGAAAGATCTCGGTGGTCATCAGGATGACCTGGGCGTCGGGATTGATCGTTACGTCGCCGGTCTTGATGCCGACCCGGTCGCCGTAGAGGGCGCTGAAGTCGCGGAATTTCTGGTTGGAGAGGGCCTTGATGGGGGCGGTGTAGAGCGCGCGGACGCCCTCCGCCATGCAGCGTTCGATCGCGTACTCCGCGACCAGCGTCTTTCCCGCG
>CAZSCC010000483.1:0-14298 GCA_964604905.1 uncultured Planctomycetales bacterium
AAGCTGCCCCACTTCTGCTCCCAGAGCGGCCGGCCATCCATGTCGAGGCAGAAGAGCCCGATGTTGCCGAAGTAGGCGTAGATGCGCTCGCCATCGGTGATCGGGGTCTCGGGGGCGAACGAGTTGCGCGGGTGGCGGGGCTGGGGCGGCACGCCCTTGTGGGCCTCGCGCTCCCAGAGGATCTTCCCCGTGGCGAAGTCCAGGCAGTAGATCATGTAGCGATGGACGTCGGCGACCTTGACGTTGCCCCCGGGATAGCCGCCGACGACCGGCTTCGGAAGCGCGTTCTCGCCGACCGCCGACGTGACGAAGATCCGGTCCCCCCAGATCACCGGCGACGACCAGCCCCAGCCGGGGATCTCGGTCTGCCAGACCACGTTCTCGGTCGTGCTCCAGCGATCCGGCAGGGTATCGCCCCGGGCGAGACCGTCGGAGGCCGCGCCGCGGAACTGGGGCCAGTTCTCCGTGCCGTCGAACGTCGCGCAGGAGAGCGACGAGGCCATGAGGAGCGGGAACGCAAGGGACCGCATCGTGATCCTCCTTCGGGGGCTACCGTTCTTTCAGCGGCCTGGCCACGTAGTCCGGCCACCGGATGCGCTGGGCCTCGTAAGGCGGAGCGGTCCACACGGGCCAGGCGGGCGTCTCCTCCCGCACCTCGAGGTACATCTTCCCGAGCGCCGCGGACAGTTCCGAGAGCCTCTCCGCCTCGCTTCCGGAACGGTCGGTCGTCTCGCCGATATCCGCCTTGAGGTTGTAGAGCTCGAACCCCGCGAGCCCCGCGCCCTTCAAGACCCGGTTGCCCTCGGCCGTGATGTGGGTCCGCTCGGCGGACCGCGTGCTGAGCCGGCCCAGGATCTTCCAGTCCCCGATCCGCAGGGCGACGGCCGGTTCGCTGAGGGCCCAGTTGTACTGCCAGTAGAGCGGACTGGCCCGGCGGACGCCTTTTCCCTCGAGGGCGGGCAGGACGTTCGTGCCGTCGAGGACGCGGTCTCGGGGCGGCTCGAGGCCGGCCACGGCGCAGGCGGTGGGAAGGAAGTCCACGCCCGAGACCGGCTCGTCGCTCGCCGTGCCCGGCTTCACGCGGCCAGGCCAGCGGACCAGCCCGGGGACGCGGATGCCCCCTTCGTAGAGGTGGCCTTTGGACGCGCGGAGCGGACCGGCGGATCCTGCGTTGTGGTATTTCGTCCGCGCCGGGCCGTTGTCGGAGCTGAACATCACGAACGTCCGCTCCCGCAGCCCCTGCGCGTCCAGCTCGCCCATGAGGCGTCCGAACGCCTCGTCCATCCGGGTCACGTTGCCGTAGTAGGCGGCGCGGCTGGGATCGCCGGGCGACGGGTACAGGTCCGTGAACCGCGGTTCCGTGTAGATCGGCTCATGGGGTTCGTGAAAACAGACGTAGAGGAAGAACGGCTTGGACCGGTCGCGTCCCTCGCGCAGCCAGCGGATCGCCTCGCCGGAAACGATCTCGGAGGACGTGCCGGCCTGCGGCCCCGCGGGGATGCCGTTGCGGACGAAGTTGTAGGGGTCCCGGTGGCTGGGCAGGGCGTTGTTCTGGGCGCTGAACCAGTGTTCGAACCCGTGGTCGTTCGGCTGGGGCTGGCCCGGGAGGTTGAAGAGCCCGTTGAGGTGCCACTTCCCGACGTGCGCGGTGGCGTACCCGGCGTCGCGGAGGAGCGTCGCGATCGTCCTCTCGCCGGCGCGCAGGTGCATGGGCGACATGAAGGGGATCCAGTCGTGGATGCCGAGGCGGTAGGGCGTGCGGCCGGTCATCAGTCCGGCGCGGGACGGCGAGCAGTTCGCCGCCGCGGCGTAGCAGCTCGTGAGCCGGAGCCCCTCGGCGGCGAAGCGGTCCAGGTGGGGCGTGCGGATCGCCGGATGCCCGGTGCATCCGAGGTCCCCGTAGCCCAGGTCGTCGGCCAGGACGAGGACGATGTTGGGTCTCTCCGGGGTCGGCGCCGGCGCCGGGGGAACTGACGTGCAGCCCTGGGTGCCCACGGCCAGGAACCCCGCCAGGACGGCCGCCATCCGATGCCCCATCCGCCGGTCATGATACGCGGGGTCGTCTGGTGAAGCGACGGCTACTTGCCCGGCGCGCACGGCGGCGGGAACTGCAGGGTCTACGACCCGCTCAACCGGGAGGTCCTTCCATTTCTGACGTCGGGCGCCTGGCGATACGACCGGGAGTAGGACGCCTGGGAGAAGGTCAGCGACGGCGCGGATCTCTACGTCGTGGACGTGGACCCGCAGCACCATGTCTTCCTGGGCCTGGTCCATGGATCGCTCGCGGCCTACCGGTACAAGCGCGTCCCGGCGGGGACGCGGGTCTACTACGGAGCGAAGAGCCCCTGAAGGTCTGCGGAATCCTGCGTTTCGCGGTGCTTCGGCGGGCACCGTAATGAGAACCCGGAGGACCGAGAGATGCTGATAATCCGACGTTCCGCGCTGGTGATTGCGCTCTCCGCGATCCTTGGGACGGCCCACGCCGGTCCCGCGACCTTCCAGGACAAGGTCCTCTTCGACTTTGAGGACGCGGACGAGCCGGCCCGCTGGACGGCGTTCGAAATGCCGGACGCGAAGCAGAAGGAGCCAGCCGTTGGGGTCGAACGCACGGAGGTCGGCGCCACTTCCGGTCGCAGCGCCCTGAAGCTCACCTTCGACGGAGGCTTCTGGCCCGCGGTCTCCAGCGACCGGATCGCGATCCCCGGCGACTGGAAGGAATTCCAGACGCTCCTCGCGGACGTCACGACCGACCGGCGTTGCCTGATCGGCTTCCGCGTGCTCCAGTCCAAGAGCCTGGATCCGGAGACCCTGAAGAAGCACGAGGGAAGGGCCTGGTGGGACCGGACCGCTCTCCTGGAGCCCGGGAAGAACGAGATCCGGGTGGTGATCCACGAGAACGGCTACGGCGTCCGGCCGGGATTCGGAGAGGTCGTCCGCTTCGTTCTCTACGCGTACCAGCCCGAAGGGGGGCTGTCCGTCACCGTGGACAACATCCGCCTCAGTTCCGAATGGCCCGAGCCGCGCGAGATCGGCTATTTCTCGCCGTACTCGCAGGACGGCTTCTCGACGCCGAAAGCGCGCATGTGGAGCGCCACGAAGCAGATCCCGAAGTTCCGCGTGTCCAGCAGCGACCTCGAGGTCCGCGACGTCATCGAGCTCGGGAAGAAGCGGAAGGACGCCTGGACGCCGTCCCAGGAGTCGACGCTCGAGGCCGTGGAGGCCCGGATCCGGGACCTTCACGAAGGGCTGCGGAAGGAACACCCCGGGGCGGTCCTGGCCGTCCTGCGCGACGGCGAGAACGGATTCGCCGGATGGAAGGACACGTTCATGTCGAGCCACGGTCCCGACGGCCCGAACGAATGGCGCACCCGCTCCCACGGGAAGCATGAGACGCTCGAAGCCTTCATGCGCCACCGGAGCGTCCTCATGCGGGTGGATCTCTCGGTCATCCCCGCGAAGTCGCGCATTCTCGCCGCGCGGCTCATCCTGACGCGGACGGAGGCCAAGCTTCCCACGAAGCCCAACCTATGGATCGTCGAACCCTGCGTGCGGCCGTGGGTGGAGGAGGAGGCGAACGGCTACGAGTTCGCGAAGGGGAAGCTGTGGAAGGCGGTGAACGGGACCTATTACGGGGAGGACCCCGATTTCCTGCCGCTGTTTCTCGCGGCGGGTCCGGGCGGCGCGCCGGTGAACGTCTGGGATTTCACCGAGGCGGTGAAGTTCTGGACGGAGGGCGCCCGCGAGAATCACGGCTTCATGCTCCACGGCGACTCGCAGGACTACATGAGGGTGCACTCGCGGGAGTCGAAAGAAGTCCGGAAGCGTCCGGCGGTCGCGGTCATCTACGTGCCGTAGGGGCCTTACCTCGGGAGTATTCACTCCTCAGGCGGATGCGGCAGCGTGGCCGCGGGGCGGTGGACGGGGTAGCCGCCGCCTCCTATACTGACCGCCACGCGCCTGGGTGGCGGAACTGGCATACGCGTCGGTTTCAAAAGGCCCTCGGGCGGCGCGGCGCTTCTCGCCGCTTCACGCGTCAATCTTCGTCATCCCGCGGCGCCTCAAGCACTTGCGCGATTTCGCCGTGTCGCCTCGAGTGAGCGTGCTTGGTCGCCTCTGGGCCTCTTTCGGCCCTGAGTACTACGCAACATGCTACGCAGACTTCCCCGCGACTACGTGTCGGTGTATTCTCGAATGCAATGACTAAGCGAGTGAAGGAGAATCCCCCTATCGGGCAGGAGTTTGCTCTGGTCGCGAGCGACTATTGTGCGCTCATCGAAGCGCATCCGAAGATGAGCAGGAAGAAGTTCCTTGAGGGAGTGCTCCTGACCCTGACGCGCTTGTATGCAGCCGGGGTGCACTTGCCGACCTTCGATTCCTCGGCGAAGTACCAGGAGCGTCGGCTGACTCACAAGCAGTGGCAGGCGCTATTCAAGAGTCTTGGGCGGAAGCTAGGCAATCTCCAATTCTACTGGGAGTTCTTCAACCCGCGCTTCAAGGATGATCCGGTGGCCGGAAACTTGGCGGATGATCTCGCGGACATCTATCGAGACATCAAGCCTGGGCTCCTGGTCTTCGAACAAGGGTCCACGCAGGTCAAGAAGGCCGTTATCTGGCATTGGCGTTTCAGCCTTATCAGCCATTGGGGCCACCATGCGACCGGAGCCATCTATGTGCTGCATCATCTCCTTGCCGATGGGTATCTGCCGTAAGGACTGGCTCCTTGTGCAATTATTAGGAAGGATTGCCAGTGGAGGGAGGCCTCAGTGCGGCTTCCCAATCCGGAGATGAGAGCTTGAGCACCTCCTCAATCATGGCAAGTCGATGAGGAGTAGCGTTCGGCCGCAGGGATTCCAGCCGATCCCTCAGCTCGGGAAGCCGACCGCGAATCTTGATCAGAAGGTCCCGCATGCTGGACGTATGGCTAAATCCCCATCCTTTGCGGCACCATGAGCCGGCCGCCATGATCCACTCGATGTTTTCGAAGCCCCTATTCAGGAGAGGCTCCAGGACGAGTCCAAGTTCGTTGTCTCGGCCGTTGTAGAGCAGGAGCGAAGCCATGATCCAGCGACTATCCTCATCGTCCGGATGGGAAGATAGCCGGGGCCCGAAGTAGTCGTTGAGCTTGTAAAGGGTGGGCTCGCGGTTAGTACTGGACCAGAACGGGTCAGTCGCCGGGAGCGTGTTGAGGCGTTCAAGACCCAGGAGTAGGAGCCGACGAATCCGGTCTGCGAGGACTGAATCGAGCGTGGGATCCCAGTATCCCCAAGGCCGCCCAACCGTCCGCTCGTAATAGCGTGCGAGCCACTCCGCTGAGACCATGGTCATGTGTACCCTCTTGATCGAGCGGGTTTGCGCGCGCCTCAGCGTGCTTGGTACAGCTCGACAGGGCGGCCATCCGGATCGTAAACGATGGCTCTAACCCCATGCACTTGAATTGCATCCAAGTTGCAGCATCGCCAGCCAGCAGGGATGGTCCCGCCGCCCTATCGAGCTTGTGAGGCCCGACCGGCGGTACTAGAATGACTAGCATGTCCGAGACCGTGCTGTTTGGGCGGGCCCCGATCACGGAAGCCGTGATCGAGATCCAGGTGGCTCTGCCTCCGGACATTCACTTGGGTCGCCTTGCCCAGATTCACGATTCGGTCAAGGATCGGTACCCTTCACTGAAGGATCGGACGTTGATGAGCGGCGGGGTCCAGTTTCGGGGCGCCAGCGAGGCTCCGGTCGTGACCCATTCCGCCAAGCAGCAAGGGTTTCTGATGACCTCAGGTGAGGGGACGCAGGTCCTTCAGGTGCTGCAGGACCGTTTCGCCTTCAGCCGGTTGGCTCCCTACACGAAGTGGGAGCACGTTCGGGCTGAGGCACTCGGGCTTTGGGGCGTCTACAGGACATTCGCCCGACCCGTGAAGGTAGTCAGACTCGCGCTTCGGTACATCAACCGGATTGAACTCCCCCTTCCCGTCGACGAGATGGCGGAGTTTCTGAGTACGCGGCCCGAGGTTTCGTCCCGAGTCATGGATGGCATCGACAGTTTCTTCATGCAGGTCACGGGGACGGACGCTCCCACCGGCGCCAAGATTGTGATCAACGAGACGATCGATCCAAACAACACGAAGGAAGGAATCCTGCCGGTGATCCTGGACATCGACGTGTTTCAGCCGGTGGACCTGACTCCGGAAAGCCCGGAGGTGTGGAGTTGTCTGGACCGGCTTCGCGACGTCAAGAACCGCGTGTTTGCGGAGAGTCTGGCCAAGCGGGCCAAGGAGTTGGTCCGATGAAGGTGCGTTTGCTGGCTCCCCTTCGGGATCTCGGCCTGGCGTATTGTGTGGTCTCCGCCGGAGTAAGTCTCGAGAGCGGGGTACTGCAGACCCAGGGGGAGAAGGCCGTGCGACATTATTTCCTCCCGGTCTCAAGGCGCCGGAAGACGCTTCGGGAACGGTTTGCCGATCTGGCCGATGATTGGCGGACCGGCAGGCCCGCCGCGTCATCGTCCGTGCGGCAGCTGGCCATGCATCCGGCCTACCAGGCGATCATTGGAATGGGCGAGGATGCCGTGCCGCTAATCATCGGAGAGCTGGAACGCAAGCCCGATCATTGGTTCTGGGCGCTTCAGGCCATCACCGGCAAGGATCCGGTCAAGCCGGACCATGCGGGTCGAATGCGGCTCATGGCCCAGGATTGGGCTGAGTGGGCCCAAGCCGCCGGCATCTGATGAGCGAAGAGGTTCTCCAGAAGACATTCCCCAACCTCGCCTCTTCCGGCTACGGCGTCACCAGCGAAGAGACGATCGAGTACAACTGCATCGCGTGGGCCGCAGGCGACAGCTCAAGGTGGTGGTGGCCCGTCAAGGAGTACTACTGGCCGCCCGAAGCGCCCCTGGAGGAGACCCTCGATGCCTTCGCTGCGGCCTACCGAACCCTCGGCTATGCCGCTTGCAACGACGGATCTCTGGAGGCCGGATTCGATAAGGTTGCCCTGTATGCCGACGCGAACGGAACGCCGACCCATGCTGCCCGCCAGCTGGAGAATGGGCGTTGGAGCAGCAAGCTGGGCGAGCTGGAAGATATCGAGCATGCGCTGGAGGGCCTTGCAGGAGCCGCCTATGGCTCGGTACGGCTATTCATGAAGCGCCGCCGGACTTGAGGGATGCAGTTGCCCACAATGAGGGCAAGCCTTGAACAGAGCGGATTTGATCTTGTCAGAGTCACTCATTCGCATAGCTCTATATACCCTACATCCGCGGAAGCTTGAACCACCACCTGGGGCAGGCGGTTCATGAAGTTGGTGAATCGAGGGAAAAGCCACTACGCAACCTGCTACGCAGATGGGTTTGGCACAAGGGGCTCGCCGGCGTGGACGCGCAACTCCTTGTGAGCTAAACTCTTTCCACGCGCCTGGGTGGCGGAACTGGCATACGCGTCGGTTTCAAAAACCGATGCCCGCAAGGGCGTGGGGGTTCGACTCCCCCCCCAGGCACCACACGCCAAGGACTTACACGCGCCCGCCGTTTTCGCCGTTCCGGCGGTGCCGACTGTGTAGCGATTTGCGTAGTTCCCGATCACGATTTCGGCTCGTCCTTCCTTTCGGGCCTTTCCGGCGCCTTCCGGGGGCGGTTCCCACACCCCGCCAGCCATCGAAATCCGTCCCCCCACGTTCAAGAGCTGAGGGGCTGTGTGGAATTCAATCAACGCGAGGCCTATGCCCGAAACCATCAGCCGTTCGCCTTCTCGGGCCAATCCATGGGTTTTCGGGGGAGTCGCCCTCATCGTGGTCGCGATGAGGGTGATTGCTTTCGTGCCGATGCTCCGCTGCCCGGAATGTACCGATGTGGGGTTTCAGATCGTGGCGATGGAGTTCTTCAAGCTCTTGGGGTGGCATTGCCCTACTTGCGGCGATTCTCAACGGGCAACCCTTCTGAAATCATGGACCTGGCGCCCCCCCGACATCGCCCCGTAACGGTCCTGCCCGCCCGCTGAAAAATGATGGGCAAAGCGGCCCTGGAATCGTTATGTAGCAGGGTGCGCGTCCACTCCCCCGGAGGGGCAGACGCTCCCTTTGTTCTTGCCGCTGGGAGACTCGAGATGAGCAGACGCCTTCCGATCGTCGTCGCCGCGCTGGCCTGGGTCGCCCTGGCGATCCTCCCGGCCCGCGCCCCCGCCCAGGCCGCCGATCCCTTCCGCCTCGACAAGCAGGCCCGCATCGTGCTGATGGGCAACGGCCTCGGCTCCCGCATGATCCACTTCGGTCACTTCGAGACTGAGCTCCACCTGCGCTACCCGGAGCAGCAGCTGCTCGTCCGAAACATGTGCGACGAGGGCAATACCCCCAGCTTCCGGCCCCACTCCTCCCGCAAGAACCAGCTCGGCTTCCCGGGCGCCGACAAATTCGCCCTTCCGTACTGCGACGGCAAGATCGCCGGAGGCGAAGGCCATTTCGAAACCGAAGAGCAGTGGCTCGCCCGCCTCAAGCCCGACGTCCTCATCGCCTTCTTCGGGTTCAACGAATCCTTCCAGGGCCTCGCGGGACTCAAGAACTTCAGAGCCGAACTCGACGCCTTCCTGAAGCACACCCTCGGCCAGCCGTACAACGGGAAGGCCGCGCCGAAGCTCGCCCTCGTCTCCCCCACCGCGATCCAGGACCTCTCCGCCACCCTGGACGTACCCGACGGCCGGCTCCAGAATCCCCTCCTCGCCGCCACCACCTCCGTCATGGAAGCGGTCGCCGGCGAGAACGGCGTCCTCTTCGTCGACGCCTTCCGCGCCTCGCAGACCTGGTACCGCGAATCCAAGGAGCCCTTGACCGCGGACGGCGCCCTGCTGAACGAGGCCGGCTACAAGAAACTGTCCGCCCTCCTGGTCGACCGCATTTTCGGGAAGTCCCCCGCCAAAGCCGAAGCCCGCCGCGCCCAGGTCCGCGAGGCGGTCCTCGAGAAGGACTGGTTCTGGCTCAACGATTTCAAGATCCCCAACGGCGTGCATGCCTACGGCCGCCGCTTCAACCCCTTCGGCCCCGCGAACTACCCGTTCGAGGTCCAGAAGATCCGCGAGATGACCGAGATCCGCGACCGCGCGATCTGGGCGGCGCTCGAGGGCAAGACCCTCGACGTCGCCGCGCTCGACGCCGACACGTCCAAGCTGCCGGAGGTCCAGACCAACTTCAAGCCAAAAGGCGGCGCGATCAAGTTCCTCAAGGGGAAGGAAGCGCTCGACGCGATCAAAGTGCCGAAGGACTACAAGATCGAGATGTTCGCCAGCGAGCAGGAGTTCCCCGATCTTGCGAGCCCGGTCCAGCTCTCCTTCGACAGCAAGGGTCGGCTCTGGGTCGCCGTGATGCCCAGCTATCCTCACTACCGGCCCGGCGATCCGAAGCCCAACGACAAGCTGCTGATCCTGGAAGACACGAACGGCGACGGCAAGGCCGACAAGCAGACGGTCTTCGCGGACAAGCTGCATCTCCCCATCGGCTTCGAGTTTGCGCCGGAAGGCGTCTACGTCTCGCAGGGGACCAGCCTCGTCCTGCTCACGGACAAGAACGGCGACGACAAGGCCGACGGGAAGGAGATCATCCTCAGCGGCTTCGACGACCACGACACCCACCACGCGATCAGCGCCTTCTGCGCCGATCCGTCCGGCGCCTTCATCCTGGCCGAGGGCACCTTCCTGCGGACCAGCGTAGAGACGGCGTACGGCCCCGTGCGCGGCACCGACGGAGGCTTCTTCCGCTACGCGCCGCAGCGCCGCCAGCTCGAGCGCCACGCCCAGCTGTCGATTCCCAACCCGTGGGGCGTCGCGTACGACGACTGGGGCCAGCACTTCTTCCTCCACACGTCGGGCCCCAACACGGAGTGGATGGTCCCCGGGTCGCTGAAGCCGCGCTACGGCGTCGCGTCTCCCCAGAGCGTCGACTTGATCGAGCCCGCGCACCGGGTGCGCCCGACCTCGGGCCTCGAATTCATCAGCAGCCGGCACTTCCCGCCCGACGTGCAGGGTGACCTGCTCCTCAACAACGCCATCGGGTTCCTCGGGACCAAGCAGCACCAGATGATGGACGAGGGGACCGGCTACAAGACGAAGTGGCGGCAGGACCTCGTCGTATCCAGCGATCCCAACTACCGGCCGGTCGACCTGGAGTTCGCTCCGGACGGCTCGCTCTACATCATCGACTGGCACAACCCGCTGATCGGCCACATGCAGCACAACGCTCGCGACCCGAACCGCGCCCACACCTACGGCCGCGTCTACCGGATCACGTTTCCGGGACGGCCGCTCGTCGCAGCGGCGAAGATCGCCGGCGCAACGATCGCGCAGCTGCTGGAGAACCTCAAGCTGCCCGAGTACCGCTCGCGGTACCGGACGCAGCGCGAGCTCCGCGGCCGGAAGCCCGCGGAGGTCCTCGCGGCGCTCGCGGCCTGGACGGCCGCGCTCGACCCGAAGGATCCCGCCCACGAGCACCATCTCCTCGAGGCCCTCTGGACGACCTGGGGCCTGAACCGCGTCGACGAAGCGCTGCTGCACCGGCTGGCGGACTCGAAGGACTTCCGCGTGCGCGCCGCCGTCGTCGAGGGAGTCCGCTACAACGGACATCGCCTCGCGGACCCGGCGGAGCTGCTCAAGAAGGCGGCGCGCGATCCGCACGGCCGCGTGAAGCTCGGGGCGATCGTCGCCGCGTCGTGGATCGGAAAGGACGCCGGTCTCGCCGTGATCGCCGAGGCGGAGAACGCGGGCGGCGCGGCGGCGCTCACGGGCGACCGCTGGATCAAGGACGCCTACCGGGTCTCGAAGGCGCACCTGAACAACGAGACGATCGAGGACGTCTCCGTCGTCAAGGTGCCGGATCACCTCAAGGGCGACGAGCGGAAGGTGTTCCTGAAGGGCGCCGAACTCTACGGCCGGGACGGCCACTGTGCGACCTGCCACCAGCCCGACGGAGAGGGCCTGGCGCTCTCCGGCTTCCCGCCGATCGCG
The DNA here is from genome assembly GCA_964604905.1 of uncultured Planctomycetales bacterium. GTDB lineage: Bacteria > Planctomycetota > MHYJ01 > MHYJ01 > JACPRB01 > JACQFK01. The sequence continues at coordinate 10,965 of CAZSCC010000483.1, forward strand.
CGGAGCCCGTGGGTGACGCAGGACGACGACCGCCTCATCAAGCTCACGCTCAAGGGCATGTTCGGCCCCCTCGAGGTCGACGGCAAAAAGTACCCCGGCCTCACCCCCATGACGCCGTTCGGCGGGATGCTGAACGACGAGGAGATCGCGGCCGTGCTGTCGTACGTGCGCAACTCGTTCGGCAACAAGGCCCCGACGCTGACGGCGGCCAAGGTCAAGCAGGTGCGGGACGCCGTCAAGGACAGGGTCGATTTCTATTCACCCGAAGAGCTGCTGAACCCCGGGGTCAAACCCGCGACGACGTCTCGGAAGTTCGTGAAGATGTGGGCGATGGAGGACTTCAAGGGCGCCTTCGATGCCCCCTTGAAAGGCCGGAACTTCAACCGCGGGAAGGAGATGTTCCAGGTCGCCGGCTGCATCCAGTGCCACAACATCCAGGGCGCGGGCGCCAACGTCGGGGCGGACCTCACGAAGGCCGGAGAGGAGTATCCCGGCGTGGAATTGTTGCGCCAGATCATCGATCCGTCGGCGCGGATCAAGGACGACCACCGGGTCGTCGCCGTCTTCCTGAAGAACGACGAGCGATACAAGGGCATGATCGTCAAGCGCGACGGCGACACGATCCACCTGGCGGAGAACCTCCAGGAGCCCACGAAGACGGTGGCGATCAAGAAGAGCGACATCAGCCGGGTGACCCCGTCGGACGTCTCGCCGATGCCGACCGGCCTGCTCGTGATGCTGTCGCGCGATGAGATCCTCGACCTCCTGGCGTACATCGTCTCCCTCGGGAACGCCAAGCACCGAGCCTTCTCGGACTGAGCGACCAGAGGGGGCCGGGGGCACGGAGAAGATCCGCTTCTCGGGTCCTCTGAATTGGGCCGGACGGCGTTATCTCGGGCTCCGGAAGGTTAATAGGATGAGACTCCCGGAGAAACCAGGATGACGATCCAAGCCAGCGCGCTGTTTGCCCTCGCTCTCGCGTTCTCCCTGGCCTACGCCGGAGAGCAGGCGGGGAAGGACCCGAAACCGCCCGCGGACGACCCGCCGGTCGGCAAGGGGAAGTTCCTGCTGTACGAGGACTTCGAAGGAGTGGCGACGGGGCAGATTCCCAGGGGATACCAGAAGACGGGCGCGGCGGCCGTCGTCGAGGACGTGGGCCACAGCGGCAGGCGGTCGCTCCGCCTCGACGCGGCGGTCAACGGGCCGCGGCGGATCACGGTGAAGGGCGACGCCGTCGCCGCGCTGGGAGGACAGCACTGGGGGCGGCTCTACTTCAAGGTCCAGATGCCGGCGCCGGAGCCGGCGGGGGGCGTCATCCACTCCACCCTGGTCGCCGGGTCGGCCCAGAGCCCGCTCGCCAAGGACCCGATCGAGGTGCGCGTCCTGGACACGGTGCTCGGCGGGAAGGGGCTGCACCAGTGGATCTACAACGTCCAGCCGGGCAAGCGCCCCGAGTTCGGGAAGGGCAGCAGCTATGGGCACAAGTACACCGACGAGTGGACGCTGGCGGAGTGGTTCGTCGATCACGCCACGCAGACCTACCGCCTGTTCCTCAACGGCGCGGAGGTGAAAGACATCGCCTTCACCAAGGGCGCTGGGAACTTCAAGGACTCCGAGATCCCGGAGGTTTTCGAGAGCCTCTCCTTCGGCTGGAACAACTACCAGGCCGCCGGGAAGGGGTTCGTCGCCTGGATCGACGACATCGCGCTGGCCAAGGAACGCCTCGGGAACCGCGGCGTCCCGCCCCCCGCGCGGAACGTGCCCAAGAAGCCCTGAACTTACGGCCTCAAATCCCTCAAGGGAACCTTCTCGAGATCCTTCTTCCCCGCCGCCAGGCTCGCCAGGAGCTGCATCAGGGTCTTCGGGCCCCCCTCGTTCTGGATCAGGTAATCCCAGCTCTTCGCGTTCTCGGCCTTCCCCTTGACGGCGAATCCTTTCACCGGGGTGTCGGTCGCGCGCGGCCCGGGCTCCGGCTTCCATTCGAGGAGCTTCTGGTCGGCCACCACCTTCAGGATCGACCGCCACTCGGCGTCGGTCAGCACCGCCTTCCCCTCGATCGCCTCTCCCCCCTTCTCCGCAGCGATCCGGGCCAGAAGCAGGACCTTCTCCCCCTCCTTCTTCGCGATCAACTCCTCCCGCGGCCTGCCCTTGAAGGGGTTGTGGATGAAGACCGAAACCTCGCTCAGGGCCTCCTGGGCCTCGACCGCCCTTGCGCCGGCGATCCACACGATCGTCCCCATCACCCATCGGATCATGCGCTTTCGACGCCCCCGGGGCGCCGCGGGTTCCATGCCGTCCCATTTTCGGATTTCCCCCCCACGACAGGCGATCGTGGGGCATATCAATGTAGGAAGACGGAGCGGGAGATCGGGGAAGCCAACAGGAGACGACCCATGCTCCGAGTCGATGCCGGCGGCGTCTGCGGCTCCTGCGCCGGAGTCTCCCGACGCAGCTTCCTCCAGATCGGCGCGGCCGGCCTGGCCTCCCTGGGCCTCCCCGAGCTCCTCCAGGCCCGCGCCGAATCCAAGGGCAAGAAGGACACGCGCGTCATCCTCATCTGGCTGGACGGCGGCCCCAGCCACATGGACACCTACGACCTGAAGCCCGACGCGCCGCCCGAGTACCGCGGCTTCTGGCGCCCCATCGCGACCAACGTCTCCGGGATCCAGGTCACCGAGATGTTCCCCAAGCACGCGAAGGTCGCCGACAAGTTCTCGATCGTCCGCTCCCTCTGGCACAACGACGGCGACCACTTCGGGGGCGCCCACCGCATGCTCACCGGCCGCCCCGGCGCGACCGGTGCCAACACGACCGGCAAATATCCCTCGATCGCCTCCATCGCGACCCGAGTCGTCGGCGCCCGCAAGCGCGGGTTTCCCGCCTACGTCTCCGTCCCGCACGCGAGTTCGGTCGGCATCCGCCCGGGCTACTTCGGCGCCAACTACCTGGGCCAGCAGTACGACCCGTTCGAGACCGACGGCGATCCCAACAACCCCGCGTTCTCCGTGCGGAACCTGAAGCTCGCCGACGGCCTGACCGTCGACCGCATCAGCGACCGCCGCACGCTCTTGAAGAGTTTCGACACGCTTCGGCAGGACGTCGACTCGAGCGGCCAGTTCGACACCATGAACCGCTTCGAGCAGCAGGCGTACGAGCTGGTCACGAGCGCGGAGGTCCGGAAGGCCTTCGACCTCTCGAGCGAGGACCCGAAGCTGCGCGACCGCTACGGCCGGAACTCGTGGGGCCAGAGCACGCTCCTCGCCCGCCGCCTGGCCGAGTCGGGCGTCACGTTCACCACCGTCCTCTACGGCGGCTGGGACCACCACTGGGATCT
>CAZSCC010000484.1:0-5176 GCA_964604905.1 uncultured Planctomycetales bacterium
CCGCCCGGTCGAGCGCCGTCTTGTACCGGTCCGCCTGATCGACCGCCTTGAGCTTCTCCTGCGCGCTGCGCGTGGTCCATTCGGCGAGGTGGATGGAGTAGACCTTGGGGGGGCCGGCGGGAGGACGGACGTCGGGAACCGGCGGAGGGATGGGCTTCGCCATCGCCGGGGCGCCGGGCGCGGCCTCGGCGGCGCGGGCGCGCCCCGACTTCACGCCGATCGCATACGCCACGAAGACCAGCCCGACCACGACCAGGGCGGCGAACGCCGCGGTATTGTAGGTCAGCTTGAAGATGCGCTCGCCGGGGCCGGCCGCGGGTTTCGCCTCGGGTTCCGACGGGGTGGCGAGCGGGGTCAAGAACTGCGTGAAGCGAGGGGTCGCTTCGCGGACGGTGACCGGCGACGGAGTGGGCTCGGCCACCGCGACGGCGGAAGACGGCGCGGCCTGCGCGTCAGCGAGCTTGCGCGCCTTGTACTCCGCCAGGCGGTCCTGGAGGGACTTTTGGGCGTCGTTCGCCGCGGCGGGCGTCTCCGGCGCGGCGATCGCGCCGGGCGCGGAACCCGAGCCCGACCGGGAGGCGGATTTCAGGACCTCGTACAGACTGGCACTGCCCTTGCTTCTCATTGCCCCTCTCTCTCCATGAATCCCTTCTCTATACAATTTATAACTTATGATTTCCCCTTTGTCCAGTCCCCCTCGGAATTTATCTTCATCTCCGGTTCTCCTCCGGGTCTTCTCCGATTCTTCTCCGGGTCTTCCCTGGATCTCCTTATCTCCCTGATCTCCCTATCTCCTGTTAAAAAGAAGTTGCCCCCGCTCAAGCTCCTTGTCTATAATCCCGTCATCTGATCAGCATTGCGAGGTGAGTGATTGATCCGCGTCAAGGTCCGCATGAACGAGAGTCTCGACCAGCTCCTCAAGCGCTTCAAGAAGGCGTGCGAGAAGGAAGGGCTGACGCGGGACATCAAACGCACGGCGTTCTTCGAAAAGCCCAGCGAGAAGCGCCGCCGCCAGCAGCGCCAGCTCATCCGCAAGATCCAGAAGGAAGCCAATCTCCTCCGGTAGTTGGTAGTCCGAGGGGATCGCCCGAAGCCACGGAGAAGGAGTCTTCGCGAAGGCTCGTCTTTCGTGGCTTTTTTTCCAGGGTGATATGAGCGCCGTCCTCGAGACCGACCGTCTGACCAAGGTCTACAAGGATTTCTGGGGTCGCCCCAAGCACACGGGGCTCGACTCCCTCTCCATCACCATCGAGAAGGGCGAGGTCTTCGGGCTCATCGGCCCCAACGGGTCGGGCAAGACCACCACCTTCAAGCTCCTCCTGGGCCTCATCTTCCCCACCGGGGGCAGCGCCCGCATCCTCGGCCGGCCCCCGACCGACGTCGACGTGAAAGCGCGCATCGGATTCCTCCCCGAGGAGTCCTACCTGTACCGCTGGCTCAACGCCGACGAGACCCTCGACTTCTTCGGGCGCCTCTTCAATCTCGACCGCGCGACGCGGAAGAAGCGGGCCGACGAGCTCATCGAACGCTTCGGCCTCGCCCACGCGCGCAAGCGGCAGATCCGCGAGTACTCCAAGGGCATGACCCGCCGGGTCGGGTTCTGCCAGGCCCTGATCAACGATCCGGAGTTCGTCATCTTCGACGAGCCCACCAGCGGCCTCGACCCGATCTCTTCCCGCCAGATCAAGGACCTGATCCTCGACCTCAAGAAGCGGGGCAAGACCGTGCTCCTCTCGAGCCACCTGCTGGGCGACGTCCAGGACGTCTGCGACCGCATCTGCCTCCTCCATCAGGGCCAGACCAAGAAGTACGGCGCCGTGCGCGACATCCTCGTGCAGCGCGACTCCGTCCAGCTCACCTTCAAGGACCTCTCGGAGGAGACGCGGAAGAAGATCGAGGAGCTCGCGAAAGCGGAGGGCGCGCGCCTGGTGAAATCGGAGAACACCCTCGAGACCCTGGAGGACGTCTTCCTCCGCACGGTCCAGGAGAGCGGGGACGGGCTGACGTACAAGAGACCCGAAGAGAAGAAGTGACCGCCTCGCTGGGACGTCTTTGGGCGATCGCGAGGATGACGCTGATCGAGGCGTCGCGCAGGAAGGTCTTCGTCATCCTCCTCCTCTTCGCGGCCGCGCTCCTGAGTTCGGTCGCCTTCTTCCCCTCGGTGGATAGGATGGCGGATCGGCTGCGCCTCATGGAGGTCTGGGCGCTCCGGGCCACGTCGCTCTTCACGGCGATCATCGCGCTCTTCCTGTCGGGCTTCTCGCTCCCCTCCGATTTCGAACAGAAGCGCATCTACATGCTGGTCTCGAAGCCCGTCTCGAAGCCGGCGATCTTCCTGGGGAAGCTGCTCGGGCTCTCGCTGCTCCTGGCGATCTTCGTGGGGCTGATGGGCCTGGGGACGGTCCTCTTCATCCGCGGCGTCCAGCTCTTCGCGGGGCCCACGTTCCCCCCGCTCGTCGCGTACGAGCGGTCGGAGGCCCCGCAGTTCAACGCGATCCGCGGCCGGGAGGTCGACGAGGGGACGGGCAGGCTCGGCGTCCTGGCCCGGGAACAGGGGGCGCTCCTCTGGCGCTTCACCGGGCTCCGGCGCTCCGACTTCGGCGACCGCCTCCGCCTGGAGAGCCGCCTCTCCGTGGGGGCGGAGAAGGACGATTACCGCGCGTCGGGGACGGTCCTCCTGGAGGCGAGGAACCCCTCGGGACGGACGCACCGCATGGACCAGTTCCTCAACACCAACGAGGAGAAGGAATGGTGGATGCCCGCGGACCTCGTGGGGCCCGACGGGACGCTCGACGTCGCGATCCGCTGCAGCGATCCAGACGGCTTCCTCATCGCCTCGAAACCGGCCCTGGCGATCTACTTCAAGTCCGCGCTCTTCGAGACGGCGTTCGCGCGCGGCATGGTGCTCCTCTTCCTCCAGTCGATGACCGTCCTCGCGCTGACCCTCATGGCCTCGTCCATCCTCTCGGCGCCGCTCAGCATCCTCTTGGGCATCCTGCTCTACATGGTGGGGTCGGCGCACAGCTACGTGAAGGACGGCACGCGCGACATCGACCGCTCGCTCTCGGAGCTCAAGACCGGCGAGAAGCGGCCCCGGATGGCCGAGGAGATCCCCCCGTGGTTCCTCCGGTACTCCAGCGCGGTCTCCAAGGCGGTCCTGACGGCGGTGCCGGACTTCGACGACTTCGACTTCTCCCGCTGGCTGCTCAAGGACCGGGCGGTCTCGTGGCGGGACCTCGGGACCGCGATGCGCCTGGCCCTTATCCCGGTCCTCGTCCTGGGGGCGCTGGGCATGCTGGTGATGCGGTTCAAGGACTTCGACCGGTGACGCCGAAACGCTGGGTCGTCCTCGCCCTCCTCTCGGCCGCGCTGGTCTTCCTCCAGGTCGGCCTCGACCGCCAGCCCGAGACGCGGGAGGAGGCGCGGTACCGTAACCTGGCGGACTTGCCCGCCAGCGACATGGTGCCCACCTACATCGCCTCGCTCTTCTTCGGGGCATTCCGCGCCGTCGTGGTGGACGCCCTCTGGATCCAGCTCAAGAAGCTCGAGGAGGAGAAGCGCTGGTACGAGCGCCGCGAGATCCTCAAGCTGATCTCCTACTTCCAGCCGCGCAACCCGGAGGTCTGGTCCCACCTGGGCTGGCACTCGGCCTACAACGTGGCCAACGGCTTCACCGACCCGGAGCGGTCCTGGGAGTGGGTGAAGTTCGGGCTCGATTGGCTCAAGCGGGGAAACACGATGCTACCCGACTCGCCCTACCTGAAGTACGAGCTGGCCCGTACGCTCTTCCACAAGGCCTCCTGGAGGGACGGACAGCTCGACCAGCCGCTCCTCAAGCGGGTCGAGGGGGACTCCGAGCTCCAGGAGCTGCTCCGGCTGGGACCGCCCGGGCCGCGACCCCTGTCGTCCTTCGAGCTCGCCATCCCGTGGCTCGAGAAGGCGCGCGTGGAGCTCTTCGCCCGCCGGGAGAAGTTCCTCATGACTCAGAGCGGGCTCTACATCCGCCCCATGACCATGGACGGCTTCATCCGCGAGTGCATGTACTTCCAGGGGATCTACCTCTGGTTCAACCGGCGCTGGGAGGAGGCGGCCGACTGGTTCCGTCGCGCGAAGGAGCAAAGCGCGATGATGATTCGGACGGAGTACGACGACTTCAAGTCCTCCATCCTCGAGGACTGGGTGAAGTTCTACGACCGCCTGCCGGAGATCGTCGAGCTCGACCGCCGCGCGCAGGACGGGAAGGCCGAGGACGAGCGCGCGTTCCTGGCCAAGCTCCAGGCGCTCCTGGTCGAGTGCGGCCCGATGGACGGCGGGTTCCTCTGGGGCCGGAGGTACCGGAACGGACGCCTGGACGACCTCAAGCAGCAGGCGACGCGGGGCAAGGACCCCCAGGAGTGCAACGATTCCTTCGCCATGGCCACGGAGATCCAGGGCGGCGCGCTCCTTCTCGCGAACCTCGAACCCCAGGGCCTGGACGTGGACTTCTACGAACTCCAGGTGCCCAACCCGGATCCGAAGGCCTCCGAGGGCGCCCGGCCGGGGACCCCGATCCCGCTCCGGGTCCAGCTGAAGCGTCCCGACTCGGCGACGCTGGACCTCAAGGTGACGCTCTTCGATCTCTCGAAACGGCCGATCAAAGAGGCGGAGATGCGCGGCGAGCTCAAGCTGGACCACCCGTGCGACCGGTACGGGACCTATTTCCTGAAGGTCGAGCCCCTCGGCGCCCCCACGCCCTGGCCGACGAACACGTCCTACTCGCTGCAGTACGCCGTCGGGCCCTGAGCGGGCGGCGAGGTCCGAATTTGCTTGCACGCACATCATCCGCCTTGCTAGATTCGCCCGGTCATTTGTCTGGGGGGAAGTAGGGCCTCCACGGGCCCGGGGCGAGCGCGCATCGTCGGGGAGCCGACAAGGGGAACGCCATGAGAGCGGTACGCGCTGTCTCCATGTTCGTCGTCCTTTTCGTCTTCTGGATCCTCCTCTCGGGCAAGTACCACATCTTCGGACAGGGCGACCACTACTTCATCGACCGCTACCTCACGGCCTGCGGCGCCCTCTGCTGCCTCTTCGTCACGTGGTATTCCTCCCGGAACGGCCTGCTCGACGAGGAGGGCCATCCGGTGCACCTGGCCCTCCGCGGGCTCCGCTACATCCCCTGGATTTTCTGGCAGATCGT
>CAZSCC010000485.1:0-19625 GCA_964604905.1 uncultured Planctomycetales bacterium
GTGGGGAGCTCGAGGTCGACGATCTCCTTGTCCGAGATCCCGTCCAGGTGTTTCATGAGCGCGCGCAGGGTGTTCCCGTGCGCCGCGACGATCACGCGCTTCCCGGCCTTGAGTTCGGGCGCGATCGTCTCGTGCCAGTAGGGGAGCGATCGGGCGATCGTGTCCTTGAGCGATTCGGTCTTCGGCATCTCCCCGGCGGCGTAGCGCGCGTCGTTCCCGGGCCACGCGGGATCCCAAGCCGCGAGCGGGGGAGGCGCGACGTCGAAGCTGCGGCGCCAGATCTTCACCTGATCGTCCCCGTGCTTCGCCGCGGTCTCGGCCTTGTTGAGCCCCTGGAGGGCGCCGTAGTGGCGTTCGTTGAGCCGCCAGTGCTTCCAGGTGGGGATCCAGACGAGGCCCATCTCCTCCTGCACGTGCCAGAGCGTGGCGATCGCGCGGCGGAGCAGCGAGGTGAAGGCGACGTCGAACGTCAGGCCTTCCTTCTTCAGAAGACGTCCGGCCTCCTTCGCCTCGGCGAGCCCCTTCTCGCTCAGGCCCACGTCGACCCAGCCGGTGAACCGGTTCTCCTTGTTCCACGTGCTCTCGCCGTGGCGGATGAGGACGAGCTGCTTCATGCCGCGGGTCTCCTCGGATGCGGAAGCGGGGAAGCTATCAAATTCCCGGGCGCCGCGCCAGCGGGTTTGCCAGGAAGGCCTTCTGGCAGGTGGCACAGAGGTCGAAGCGGAAGGCGCGGTGGACCTCGTCCTGGGCCCTCTCCGCGGAGTAGTGCCGGAGTTTCTCGAGGAGGGCCTTCATCTCCTCCTCAGCTCTCGAGAGGTCCTCGGCGGTCAGTTCGAGTGGGTCGTACGCCGAGGTCACTTCGATCTTCACCTCGTAGCGGACGGGGGCGTCCAGGAGCAGGCCGTTGCCGCAGCGGTCGCAGGTGAGACGGTCCATCGGTCCTCCTCAGGCCTTGAGGCGATCCAGGCGCTCCCGGGCGTCCTGCGACAGGAACGACTCGACCCGCTCGTCGAGGCAGCGGCGGTAGGAATCGGCCGCCTTAGCCCGGTCCCCCAGCGCCTCCCGCACCTGCGCGAGCTCGTGGTGCGCGGCGTGCCGGTCGAGCGGAGTTCGCGGGTGAATCAGGGCCCGCTCGGCAGGTCCGACGGCGCGCTGGGGATCTCCCATCGCCCTCCAGAAGGCGGACGCCGCGGTGTCGAGCGCGACGAGGAAGCTCGGCACGGGAGGAGCGCTTTCGCGGGGCGAGTCGAAATCCTTCATCAGGTCGATCGCCTCCTGCTTGCGCCCCTCCGACGCGAGGAGGAGACCCCGGAAGGGCAGCGAGAGGAGACGGTTGCGGGCGGTGACCGCCGCGAGTTCCCAGGGCCCCCGATCGGAGACCCGGGCGGGAAAGCGGCCGGCGATCGCAGCCTGGGCGCAGAGGATCCAGACGAGCAGCCGGAGGACGGGATCGTTCGGGCCCTTGCCCTGAATGTGCCAGGCGTCCGCCGCGAGGTCGATCGTGCGGGCCTTCGGATCCCACGCGCCCGCCAGCTCCGGGAAGGACCCGAGGGCGGTCTCGAGGGCAGCGCCGAAATCGCCCTTCCAGTAGAGCATATGGCCTCGATTGTGGAGCGTGGTCAGCTGCTTCCCGACTGGATCGGCCTCCCCGAGACTCTCCAACGCCGCGGCGATCCGACCTTCGGAGAGCGGGATGAGCGCGCGGTTGCATCGGAGGATCCCGAGGTTGAAGGCGGACGCCTTCTTGTCCAGCCCCTCGGCCAAGGCGAAGGCCCGCTCGTAGGTCTCCTCCGCCTCGCGGGCGCGGCCCAGGTCCTTCAGCAGCCGGGCGCGGCGATCCAGCAGGTCCACCCTGAGGGCCGGCCTCCGGAGCGATGGGAGGCGACCGTCGATATACCCGAGAGCCTCCTTGAATCGGCCGCATTCCTCGAGTTCGGCGACGTAGAAGAGGTCCCAGGTGCCCGGAGAAAGGAGGGCGGCGCTCATCTTCCAGAAGAGTCCCGGCCGTTCCGCCCAATCGCGCGCGAGCTCGACGGCGTCGTCGAACCTTCCGGCGTCGTTCAGGGCCGTCAGCGCCCGCCGGCGGCGGGTGACCCCCCGGATCCAGGCGAAGAGGAGGACGATCACGGCCAGGACTCCCGCGACGACGACGGCGATCAGGTGCTTCCAGGAGAACATGGGGATGATATTATCCTCCCGGCGGCAGGAAAGTCGCCTCCCGCATCGTCCTTGATCAGGATGACGCTGCTCCTGGCGTTCCTCCTGCAGGACTCCGTCGAGATGAAGGACCACGGGTCCTTCTACCTGCTCTACAAGCCCGCGGCCTACACCGACCAGAAGCCCTGGCCGTTGGTGCTCCACCTCGAGGCGCGGGGAGGCAAGGCGTCGGACGGGATCGAGCGCTGGCGCGACCGCGGGTGCCTCGTCCTCGCGCCGCAGCGGAGGGAGATGGGTCGCGAGCGCGAGGCGGGCTTCGTGCGCGCGAGCCTCACCGATGCCAAGGCGAGAGTCCGGGTCGATCCGGAGCGTGTGCTCCTGGCAGGCCGTGACGACGCGGCCGATCTCGCGGCGTCGCTGGCGGCGTCGGATCCGGAGCTCTTCGCGGCGTGCGCCCCCTTCGGACTCACGGTGATGCCGGACCTGAAGGGGAAGGCGCCGCCCTTCCATCTCGTGATCCGCCGGGAGGCCGAACTCCGGAAGAAGGGGAGGGAGGCCGCGTCGGCCCTGGCCAACGCGGGTGCCGACGTGCTGTCGCGCGTGGGATTCGAACCCGACGTCGAGGACGAGCCGAAAGTGCTGGAATGGTTCGTCTCGAAGGTGAAGGCGCGGGGCGACCTCGAAGCGGCGGACGGCTACCTTGACGCGCGCCGGTATCTGGACGCCTCGCTGGTCTGCCTCGGTCTCCTGGACCGTGGGGAAGACGAGCAGCGGCAGCTCCGGCTCCGCTTCCGCAGGATTGAGGCGGCCGGGATCGTGACGCTGGGGAGCGTGGAGGTTGCGCTGTCCGACCGGAAGTACCTCGACGCCTGGCTAAGGTGCCGCGACGCGGCGGCGGAGTACGCCTGGCTCCCGGTGGGGGAGAAGATCCGGAAGCGGCTAGGAGAACTCGATTCGGACGCGCGGGTGAGGAAGGCCCGTGAGATCGAAGACTAGCGCCCGCCCTGGAGCACTTGCGAGAAGAACGACACCACTTCCGACTCGATGCCGTCCAGTTCGTTGAGCAGCTGGACCATGTCCACGGGCTTGCTGCGGAGCGTGCGCCGCGTCGTGTCCTTGCTGCGCGCGATGGAGCCCTGGACCTGCTCGAGGTCGCCCACCCGGTTGAGCACGAATTCCTGGATCCGGTCGACCACGTCCAGGAACTGGGATTGATCGCGCGCGGTGACCCGCGTGCGGATGGCGTTCCGGAGCCGCTCCAGCGCGGCCTTGATGTCCTGGCGGAACTGCTCTTCCTTGATCGCGTTGGCCAACGGGGGCCTCCCTATCGATGGTCCTGAACGATTATGTTCAATGGACGTGGAAAGTCAAGGGGGGTCTTGCGGGAATCCGCAATGAGACCCCTCCGGGAAAGTCAGGATGACTCTCGCCACAAAGTCAAAAAGAACACCCGGAAGACTCCGGTGCGGGAAAGCGAAAGAGGTGGGTCTTTGTGTCCTTTGGGGTGAATACATTCCTGAGGATTCACCGGGGCTGACCTAGTTTCGCAGAAAGCGGAGGCGGTCGCGGGTGACCTTGACGACGACCTCGTCGCCCTCGTGGAGGCGCCCCTCGATCAGGAGGTCCGAAAGGGCCCCTTCGACGTCGGTCTCGACGGTGCGGCGCAATTCCCGCGCCCCGTACTCGGGCCGGAAGCTCTTCTCGGCGAGGAAGCGGGGGACGGTCTTCTCGTAGCGGACCGTGATGGGGACGCTCGAGGCGTGGCGGCGGACTTCCTCCAGGAAGATCGTCGCGATCCGCTCGCACTCGTCGAGGCCGATCGGGTTGAAGAAGACGATGTCGGTGAGGCGGTTGACGAACTCGGGTTTGAAGTTGGCCTTGATCGCGCGTGAGAACTCCTCGATCACCTCGGCGCGCGCGGCGTCGGGCCTGGCGAAGCCGATGCGATGGCGAAGCTGCTCGGCGTCCTCGGTCCCCACATTCGAGGTGAAGATGATCACGGCGTTTCCGAACGAGAGCCTGGCGCCCTTGTTGTCGGTCAGGAAACCCTCGTCCATCACCTGGAGGAGCAGGTGGTGGACCTTGGGGTCGCTCTTCTCGATCTCGTCGAAGAGGATCGTAATCGGGCCGGGCTGGCGTGCGGCCTCCGAGAGGACGCCGGGGTGGTCGTGGCCGATGTATCCCGGAGGTGCTCCGATGAGTTTCGCGTACTCGTGGGGAAGGGCGTACTCGGAGCCGTCCACGCGGACCATCCGCGAGGAGTCGCCGAAGAGGCAGGCCGTCACCGCCTTGGCGAGCTCGGTCTTGCCCACGCCGGTCTGGCCGACGAAGAAGAAGGTGGCGATCGGACGTTCCGGATCGCGGAGGCCGGTCATGGCCTTCTTGAGGGCCCGGGAGACGCAGGCGATCGCCCCGTCCTGGCCGATGACCCGCCGGGAGAGCTCGACCTCCATGTCGCGGAGGCGGCGGAAATCGCGCGGGGCGGGCGCGGGGACGTGGTCGAGGAGATGGATCGGGCTGGTCTCCTCGCCGGCGACGATCGTCACCCTGTGGATCTCGAGCGGCGGGTTGACCTCCACGCAGAGCGCATAGAGGGCGTCCTCGTGCTCCAGGTGGCGCGGGGTCAGGCCGAGCACGCAGGCGTTGAGGACGAGGCCCACGTAGCTCCGCCGGTCGCTGATGCGCGCGGTGGCGAGGAGCCGGGAGACCTCTTCAGCGCTGTAGCGGCGGATCTTGACGAAGGCGTCGAGGGGGTCGAAGAACTTCAGGACCACGCTCGGCTCCATGTGGATCATCGCCGCTGCTCCACTCTCGCAACAACCGGAACCGCCTCTTTATAGATTCTACGACACGGATCAGGTCGGGAGCAGGGAAAAGAGGCGGCCCACCGGGAACGTGGCCGCCGCGGCGAGCAGGGTGAAGATGAGGACGCCGACGGCCTGGGAGGAGCCTTTGGCGTTCCCCGGGAGGCGAACGAAGTTCACGACCAGGAGGATGAGGGCCAGCGGGATCGTGGCCAGAACGGCGTACCGGATCATGTTGGGAGGGACGAATCCGATCGTGTGCATGAGGCCGAACGCCCCGGGACCGAGTACCGCGACGAAGAAGGCCAGGCGGAGACGGCCCATCGCATCGCCGTGCTCGCGGTCGCGAACCTGCTGGTCGGCGTACTTTTGGTAGTCGTTCTTGAAGCGGTCGCTGTCGCTCATGGTACGAGAATGATCTTACCAAAGGCGAGGCGGCTTTCCAACCTTCGGTGCGCCTCGGCGGCGTCCTTCATGGGGAGCACGGAGTCGATGACCGGCCGGACCTGGCCGCGGAAAAGCAGGCGGAGCGCGTCCTCCAGTTCCTTGTTCGACCCCATCGTGCAGCCGATGATCTCCAGCTGCCGGTAGAAGACGTGGCGGAGGTCTTCGACGGGGTCGTGGCCGGAGGTCGCCCCGCATGTGACGAGCCGGCCCCCGCGCCGGAGGCACGCCATGCTCTTCGCCCACGTCTCCTTTCCGATGTAGTCGACCACGAGGTCGACGCCGCGCTTCCCGGTGATCTCGCGCACCCGCTTGACGACGTCCTCGCGGGCGTGGTTGAGGACCACGTCGGCTCCCAGCGCCTTGAGCTTCCCGCATTTTTCGTCGCTCGAGGCGGTGGCGATGACCCGGGCGCCGGCGTGCTTGGCGAACTGGACGCAGACGGTCCCGACCCCCGCTCCAGCGCTCCATACGAGCACGTCCTCGGAGGGCTTGAGCCGTCCGCGGGTGACGATCAGCCGCCAGGCCGTGACGAAGACCAGGGGCGCCGCGGCGGCCTCTTCGAAGGAGAGAGAGTCCGGGATCGCGATCGCGTTCGCCTTGGGGACGCAGAGGGTCCCGCAATCGGTCCCGTCCCGGTGCTCGCCCCGGATGGAGTACTCGCGGCAGAGTGGTAGTTGACCGTCGGCGCAGAACTCGCAAGTTCCGCAGCCGGTCCCGGGATTGAGGAGGATGCGCTGGCCGGTCCCGCGGACCACGCCCGCCGCGTCGCAGCCCAAGATCCTGGGATAGGTCACGCCGGGCAGACCCTTGCGGACCCAGAGGTCGAGGTGGTTGACCGATGCGGCCTTGACGTCGACGACGATCTCACCCGGGCCGGGGAGCGGCTCGGGGACATCCTCCCAGCGGAGGACCTCGGGGCCGCCGGGCGAGGGGACGCGGATGGCTTTCACGGGCTGGATGATAGCCGAAGCGGAATCACGAATCACGAATCAAGAACGGAGGTTCAGAAGGGGCGGCGCAGGCGGTCGATCTCGGCGAAGATCGCGTGGACCTCGTCGTCGCGGGTGTAGAAGTGGGGCGAGATGCGGATGCCGGAGCCGGGGCGGTAGTCGATCAGGAACCGGCGCTTCAGGAGCTCGAGGTGCGCGCGCTCGGCGCCCGGGAAGTCGACGCAGACCATGTTCCCCCGTCGGCGCGGATCCCGGGGGGTGTTGAGCCGGAATCCGCGCTCGTCCGCGAGGTCCATCAGGATCTGGGTCTGGCGGAGCGACTTCCGGCGGATAGCGCCGATGCCGATGGAGCGGAGGATCGCCCGCCCGGCGGCGCTCGAGTAGAGGGCGGGGACGCCCGGCGTGCCGCCCATGAAGCGCATGACGTCGCTGCGGTAGTCGATCCGGTCGAGGACGAAATCGAAGGGCTTCTTGTGGGAGAACCATCCGCAGTCGCGCGGCTCGAGGCGGTTCATGACGGACTTGCGCGCGTAGAGATAGGCCGCCCCGGGCCCGCCGCAGAGCCACTTGACGGACCCGCCCATCAGGAAGTCGCAGCCCAGGTCGGCGACGTCGACGGGGATCGCCCCGACGGCCTGGTACGCGTCGAGGATCGCCAGCGCGCCCTTCCGGTGCGCGGCCCGGACGATCTCCTTCGCCTCCTGGATGTAGCCGCTGCGGAAGAGGACGAGCTCGATGACGACGGCGAGGGTGCGGTCGTCGATCGCCCGGATGAAATCCTCGGTCTCGACGGTGATGCGGTCCCGGGAGCGCACGAGGTGGAGCTTGGCGCCCAGCCGTTCCTGCTCCTTGAGGACGTAGTGGACGCTCGGGAAATTCATGTCGGTCGAGACGATCTTCCGGCGGGGTCCGCGGAAGTCGAACGAGGACAGCACGATGGCCATGAGGCTCGAGACGTTCTGGTGCAGGACGACGGTCCCCGGAGGCGCGCCCAGGAGGGCGCCGATCTCGTCGCCGCTGGCTGTGACGCGGGGCAACCAGTCGTGCCACGCCTGGATCGAATCCCTCTGCCAGGCGTCGGTGAACTCCCGTAGGCGGTCGACCGCCGATCGGGGCATGGCGCCGAGCGAATGGGAGATGAGGTGGACGGAGTCGCGGAGCGTGGGGAATTCCTTGCGCCACCGGAGGAGCGGGTCGGAGCTCACAGGAGGGTCCGGGCGTCCCAGAGGACGGGGAAGAACTTCTTCCCGAGCGTGCTCTTGAGGTAGCCCACCCCGTGCGTCCCCAGCGGGCCGGCCTTGCCGAGGGCGTAGGCGCCCGGCTTCTCTCCCGTGCCCGGTTTGGCGCCGATCATCCGCTCGGCCATCCGCACGTGGTGCTCCCGCCAGAGGCCGAAGATCTCGTCGTATTCGATCATGGCCTCGCAGAGCATGCGGAGATCGTGGTGCCGGGGCGTGCGGTAGAGGCGGGCGACGTCGGCCGCTTCGGCTTTCCGGAAGCGCATCGTCCGGAGCATGGCGGCGAACGCGTCCCATAGGGTGGGCGACCGCAGCCGCTTGAGGAGCCGCCTCCGGGAGCGCGGTTGGGAGTCGAAGAGGCGAAGGTAGCGCTCGTCGCGCACGCCTCCGGCGAATTCGATCTCGCGGAACTGGAGGGACTGGAATCCGCTCGCGGGGCGAAGGAGGTCGCGGAAGGCGACGAAGTCCGAGGGGACCATGGTCTCGATCACCTCGAGCTGCTGGATGAAGACCTCGAGGATGCGATTGAGACGGCGGAAGAGACGCTCGGCCTCGCGGACGTCGCGTTTCCGGAAGAGGACGTACAGGGCGTCGATCTCGTGGAGCATGAGCTTGAACCAAAGCTCGAACGCCTGGTGGACGATGATGAACTGCATCTCGTCGTGGGACGACGGCCGCGAGCGGGGATTCTGGAGCGCGAGCAGCGCGTCGAGCCCGAGGTAGCCCCCGTACGTGAGGTCCGCCGACCGGGATTTCCGTCTCATCGGCCGCCGATTATACCAAGGGAGGACCCCGGCGCGGAGCGGGTACCTTATCCCTTGGGGGAACGGGGAGTGGGGGTATGATGGGGGGACTGATGCCGACGCCGCTGCTGATCCACGCGTTCGTCATCGCCGATGCGGTGATCCAGGACCGGATGACGGGAAAGTGGACCGTCGTGGGAATCTTCGACAAGATCTACGGGCCGAACTTCCCGTGCGTCCATCCGAGCCTCGCGCTCTACGTCAAGTTCGCCGACGCGCAGGGCCGGTACCGCGTGAAGGTGGAATTCCGGGACTCGGAGGACAAGCTGATCTCCGCCTTCGAGCGGATCGAGTTCGAGGTGAAGGACCGGCTGCGCGGGGGCGACTTCGGGGTCGCCACCCACGGCCTCCCCCTCGAGAAGCCGGGCCGATACCAGTTCCAGCTCTACCTGAACGACGAGTTCGCCGCCTCGGTGCCGCTCGACGTCTTCAAGATCGAGAAGCCCCCGGCCCCGCCCCCGGCATGACCGATCTCCTGCTCGCGAACGGCACCGTCCATACGATGGATCCCGCGCGGCCCGTCGCGCGCTCGATCGCCTGCACGGAAGGGAAGGTCGAGTCGCTCGACGAGACTCCCCCCGCGCGAAGGACGATCGACCTCAAGGGGAGGACCGTCGTGCCGGGGTTCATCGATGCCCACGTGCACCTCCTCCAGGTCGGCCGACTGAAGCGGGAACTCGATCTGACGGGGATCACGTCGTTCGACGAGATCGTCCGGCGCGTGTCGGAACGAGCGGCGAAGGTCGCCGCCGGGTCCTGGGTCACCGGATATGGCTACGACCTCGCAGAGCACCCGCACCATGCGGCCCTTTCGGCTGCGACGCCCGACCACCCGGTGTGGCTGGTCCGGAAGGACGGCCATTCGGGGGTCGCGAACGAGCGGGCGATGAAGGAGGCGGAGGTGACGACCGTCCCGGAAGGCGGCGTCTTCCTCGAGAACGCCCAGCTCGCGATTTCGCGACGCGTGCCCCAGGATTCCCCC
The DNA here is from genome assembly GCA_964604905.1 of uncultured Planctomycetales bacterium. GTDB lineage: Bacteria > Planctomycetota > MHYJ01 > MHYJ01 > JACPRB01 > JACQFK01. The sequence goes on from CAZSCC010000485.1 coordinate 9,382, forward strand.
GCCGCGGACTTCCTCGCCGGCCAGCGGGATGCGATGCAGATGGGGATCACCGCGGTGCACGATGCGATGGTGGACGACGCCTATCTCCGCGCCCTTCGCGCCGTCGAGGAGGCGCGGTCGCTCCGCCTCCGGGTGCACGCGATGTATTGGAATGAGAGCCCCGAGCGGGTGATCGAATTCATGCGGTCGCGGAGGCCGGCGGCCGGCCGCCTCGGCGTACGCGCCGTCAAGCTGTTCATGGACGGTTCGCTGGGATCGCTCACCGCGTGGATGCTCCAGCCCCCTCACGGAGTGTCGCTCCTCTCGGCGGCCCAGGTGGAACAGGTCGGGCGGGTCGCGCTCGAGACGGGATACCAGATGTGTGTCCACGCGATCGGAGACCGAGCCAACCGGGAGCTCCTCGACGCGTATGAGCGCCTGGATCCGAAAGGCGACGTCCGCTGGAGGGTCGAGCACGCGCAGCACGTCGATCCGTCCGACTTCGCGCGCTTCGGCCGGTGGATCGCCTCGGTTCAACCCTCCCACTGTGTGGCGGACCGGCGGAGGATCGAGGAGAAGCTCGGCCCGTCGCGCTTCGAGGGGAGCTACCCGTGGAAGCGCCTGGGCCGCCTCGCCCTCGGCAGCGACGCGCCCGTGGAGACGCTGGACCCCCGCTGGACCTTCTACTGCGCGGTGACGCGCGACGGGTGGCGGACCTCGGACTGCCTGTCGCCGCAAGAGGCGCTCCGGGGCATGACTGCGGACGCCGCCTACGCGGGGTTCATGGACGGAGGCATCCTCGCTCCCGGCCGCCCGGCCGACATGGCGGTCCTCTCGCACGACTGGCTGCAGGTCCCGCCCCGGGAGGTCCTCTCGAGCGAGGTGCTCGCCACGCTCATGGACGGCCGGGTGGGATACATGTCGAAGAACTTCGGGTCTTCGGGATAATGGGGCCGAGATGACGATCCCGGTGATCGACGCACACGTCCACGTCCAGCCGTGGCGGATGATCAAACCGGCCGCGCTCGAGATGATCCGCGCGAAGCGGCCGGATCAGCAGCGCCTCTACGACCTGATGTACGACCCGTCGGCGTTCGTGAAATACCTCGACGAGGAGCGGATCGAGCAGGTGGTCTCGATCAACTACGTGAGCCCGGACGTCATGGGCTTCACCGAGGAGGTCCACGCGTACGCTTCGGACTTCGCGAGGGCGTGCGGGGGCCGGGTGATCCCGGTCGGCTCGGTCCACCCGGCGCTCGTCAAGGAGCCCGAGCGCGCGGTGCGCGATCTCCTTGCCGGTGGTTTCCGGGGGATCAAGATCCACCCGTCGCACCAGGGGTGCTACCCGAACGCCTACCGGCAGGGGAACAGGGCGCTCGAGACGGTCTACCGCCGCGCCGAGGAGGCGGGGCTGATCCTGATCGTCCACACCGGGACTTCCGTCTTCCCGGGCGCCCGCAACGTCTACGCCGACCCGATCCACTGCGACGACCTGGCGGTCGATTTCCCGAAGCTCAAGATCGTGCTCGCGCACGGGGGACGCCCGCTCTGGATGGAGACCGCGACCTTCCTTGCCCGCCGGTTCCCGAACGTGCACCTTGACGTCTCGAGCATCCCGCCGCAAAAGCTGCTGGAGTACTTCCCGCGCCTCGAGGAGATCGCAGACAAGGTGCTTTGGGGGAGCGACTGGCCCGCGCCGGGAGTGCCGGGAATGAGGGAGAATGCCGACCGCTTCCTCGCCCTCCCGATCTCGGACGGGGCGAAGCGGAAGATCGCCCACGAGAATGCCCGTCGCCTCTTTGCCCTGTAAGGGGCCGGAAGCCGTTATAATAGAAGCGGATATGAACTGCTGATCAGGGAGCGGGATGGGCCGACCGGTCGTCTACTGCGATATGTGCGGGCGGATGCTCCGCGAGGAGGAATTCGACCGCGGGAAGGCCCACACGGTCGAGAACCGGTCCTTCTGCATCGAGTGCCGGCCGATGGAGGCCTCGGCGGCCCCGCCCCTGCTTTCGCCCCTCACGCCGAAGTCGTTCAAGCAGATTTCCTCGACCCGGATTGCGAGACTTCCGACGGGACACACCCCTCGTGAGCCGATGGAGCTGCCGTCGCTTCCGTCGGCACGGGCGCCCTCGCGAGCGCCGCTCTTCGCGGGGATCGCGGTCGGTGCGATCGTGCTCGTGATCCTCGCCGGCGTCCTCCTTTCGGGCGGCGGGAAGGGCGGAGGCGGGAATCCCGGGGGTCCCGAGGTCGATGTCAGGGTCACCGGGGCGGCTCCGAAGCATACGGACGGCGGAGAGACTCTTTCGCCTCCTCCGCCCCCTCCTCCCGCGAGCGAGGAGCCGGCGAAGGCGGCCTACATGAAGGCGGTCGAGATCCGGAAGTCCAGCCCCGACGATCTCGCGGGCCAGGTCCAGGCGTTCGAGGAGGTCGTCCAGAGGCACGGGACGTCGAGCGTGGCCGAAGTGGCGCGTGGAGAGATCGTGCGGATCCGCCGGAGGATGTCGGACGAGATCGTCCAGCTCGACACTCAGGCGCGCTCCTTGTTCACCGACGAGGCGTATAAGACGGCGATCGACCTCTGGCAGCGAGCGCGCGCGCGGTATGCGCTCCCCGACTGGACCGGGCCGGTAGACGGAAAGATCCGGGAGGCGAACGACACCGCCAGGAGCCGATTCCCGGCCATCCGTGCCCGCGGTGCCGAGGCCAGGAAGCTCAATCAAGCCGACGAGGTGAAGAAACTCCGCGAACGAATCCTCAGGTGGGGGATGCCTTCCTACGTCGAGGACTTCGACCGGACGATCGCCGCCGTCGTGCTCAACCAGCCCGACGTGCCGCCCGAGTCGCTCAAGGAAGCAGGCCTCTACCGCGCGGCGTGGAAGGATGCGATGGACCTGGCGGCGCGCCGGGATTACGACGGAGCGGGGCAGGCGATCGCGAAGGCGTCGGAGCCGCTCAAGGACGAAGGGCTCAAGAAGGAGGCTGCGGTCGATGCCGCGCTGATCAAGTCCGCCTCCGCTTCGGTCGGGGAGAGCCGGACCCTCCTGGCCAAGCTCGCGAAGGGCCAGAAGGTGACGCTCTCGTTCACGGACGACTCGGGCGCCCGCGCGACGGCCGAGGGGACCGTCGCCGCGACCGACGGCCATCGGATCGAACTCCGGAAGGGCGAGGAATCCGTCGTCGTCCTGGTCGGCGAGATCGGCCTGGCGAAACCTCCGGCGGATGCTCGCACGGCGGCGTTCCTGTGCATCCTCGACGGGGACGGGGAGGGGGCGAAGAAGGCCGGGGGCGATCTTCCGGAGAAATACGCCTTGCTGGCTTCCGAGCCAAAGGTCGCCGATCCCAAGGAGGTCGAGGCCCGCACGCTGTTCGCGCAGGCCGAGGCCGAGTACTTCGATCCCGCCCGGACGGTGGACGCGATCAAGGGGTACAAGTCGCTCCTTTCCGGATTCTCCGCGACGGGGTTCGTGAATCGGAACAAGGGGGCGATCAGCTCGCGCCTCGAAGGAGGGAAGGAGTACTTTCTCTCGGTTGCGGAGCTGAGCGCTTCTTCGAATTTCAAGCAGGCCAAGCACGGGATCGTCGAGGCGTGGATCTCGACGAAGGACCTGGAGGCCACGGGGCTCAAGGACAGCTACGTCGAGATCGCCTTCTCGGCCCACGCGGAGACCGAGTACCGCCTCTGGGTGCAGGTGGGCGGCTGCTGCCAGGAGGTCCTCGCGGCGCTCGTCCAGGGGACGGAGCTCTCGGCGCCCAATCCGAAGAAGCCGGCGGAGATGATCCCCGTGCCGATCGGCGGCGAGGCGGTGGGGATGGTGAAGATGCCCTACAGCGCTCTCAAGAAAAGGCACTCGGACCACACGGGGCCGAAGGAGCCCGACAAGTGGGAATGGATCCCGATCGTGCTGCAGAAGTATCCGACGGCGGGGACGAAGAGCGTGAGGCTGCTCACGACCCAGAAGGGTTTATCCGTGGCGGCCGCGATGGTCAGCGCGCTCAGACCCGGCCCGCCCCGCCCGGCCGACCTGGCGGAGGCGGAGAAGGCGAAGACCGAGGTCCCCGGCTACTCCGCTCTCCGCGCGCTCTCGCGGACGGGAGGTATCCTCCGCGAGTGGTGGACGGACATCAGCGGCGGCGACTTGGGGAGCCTGACGGGGAATCCGAAGTTCCAGGGGCCGCCCTCGGGCACTTCGTTCGAGACCTCCTTCGCCTCTCCGGTCGACGTCATGGACAACTACGGTTCCCGGATGCGCGGATGGGTGCACGCGCCGGCCACCGGCGACTACGTCTTCTGGATCGCCGGCGACGACCGGGGCGAGCTCTGGCTCAGCACGGACGACCGCCCGGAGAACAGGCGGAAGATCGCCACGCTCCCCGACTACACCGCTCCCAACGAGTGGGAGAAAAGCGGGGCGCAAAAGTCCAAGCCGATCGGACTCGTCGCCGGAAGGCGCTACTACATCGAGGCGCTCCACAAGGAGGGCGGCGGAGGGGACAGCGTCTCGGCGGGCTGGCAGCTGCCCGACGGGAAGCAGGAGCGCCCGATCCCGGGGAACCGCCTGTCGCCGTGGGGCGGCAGGAAGAAGTGATTCAGGCCGGCTCCAGAAGCCAGGCCAGCGCCTTCTCCCGGTCGTCGAAGATGTCGACGGTCAGTCCCCGGTTGCGGGCGACCTGGACCCCGAACTTCTCGGGGTCGATCGTGGCGGAGTTGGCCAGAACGGCTCCTCGCGCGACGTGAGGGGAAAACTTTGCCGACAGGGTACCCAGTTCGTAGCGGTCGATGACGGACAAGGTCTCTCGAAACGCGGTCATATCCACCAGCAGCCGGGGGGGCTTCCGTTGAGTGCAGGTCTTCAGGATCTCGGCGACCTGCTGCTTCATGACGTCCAAGGAGTCGGTCTCCCAGAGTCGGGCCTCGAGGTAACCCTCTCTCTCGGTGTATACCACTTCCATGGCTACTTCCTTCGAGTTCGGACGAGCTCCCTCGCCGTCCTGAGGATCTCGTCCTGCTGGGGCAGGATCGCCCGCTCGCCCACCGGACCGTAGCTGACCCGCGAGTCCTTGCAGGCGATGCGCTCGACGTCGACGCGGCGGCGGAGTTCGCGGTCGCGGTAGATGACGTCGGCGATCGCAGCCCCCGCGCCGCACGTGCGGCGGTCCTCCTCGACGATGAGGACGAGGCCGCAGGTGTCGGCCGCCGCGCGGATGCCTTCGGTGTCGAGGGGGTTGAGCCACATGCAGTCGACCATCCGGGCCTTGATGCCGTCCGCCTCCAGCATCTGCATCGTGCGGTAGCAGAGCGTGGTCGTCGTCCCGTAGGTGAGGATCGCGAGATCCTTGCCGTCGCCGTAGGTGCGGGACGATCCGGGCCAGAGGATCGAGTCGAAGCCCGGGTACTTCCGTTCCATGTACTCGTCGCGGAACCGGTAGCGGGACTTGGATTCCATGTAGCAGACGGGGTCGCCGCAGAACGCGGCGGCGCGGAGGAGGCTGACCGCGTCCTCCGGATTGGACGGCACACAGAGGCGGATGCCGGGGTAGTGGAGGATGGGACCGTTTGCGCTCTCGCTGTGCCAGAGGGCGCCCGCGCCGCCCAGGTAGCCTCCGTAGGCCATGCGGATCACCAGGGGGACGGAGAAGCGGCCGTCCGAGCGCCACCGAAGGGTTGCGATGTTGTCCACGAGCTGCTGCCACGCGGGAGAGAGGTAGTCGCGGAACTGGATTTCCACGATGGGGAGGAAGCCCTGGATCGACCAGCCTGCGGCGCGGCCCACGATGGACGCCTCCGCGATCGGCGAGTTCATCACTCGATCGGGCCCGAAGCGCCGCTGGAGGCCCTTCGTGAGACCGAAGACGCCGCCCTTGCCCTCCAGCGTGGGATGGGCCGCGAACTCGGCCTTCGAGAGGTCGGCCACGTCCTCGCCCCACATCACGGTCTGCGGGAGCAGCTCGAAGAGCTCGAAGAGGCACGCCGTGATCGCGTCGGCCATGACGAGGGTCTCGCCCTGGCGGGGGGGGGGATTCCGACCGGCGGTCGCGCGGGCCCAGGCGGCCTTCGCCTGGGGGGGGTCGTAAGCGTAGATGTTGGTCGACAGCCGCGCCGCGTCGGTCTTCGGGAGCTTGAGGACCTCGTCGACCGCCTCGAGGATTTCGGCCTCCACCTCGCGGTTGATGTCGCGGAGCTGCTGGGCGGAGGCGATCCCGTACTCGATCAGCTCCTGGGCGAACCGAAGGAGGGGATCGCGTTCCTCGAACTCGATGGTGACGTCCACCTTGGGCCGGTACTTCTTCTGGTCGTCGGTCGACGAGTGGCCGTAGAGGCGCAGCACCTTCGAGCGCAGGAGCACGGGCCCGCGTCCGGAGCGGCAGATCTCGGCGGCGTTCCGGAAGTTCTCGTAGGACCTGCGGAAGTCCAGGCCGTCGTTCTCGATGACGGTGAGGCCGGGCCAGCCGCGGAAGAGCGCCACGACGTCGCCGCCCGGGACCTGCTCGCTGGTGGGGACGCTGATCCCGAATCCGTCGTCCATGAGGTGGACGAGGAGGGGGGCGTGGGAGTTGATCGCGGCGCGGAGGCTCTCGTAGAACTCGCCCTCCGCGGTGGTCCCGTCGCCGAGCGAGGAGTAGCAGATCGCGTCCGGGGGGTAGCGGCCCGTCCCGATCAGCTTCCCCGTGGCCGCGAGCGCTTCGGCGAGGCCGGCGGCGGGGATGCACTGGCCGCCGACCGGGCTCAGGTAGCTGATGACCGCCCGCTCGGGGCTGCTCCAGTGCTCGGGCATCTGGCGTCCGCCGGACGACGGGTCGGCCGCCGCGGCGACGGATTGCATGAGCATCTCGCGCGGGGTGAATCCTCGCATGAGGATGAGGGCGCGGTCGCGGTAGTAGCCCCAGAGGGGGTCCGTGGGGCGGAGGACCAGCCCGGCGGCGCAGAGCGCCGTCTCCTTTCCGGCGCAGGAGGCGGAGAACCACGCCTGGCCCTGCCGTTGGAGGATGAGTTCGCGCTCGTCGGTACGGCGAGAGCTGATCATCGTCCGGTAGCAGCGGACGAGGTCATGGACCGTGAGCGAAGGGTGGTATCCGCTGAGGACCTCGGTGTGGCCGTTCTCAGGCTTCGAAGGCCCCCACGCGTGCTCGACGACCTCGTGCCAGCTGAGGGTGTCGGCCGCCGCTTCGAGGTACCGGTTGAGCGCGTCCAGCGCCATTGGCCCGTATGATACCGGTAATCCCCGGGTGGCGCAAATCAACGAGGCAGATTTACGCCACCGGGGTGGCGTAAATCTGCCTCGTTGATTTGCGCCACGGGGACTAGACTGTCGTGGAGGAGAGAGAGGGGTCTTGCCGATCCTTATAGGCGAGGGAAGCCGCGATGATGAAGATGGCGATGGCCGCGTTGGCCGTCCTGCTGGCGGCGAGTCCCCAGGATCCCACGCGGATCCCGGTCCTGGTCAAGCAACTCGAGGCCGAGGACTGGGTGGAGCAGGCGAAGGCCGCCAAGGAGTTGGTGGCGATCGGCAAGCCGGCGCTCGAGTCGCTGGGGAAGGCCGCGGTCCACGACTCGCCGGCCGTCCGCTACTGGTCCGACACGGCGAGCCGTGAAATCTTCCGGCGCTCGGGGGGCGGCGGGCCCACGTCTCCTCCCACCGCTCCGACCGCCGTTGCCCTCTCGGTCCCCGCTCCCAACGCGGGCTTCGCCCCGGGGGAGGACGACATCGGCTCGGTCATGTTCATCTGCAACAACGCGAAGCACGGGGACTACGAGTGCGTGCTCTCGGCCTGCCGGGTCTGCGGCAAGATGAAGAAATTCGCGTACGACTACACGAGCAAGTCCTTCCGCTGCACCATCTGCAAGAGGGAGTACGCGCCCATCAAGTGCGACAAGTGCGGCGAGCCTCCGGGGCCGCGGACGCGGATTCGGATGAAGCGGCATTAGGTCGGTCTCAAGATTCCCGGGGAGGGGCGCCGATGAAAAGGGCATGAACAGCATCGCATGGGCGTCCCTCCTCGCGGCCCCGGAACTCGGCTTCTGGGACGGCAAGTTCGGCGGCATGATCGAGGTCTACCTGAAGGCCATCGGCTGGGCCGTCGCCGGCGGCATCGGGATGGGCCTGGGCCTCATCATTTCGCTCAAGATCTTCACGCTCCTGACCAAGGACGTGGACGAGTGGGCGCTGGTGAAGGCCAACAACATCCCGATCGGGATCGTGCTGGGCTGCGTCGTGCTCGGCACGAGCATCGTGATCGCGCTCTGCGCGAAGCCGTAGCGCGCTTATTTCGCGGCGGTCAGCGTGACGTGGGGCTCGGCGTACTCGCCCCACCAGGCGTCCATCAACGGCACGTGACTCCCGGCCGATACGACGAACCGGTAGCGCGAGACGTAGGGCTTGCCGGGCTCGATCGAGAAATCCCCCATTTGCGGCGGCGCCCAGTTGAAGAAAGGCTCGCTGTCGTGGATCCGCATCGGTTGTGGGAAGCGGAAGTTGGACGGGTGGCAGAGAAACCCCACGGATTCCTCGGCCCCGCCGATCTTCCCGCTCATCTGGCACCATTGGGCGCGCGTGGCGTGGCCGTCCTTCCGGGTCTTCCGGTCGCTCGTCAGGAACTCGACCCCTTCCTTGCCTTCCCAGTCGCCTGAGCCGCGGAAGCCGATGCCGCCGTAGCGGTACTCCTTGATGACGAGCGGTTGATCCGTGGCGCAGGTCTGGGTGGAGACCAGGTCGAACACGAACTGGCCCGATAGTGCATAGACGCGCACTTCCCACGTCTCCTCAAGTGCCGCCTTCGGTCCGCCCGGACCGTTCAGATTGAGGAACTGGTGCCTGGCCCGGAAGCCGCCGAACACGGGGCCCGAGACGGTCTCTTCGACCTTCACGCACTCGACCTTTCCCTGCTTCTCCTTGGATTCCCAGAAGTTTGACTTGCGCCCCTCGAACTCGGAACTCGTCCAGGCCCCCCAAAGACCGTGATGGTGGAGGTGGTTCTTCGGGGAATCGTTGGTCAGGATCTTCCCGGAGGGCGTCCAGATCGGGTGGATGTAGCCGCTCCGCTCGAAGACGGGATCGACACCCCCGGGCGGCTTGATCGTCCCATAGTTGTACCGGAGGATCTTCTTCCCGTCGTAGCTGATCTCGAGGTGCTTGCCGTCGACGTCCTTGACCTCGACTTTCGGTGAGTCCATGGGCGCGCCTGCCGTGAGCCGGTACGCCTCCTTGCGGGGTTCGCTCCCGACGTCCTGGTCGTGAATCCAGACGGCCGACCCGCGGGAGAACTGCACGGGCAGTTCGCGTCCGTCGGAGACGCGGACGAGCCTCAGGGGCTTCCCGGCGTCAACTCCCGCCGGGAGCGGCATCTCGACCGGCGTCGTGATCCCTCCGCGGGGTCCGGACGCGCCGATCCCGGGTACGGTCGCCGCAAGGAGGACGGCAAGCAGGAGGATCCGTCTTTCTGAAAGCCGGCAGCTGAGAGCTGACAGCTTCATTACTTCTTGTGCTCCTGCTCGTAGTGCTTCTTCAGGATGTCCTCGCCCAGGTGGCTTGCCGGGTCGTGCCATACCGAGTGGACGTGGTTGGCGTTGTTCTGCGTGTTGTCGTACTCGATGATGAAACTCGGTCCCTGGACCGAGTAGTAGTGGCCCTGCCCGGGCTCGAGGCCGCCCGCCCAGGCGAAGCTCACCTTGTCCCATCCCGCGCCGTCGATCTTGGCCAGGTCCTGCTCGGCCAGCTCGCCGCGCAGGCGCTGGGCGTACTCCTTCACCAGCGCCTTGACCTGTTCCTTCTGGGCGTCGTTGAGCTTGGCGAAGGCGATCCCGGCGGGCTCGAGGGGCTTGAGCCCTCGTTTCGCGACCCCCTCCGGAGAGAGGATGATGTCCGCCGGGGCCTTCTCGACCGTGATCGCCACGGCCTTCTGGTCTGCCGAGAGCGACTGGGCGATCTTGCGGCCCATCTCCTCGTCGTTCCCCAGGACGCGCAGGCCCTTCCGGGGCCCTTCCTTGACGAGGCCGGGGTTGGTGCCGAGGAACGCGGGCGCTCCGGCGATCTCCTTGCCGGCGGCAATCGTGAAGTTGAGAGCGACGTGGTGGCCCTCGACGCGCCAGGCCCAGGTGCCCTTCGCGTCGGGAGTGCCGAAGATGGAGAAGAAGTAGAGCTCGGGGTCGCGGGGGAAGCGGCGGTTGGGCCCTTCCATCTCGGCGAGGATGGATTCGAGGGTCATGATGGTGGTCGCCTTGTCGTAACCGCTCTTGCTGAGGCCCGTGCCGAGGAGCGCGAGCGCGA
>CAZSCC010000486.1:0-12312 GCA_964604905.1 uncultured Planctomycetales bacterium
CGTCGGTGAGCGCGACCTCGTCCGCCCCGAGCGTGAAGCGGCTCGCGCCGTCGAGCGTGAGCCGGGCCTTCGCGAACTCGATCGAGGTCTTCCCTTCCGCGCGGAGGGGCATGCCCTCCTCGACCCGCGCCGCATGGATCCACTTCCCGTCCGCCAGGGTGGAGAGCGCGCCGCCCTTCACCGCGAGGGCGAGGACGCGCTTCGCGGGCGGCTCGATGATCGTGCGCCGGGGAGCCGGAGCCGGAGCCGGGTCGGGCGGCTTCGGGGCCGGCGGCTCGACCTTCTCCGGCGCCGGATCGGGCGGCTTGGGCGCGGGGACGGGGACGGGGACCGTCGGCCTGGGCCGCACCGGGTCGGGAAGGTCCAGCGGGCGCGGAATCTCGATGGGGGGCTGCGGGCGGACCGGAGGCTCCTCGGGCAGCCGGACGGGCTCGGGCTCCGCCGGCGCCACGACGACGTCCTTCACGGGCCGCTGCTGCTGGGCGAGGAAGACGAGGCCGAGGACGGCTAGGGTGATGGCCGCCGCGGCGGCGAACCACGCGGTCCCGGTGCTCTCCCGGCGGATCGAGATCCGGCGGGTGGCGCGCTTCCTGGGCTTGAGGGCGGCGATCTCGGCCGCGCAGCGGGGGCAGGCGGCGGCATGCGCGGGCGCCTCGGCCCCTTCCAGCACGGCGGCGATCTCCTCGGCGGAGAGGCAGCCGCGGCCGGGCTCGGTCGCGCGGAGGAGCCACTCGGCGGCGGCGCGGAGCTCGTCGGCCTTCGCGCGGCACGCGGCGCAGAGGAGGACGTGGCGGCCCGCGGCGCGCGCCTCGGCGCGGCCCAGCGTTCCGTCCACCCAGCGGCTCAGGACTTCCGGATCGACGCAGCTCATGGTCTCTGCCTCTTTCGTGGAACGACGGATCCGAAAAATAACTTCAATTCTCGGATTTCAGGATGCGTGCCAGTTTCTCCCGCGCGCGGAGCAGCAGCATCCCCACCTGGTTCATGGGGAGGCCGAGGCGTTCGGCGATCTCGCGGTAGCTGCAGTCCTCGATGTGGAAGAGCACGAGGGCGCGACGGTCCTGATCGGGAAGCTTCTCGAGCTGCTCGAGGACCTCGGTCTCGCGCGGCCGCGCCCCGGAGGGAGGCCGGGTGGTCTCGACTTCGCGCGCACGAATGCGCCGGGAGAACTCGCGGGCCGCCGTGCGGTAGGCGATCACGCTCAGCCAGGTGCTGAGGGCGCTCTTTCCCTGAAAGCTGCGGAGAAGCTTCGCGTCGTCCTCGAGGAGCTCGAGGAAGACCTGCCCGGCGGCGTCCTCAACGTCGGCGGCGGTCGCTCGAAACCGGTAGGCCGCGGCGTGGACCGCCTTGAAGACCACCAGGCGGTGGTCGCGGACGAAGCGGTCCCACGCCCCCGGCCCGCCGGAGAGGAGCTCGCGGATCACCTCACGGTCGTCAGGCATGGAGCACTAAAGGATACCCCACCGCGTACAGTAGAGAGTCACCCGGATGGAGAAACTCCCATGAGCCGGATCGTCGCCCTCGCCCTGGTCGCCCTGCTCACTCCCGCGGCGTCCTTCGACTCGGGCCTCACGGCCGTCGCTCAGGACCCGCAGGACTTCACGCCCCTCTTCAACGGCAAGGACCTCTCGGGCTGGGAGGCCGCGGGGGGCACGATCGACTGCTGGACGTGGAAAGACGACAAGGCGGTCTGCAAGGGGGGCAAGGGGGGCTGGCTCTGCACGAAGGAGCAGTACGGCGATTTCGAGATCGAGCTCGACTACAACGTCCCGGCGGGCGGGAACAGCGGCGTCTTCATCCGCGCGCCGCGCGAGGGCCACACGTCGAAGCTCGGCATGGAGATCCAACTGCTGGACGACGACGCCGATATCCACAAGAACATCAAGCCCTTCCAGCACACGGCGTCGATCTACGGGGTGGTCCCGCCCTCCAAAACCGCCCAGAAGAAGGCGGGCGAGTGGGGAACGATCCGGATCCGCTGCAAGGGGAGCCAGGTGACGATCACCCTCAACGGCGAGAAGGTGGTCGACGCCGACCTGGACGCCCACCCGGAGCTCAAGTCCCGGCCGCGCAAGGGCCACATCGGCCTGCAGAACCACGGCTCGGGGGTGGAGTTCCGAAGCGTGCGGCTGAAGAAGCTGGACTAGAGCCCGGCCGAGGCGATCCTTCCCGGCAGAAACGTCTCGCCTACTCGGCGAGCACCGCCCAGCGGACCTTGTAGATCTTCTGACCCGGGAGCGCCAGCTCGCCGTCGGGGTTCCGGAAGAGCACCCGCTCGGCCCACCAGCTCTTCTCGGCCTTGACGAACACCAGGCGGCCGGTCTTCGGATGCACGTCCACGCTCTTCACGCCCGGGAGATCCGAGAGGCCGCCACAGGGCAGGAAGTTGAGGCGGCGGCGGTCGAAAAGCCACACGTGATTCCCCGTCGTCAGCGAGAGCGAGTCGGTCTTCGGCACGGCCCGGAGGTCGTGACCGCCCGGGTTCGGCAGCGTGTAGGCGAGCTTCCTCACGAGGACGGATGACGCCCCGTCAGGATCCTGAAGAACGTAGGCGCGCAGCTCCACCTCGCCGAGCGCCCAGAGGAGCCGCGTCTCGGCATCCCACACGACCCCGTGCGCGCCGTGGAGCTCCTCCGAGGCGAGCGGCTTCCCAGACTGCGCCAGATCGAAGATCACGAGGCGGTTCCCGCCCTCTCCGGTCGAACTCGCCACGACCACCTTGTTCCCCGGCAGCAGCTCGGCGGAGTGGGCGTTCACCACCGACGCCCAGAAGACGGCCCGCATCGAGGCGCGGTCGACGAGCGCGACCCCGCCGCCCGAGGAGGTCACGAGCACGCGACCGCCCGCGACCGGCTTGCACTCGTCCGTCGATCCGAACTGCTTCCGCAGGAGCTCGGGCAGCTCGGGGGCGTCCTTCGCCTTCCAGCCCCAGGACTTCCGCGGCTCGCCGGAGGCGGGGACCTCGAGGCCGTAGACCTCGTCGGCACCGCACACGATCAGTTCGTTCTCGGCGGGCGCGCCCGGGCCGGTGGCGCAGCCGGAAGAGAGGACCAGCAGGATCCACGGGTTATTTTTAAGCTTCATCCCGATACCATAACATTATGATGGCGCCCATGGCCAACGAACCGGCGATCCGCACCACCGTCGTCGGCAGCTACCCGGTCCCCTCATGGCTCGCCGCAACGCCCTCGACGCCGACCCTCCGCGACGCGATCCTGGTCGTCGTCCGCACGCAGGAACTCGCCGGGATCGACGTCGTCTCCGACGGCGAGCTCTCGCGCTTCGACGTAAACCACCCCGAGACCAACGGGATGATCGAGTACTTCGTCGACCCGCTCGCGGGAATTTCGAAGACGTTCACGCGGACGGAGGTCGAGCAGTTCCGCGCGCTGCCGGGGATGAAGTTCCGCACGCAGCCGGCGGCGGTCGTGCGCGGGCCGCTCGACGAGGGGATGCTCAATCTCCCGGCCGCCTTCCAGCTGCTCAAGTCGCTCGCGACCCGGCCGACCAAGTTCACGGTCACCAGCCCCTACATGCTCGCCAAGACGCTCCTCGACCGGTACTACGAGGGCGACCGGCGCAAGCTGACGATGGCGCTGGCCGACGTGCTGCGAAAGCAGATCGAGGGGATCGACGCGGCGGTGATCCAGGTGGATGAGGCGAACCTGCCCGGCTCTCCGGCCGACGGACCGTGGGCGGCGGAGGCGATCAACTGCGTCCTCAAGGGCGCGCGCGGGCGGAAGGCCGTGCACCTCTGCTTCGGAAACTACGGGGGGCAGTCGATCCAGAAGGGCGCCTACAAGGAGCTCCTGCCCTTTTTCAACGCGCTCGACTGCGACCACCTGGTCCTCGAGTTCGCGCGGCGGGGCTACGACGAGCTCGATTCGTTCAAGGGGCTGAAGCCCTCGATCACGCTGGGCGTCGGCGTGATCGACATCAAGGACAACGAGGTCGAGACGCCGTCGGCGGTCGCGGCGGCGATCGAGAAGTCGGTCAAGGTGCTGGGCGCCGAGCGGATCCGCTGGGTCCATCCCGACTGCGGCTTCTGGATGCTCACGCGTTCGGTGGCCGACCGCAAGATGCGCGCGATGGTCGAGGGGCGGGATCTCTACCTCGGGAGGCGCTGATGGATCTGAGCCGTCGGGAGTTCATGGAGGTCTCAGGCCTGGCTCTGGGAGGCGCGCTCGTCGGACAGGAGAAGGCCGCGACGGTCCTCAACCCGCGCGGGCGCGTGCCACTGAGCCTGTTGGTCGACGACTCCACGTGCCTCGTCAACCTGGCCCACTACTGCATCCCGCAATTCGCGCACATCTTCCCCGACCGGATGAAGCAGGACTGGCGGAAGCTCCCGCGGGAGATCCCCGACGCGTTCGTCCGGAAGTTCGGCGAGTGGTGCCGCGGGCACGGGGTGAAGGGCAAGTACAGCGTGATCCCCTTCCCCGCGATGGTGGGGTGGATCGACCGCGAGATGCCCGGCTGGACGAAGAAGGAGCTGGAAGCGAGCCTCGCGCTCCTGCGCGATTTCATGGCGAAGGACTGGGATTTCACGCCCGAGATGGTGACCCACACGCGGGTGATCGACACGAAGACGGGCCGCGCCCTCGAGCCGTACGACGAGAGCACCATGGAGAACTGGGGGTGGAGCCAGAAGCGGTCGGTCGACGAACTGGCCGACTACCTCGCCTACGCGATGCGGCCGCTCAAGAACGCGGGGCTGCCCTGCCAGGGGGTGACGAGCCCCGGCGGATTCGCGGGGAAGAACCTGGCGAACTACTCGCAGGCGGTCCTCCAGTCGTGCCGCGACGTGTACAAGACGGAGATCCCGTTCTACCTCAAGAAGGTCCATATCGACGATCGGAGCGTGGCGCCCGAGGTGCTCTGCGCGTCGGGATTGGACGGGAGCGACCCGAAGGCGGTCGTCTCGATCATCGGCTGCACGGGCGATTGGTTCGGGGGGTGGGACGGACTCGAGGCGGGGTCGGTCGATAAATTCATCACGGAGGATCTGAAGGGCGGGCGGCTCCCGCAGGTGATCGCGAAGGGCGAGCCGGCGGTGCTGGTCTGTCACTGGCCGGGCATCTACTATAATGGCGAGGAGCTCGGCTTCAAGATTTTCCAGGAGGTGGTGAAGCGGCTCCATCGGGCCTACGACCACCTGGTGTGGATGACCTTCAGCGAGATCTCGCGCTATTGGGCGGCCAAGGAGCTGACGCGAATCGAGAAGGCGGAGCGGGGGGTGACCCTTCAGGCCCCCTTCGCCTGCCCTGCCTTCACCCTCCGCCTCGCGGGCGCGGGCACCCCAAAGCAACCCCTTGGCCTCAAGGAGGTTGCCTCGCCCCTCAAGCTGGAGAGCGGCACCTGGACCCGCACCCCGGAGGGGGTGATCGTCTGCTTCGACCTCCCCAAGGGCGCCTCCCGGGTGGAGCTCGCGTGAGCCCAACGAAACGCACCGTCTGTTTTGTTGCGGAAGCAACAAAACAGACGGTGCGTTTCGTTGCCTCCGCAATGAAACAGACGGTCTGTTTCGTTGGATTTCTCCTCGCGGCC
Organism: uncultured Planctomycetales bacterium; assembly: GCA_964604905.1. GTDB lineage: Bacteria > Planctomycetota > MHYJ01 > MHYJ01 > JACPRB01 > JACQFK01. The sequence continues at coordinate 5,548 of CAZSCC010000486.1, forward strand.
TGCGCTGGGGTCGACGAAGCCAGCCGGACCCTGGCCGGGTCCGGCTTCCACCTCCGGCTCGAAGGGGAGCCGGAATGGGAGGAGTTCGCGGGCCGCATCCCCCACGGAAAGCAGCTCGACCTCCGCTTCGAGGCCAAGACCAACGCCACGGAATGCACCCTCTTCCTCCGCCAGGACAACGTCAAGAAGCCCTGGCCCGTCCTCCTCAATGGAACGAAGATCGGAGAACTCCATAAGCAGGAACATCCCCTCATCATGACTTGGGCCCTCCCCCCGGGAGCGCTCAGGGATGGGGAAAACATCCTCACCGTCGGCCCCTCCCGGGAGAACGACGATATCGTCGTGGGCCCCGTCCGCCTCGAGACGCGGCCGCTCAAGGAAGCCCTCGGCCAGGCGACCCTCCAGGTGACCGTGGTCGATCCCTCCACGAACGCCGCCCTCCCCTGCCGCCTCACGATCGTCGACCGCGACGGCACCCTCGCCGCCTTCCTCCCCGCCCCAGGCCAGCGAGTCGCCGCCCGCCCGGGCGTCCTCTACACCGCCGACGGACAGGCCAAGCTCACGCTCCCCGCCGGCCGGTACACGGTCTACGCCACCCGCGGATTCGAGTACGGCGTCGACAAGCACGCGGTCACCCTCAAGCCCGGCGGCGGCGCCCAGTTCGTCCTCCGCATCCGCCGCGAAGTCCCGACGCCCAACCTCGCCGCCTGCGACACCCACGTCCACACGTTCACCCTGAGCGGTCACGGCGACTGCACGCTCGACGAACGCATGATCACCCTCGCCGGCGAGGGGATCGAGCTCCCCGTCTGTACCGAGCACAACCAGCACCGGAGCTACCGCGAGGCCGCCCTCAAGATGGGGCTCTCCGATTGGTTCACCCCGATCGAAGGCAACGAGGTCACCACCGACACGGGCCACTTCAACATCTTTCCCGTCACGGGCGGAGCGCCGGCGAACTGGAAGTCGAAGGACTGGGCTGAGACGATGAAGGCCATCCGCGCCACGCCCGGCGTCCGGGTCGCGATCCTCAACCACCCTCGCGGGCGCCACTCGAACTTCGTGCCCCTCGCCCCCGAACACTTCAACGCCGTCACCGGCGAGAACCGCCGCGGACCCGAGTTCGCCTTCGACGCGATCGAGCTCATGAACTCCGGCGCGCTCCGCTCGGACTACCTCCAGGTCTACCGCGACTGGTTCGCCCTCCTTAACCACGGGTATCGCATCCCCGGGGTCGGCTCCAGCGACAGCCACGACGTCAACTTCTCGATCGTCGGCCAGGGCCGCACCTACGTCGCCTGCGACGACCGCGACCCGTCCAAGATCGACGTCGGCCAGGTCTGCGACAGCTTCCTCAAAGGGAAGATCCTGGTCAGCATGGGACTCCTCACCCAGATCCGGGTGAACGAGCTCTACGGCGTCGGCGACCTCGTGACCGGCGTGAAGGACGAACTGCGCGTCCAGATCACCGTCTCGGGCCCGTCATGGTGCGCGGTCGACCACGTGGAGCTCTACGCCAACGGCGTGAAGGTGAAGGAGGAATGGCTCGCGATCTCCGGCGGCGCAGGGGAGAAGGCGAAGCTCGACTGGCGGCTCCCGAAGCCCGCCCAGGACACCCACCTGGTGGCGATCGCGACCGGCCCCGGCGTCCGCGAGCTCTTCGGGCCGACCGCGCGCCCCTACCAGCAGAGCTCGCCCAAGTTCGAACCGCGCGTGATCGGCTCGACCAACCCCGTCTGGATCGACGCGGACGGCGACGGCGCCTGGACCGCGCCGCGCGAAGTGGCGAAGAAGCTCCTCGCGAAGCACGGCCCCGAGGCGGCGGGCCTCGTCCCCGCGCTCGCGCCGCACGACGAGGCCGTGGCCGCGCAGGCGGCCGGCCTGGCCGCCGCGGCGGGCCAGGACCTGCGCTCTCCCGGGTTCACCGCGAAGCTCCAGCAGGCGCCCGAAGCGGTGCGGCGCGGATTCGCGGCGTTCCTCGCGACCCTCCCGAAGTAGGCGTACTGTAGGAGGAGCGGGACGTCCACCACGACGGGAGGCCACCCCATGTCCCTCACCCGCCGCACGTTCCTCATGAACACCGCCGCGCTCGGCGTCGGTCTCGCCGCCCACGCGGTCCAGTCCTCCGACCGGATCAACGTCGCCGTCATCGGCCTCCGCGGCCGCGGCGGCTCGCTCCTCGAGACCTTCGCCGCGCAGAAGGACGTGGCCGTCACGTGGCTCGGCGACATCGACGAGAAGGTCCTCGACGCGCGCGCCCTCCGCATCGAGAAGCTCTCCGGCGCGAAGCCGAAGGTCTCGAAGGACTACCGGAAGATCCTCGACGACAAGGACGTCCACGCGATCGTACTGGGCACGCCCGACCACTGGCACGCGATCCCCACGATCCACGCCTGCCAGGCCGGGAAGGACGTCTACGTCGAGAAGCCCGACGGGCACAACATCGTCGAAGGGAAGACCATGGTCGCCGCCGCGCGGAAGCACGCGCGCATGGTCCAACTGGGGACCCAGTCCCGCAGCGCGCCCTATCTCAAGGACGCGGTCAAGTTCGTGGCCGAGGGCTCGATCGGGAAGGTGATCTACGGGAAGGCGTGGGAGACCGCCAAGCAGCCGCCCATCCCAAAGGTGCCCGACTCAGAGCCGCCTCCCGGCGTGGACTACGACGCCTGGCTTGGACCCGCGCCGCTCCGCCCCTTCAACCGCTACCGCTTCCACGGAAACTGGCGCTGGTTCTTCGACTACGGGTCGGGCGACCTCGGCAACGACGGCGTCCACCGGATGGACTACTGCCGCTGGGTGATGGGCATCACCGAGTTCCCCCAGGCGATCAGCGCCTCGGGCGGCAAGTACTTCTTCGACGACGCCCAGGAGTGGCCCGACACCCAGATCGTCACCTTCGATTATCCCGGGAAGGTGCTCTCGTACGAGATGCGGATCTGGTCGGAGCCGCGGCTCCACGACCAGGGCGAGGGGGCGGCCATCTACGGCGACAAGGGCTGGGTGATCATCAACAACTCCTCGTGGAAGGCCTTCGACGGCGACGCGAAGGTGATCGCCGAGGGCAAGGACTCCCGCGCGCAGGAACTGCATATCCGGAACTTCCTGGACGCCGTCAAGAGCCGCCGGCGCGAGGACCTCAACCAGGAGATCGCCCAGGGCCACGTCTCGAGCGTGATGTGCCACGCGGGCAACATCGCGTGGCGGACGGGGAAGAAAGTGCGCTTCGACCCGAAGACGGAGACGTTCGACGACGCGGAGGCGAACAAGTTCCTGGGGAGGGAGTACCGAAAGGGCTACGAGTTGCCTACGGTATAAAGCATCCTCTCTCTCTTCCGGGCCGCCTGCTCAGGGGCCGGCGGCCCGGATTCCCGACACGATCCGAATCGACAGAGCCCGGACCAGGTCGTCCTCGATCGTACCCCTCTCCGGATCCGATTCCCCATGCCCGCAGGAGGCGAGAGCCCGCCCGATCCGGAAGGACTCCTCGTCGGGCCAGATGCCTTTCGCCAGACCCCGGAAGCACTCGGAGGCGCAATCGGGAAGACACTGCTCCGGGGTGGGAAGCCGGAGTCGAGCGGACTTGAGCCGCTCCGGCTGGAAGTAACGCCGGCCGATCCGCATCTCGAGATCCACGAGGCCGGCGTAGACCCGCTCCAGCGGTTCATCCCCCTTCCGCCCGCGGGTGAGGACTCCCAACGCCCTCCTCGACCCGATCATGCGCTCCTTCGAGAGATACCCGGGAGTGGCCATGGCGCGACCCAGCGCATGCGACAGCCCCTTCATCCAGAGGCCCCGGGCGATCCCCTGGATCGCCTCTTCCGTCGACTTGGGTAGCTCGACGGAGGCCTCCCCCGCGCGACGCCTCAGGGTGACCAGGACGCCCAGGACGACATCCCAATCCCGGCTCGAGAAGAATCGGAATCGCCCGAGCAAGCCCCGACTGTGAAGGATGAGGACCGTCAGGTAGACCTCCTCGAAGGTGGCTGCGTCGGGACGCAACCGGACGAGCCTGTGGAAGAGGTCCTCAGGCAGAGGGTAGTCGGCCGTCGGGGGCACCTCAGCCTCGAGGTCCAGGGCTTCGATGCCCACGAGAGAGGAGAGGGAGGCCAACGCCCAGCGCCCTTCCTCGATCAGCACCCGCCCCAGCCACCCGGGGGAATGGGATCCGCGGTGCTCCCAGTCGGCCATATCCCAGGAGTCCGGCGGGTCGACCTCATCCCGGTCCATGAGATCCAGCCAGAGGGCGCCCGGGATCGGCCGCTTCTCCCGCAACGCCTCGAAGATCCCGTCCCAATACTTCTTGAGGAGGGGAAACCGCCGGTGGCGCATCACCGCGGCCTCCACGAACTCGGGCATCCTCTCGAGGAGATCGTCGATGCGGCTCCGCGCCTCGGATGACCCAGAGAGGCGTGCGGCCTCCAGGGCGGGCCAGGCCCGCCCGCCCAACCGCTCAAGGGCCCCGCTGGCCCGGTCGCGAACGTCGGGATCGTCGTCGTCCAGCAGGGCGATGCTTCGCGAGACGTCCGAGTGCGACGCCTGAACAGTGGCCGCGGCCAAGAGCAGCAGCGAACACAGTTCCGTCATCAGCAGCACGCGGATCTCCTCCCGAACAGGGCGAATCATCTCTCCGACCGCTCAACCGGTGTGTGCAGACCGACGCGTGAATCGTTACCCACATTCACCTCAAAGCCCCGATGGACACGAAGAAATGGTTCTTCCGTGTGTCCTTTGCGGCTTTGGGGTGAGGTTCCAGGCTACTTCTTGAGCTTCGCCGAGGGGGTGGTGTCGGCCGGGAGTTCGCCCGCGGCGAAGCGGATCCCGTCGAAGAAGTGGCGAAGCATGGCGGGATTCCAGTAGGTCTCGGGAAAGTGGCCGAGCGCGCAGTAGAAGACGCGCCCCTTCCCGTGGGTCTTCACCCACGAGAGCCCATAGTCGCCGTCGGTCCGCACGGGCTTCCCGTACTTCGTCACCTTCTCGACGCCCTTCATCGCTTCGGAGTCCACGCTGAGGAGGACGCGGAGGGTCTCGCGTGAGTACGGCGCCTGCAGCTCGTAGAACTCGTCGGCGAGCCGGAAGCCCTTGCCGCCGAAGGCCGCGTTCACGGGATGGTCGGGATCGTCGATCTTCACCGCCGCTTCGAGGTACGGGAGCGCGATGTAGCGCCCGCCGATCATCTCGTGGTACTCCTTCCAGTCGGAGAGGCCGACCGTCGCCGCGTGGATGCCGACCAGACCCTTTCCGCCCGCGACGAAGTCGAGGAGCGCCTTCCGCCGCCGCGCCTCCTGCTCCTTGAGCGCCGCCTTCTTCTCCACCGGGAGCGCCTCGAACTCCTTCTTCGTCGCGCCGAGGAACGGGTCGAAGCCGTGCCAGCTGTTGACGACGACGACGTCGAACCCCTTGAGCTTCTCGGGCTCGAAGTGCGAGCCGTCGTCCGTGATCGTGGGGGTGAAGAAGCCGGTCTTCCTTCCCATGATCTCAAGGGCTCTGGAGGCATAGGGGACGGGATCGTGCCACGGATCCGATCCCATGACGAGGAGGCGAAAGGGCTTCGCGACCGGGTGAGCGGGCGGCATCGCCGCCTCCATCTTCGCGATCTCCTCCTCCGTCGGAAGCCGGACCTTCTTCGGCTCCTGAGCGGCCAGGAGCAGGATCGCGAGGGCGATCGCCGGGGACAGATTCAACACAAAGTCACAAAGAACCCGTTGATTCCCCTCCTAATAAAGAGGGTCTTCTTTGAGTTCTTTGTGCCTTTGTGGTGATTCTTAATTCCCGATGTCGTCGCCCTCGCCGCCGTTGTCCTTCCCGTCGGGGCCGAAGGAGTAGACCTCGAACGCCTTGGCGCGGCCCTTCGCGGGCTTGCCCTTCTCGGCGAGGCGATAGACGAACGGGTGGCCCCACGGATCGACCGCGGCGCCGTTCACCAGCGACTCCTTGCTGAACTCGTAGTAGGCGGATCTCCCGTCCTTCTGCTTGGACTGGAGCGCGACCACCATCGCGGCGTTCCCGGAGCCGGGGAGCTTCTTCGCATCGCGCTCGTAGGTGGAGATCGCGGCCGCCAGCTGGGCGATCATCGCCTGGGCCGCCTTCGTCTTGTCGAGGGCGCGCTCGGGGCCCGGCCTCACGCGGACGGGCGGCTCGACGGGTTTCGGCGGGGCCGGCTCGACGGGCTTGGGCGTCACCGGCGGAGGCGGCTGGGGCGGAAGCGGGGTCTTCTTCTTGGCGTCCTCCTCGCCCTTCCTCCTGTCGTCTTCCTTGCGCTTGGCCTCGTCGGCGGCGCGCTTCTTCTCGGCCTCGGCCTTCTGCTGATCCTCGATCGCCTTCTTGCGGGCGGCCTCGTCGGCGGCCTTCTTCCGGGGCGCGTCGTCCTCGAGGGCCTTTTTCCGTGCGGCGTCGGCACGATCCTCGTCCGCCTTCTTCCGCGCGGCCTCGTCGGCCCCCTTCTTCCGGATCTCTTCCGCCGCCCTGGCGCGGTCGTCGTCGGCTTTCCTGCGGGCGGCGTCGTCGGCGGCCTTCTTGCGGGCGGGCTCCTCTTCCATCGCCTTCTTCTGGGCGGCCTCGTCCGCGGCCTTCTTGCGGCCGAGCTCGTCCTTCTTGCGCTTTTCGTCCTCCTGGCCGCGGACCTTGGCGGCCTCGTCGGCCTTGCGGTCGTCGTCGGCCTTCTTGCGCGCGGCCTCGGCCTTCGTGTGTTCGGCGACCTGGCGCTCGTGGTCGGCCTTCTTCTTCTCGAAGTCGAGGCGGGCCTGTTCGCGCTTGGCCTTGAGCTGG
>CAZSCC010000487.1:0-2543 GCA_964604905.1 uncultured Planctomycetales bacterium
TCTTCGGCACCCACACCCACGTCCAGACGGCCGACGAACGGGTCCTTCCTCAGGGCACCGCCTACATCACCGACTGCGGAATGACCGGTCCCTACGACAGCGTGATCGGGCGCCGCACCGACCGCGTCCTCCACCGCTTCACGACCGGCATGCCTGCCCACTTCGAGGTCGCCACCGGCGATGTCCGTCTGTCGGGCGCGCTCGCCACGATCGACTCCGGAAGCGGCCTCGCCACCGAGGTCAAGCGCGTCGTCATCCTCGAGGACGGCACGGTCAGATAGTCGGCCCTCCCTTCCCCAAGAAATCCGTGGGACCGTGCAGATTCCGTGTCGAGTTTTCGACCCCTTCGGGACTTCTGGGTGGAGGGGCGATAGTGATCGCCCCCCGTGTGAAAGGAGAATATCATGCGCAGCCCGGAAACCGCTCCCTCGATGCCCCTTCGGATCACCTGTGGCAAGCCCCGCCTGAGCCTCGAGCATCCGACCATTCGTAGGGAAGTCGAGCGCATCCTCGCCCTGCGGAGAAGCAGCCTTCGGACCAACGTGGACATCGCACTCCAGATCGGCGCTTCACTCTCCCGGATGAAGGCACGGTTGAAATACGGACTTTGGTATGGGCTCCTGAGGAACCAACTTCACTACGGAAGTGCCACAGCCAAACGCTACATCTGCCTCTACCGGTTCGCGGAGTCACATGGATCACTCGTGAGCCATCTTAAACAACTGGGCCCCAGCAAGTTAACCTCTCTCGCTGCTTTGACCCCGGAGATCCGCAGGAAGGCCCTATCTCCTCCCTCTCATCAAATCCCAGGGAGCCGGAGGAAAACCCTGGAGGAGATGAACGCGACCGAATTCGCTTCGCTCCTGCGGGGCCTCGATCCCAGACGGCGGACCCATGCTCCCCGCGCGCGTCGCCTCTTCCGGAATGCGATCCATACTGCCCGCCAGCTGATCCGTGGGCTCGGCGCGCTCAAGCACAGGACTCTGAACGACTCGGACCTGCTCAAGGATTTCCTGGAGGCGATCCTGGAATTGAAGAGATTGCTGGCTCGGTATCCCGGTGAACCCGCGCTCCGGCGCCTCTACGCGCGCCCCGTGACGGGATAGGCGTAGAACCGATCGCCCTGCGAGGAGGGAGCGAAGTTGAGCACCACGCCGGCGACGTCGGCGTGGACGGTCTTGAGGAGATGCTTCGCCCAGCCGAGCGTGCGACGGTCGGATTTCCCGGAACGCACGACCCACACGCAGGTGTCGACGACACGCGCGAGCGCGACGGCGTCGCCGACGCCCGTCAGCGGGGCCGCGTCGAGGATCACCGCGTCGAACCGCTCGCGCTGGCTGCGGAGGAAGTCGATCATCCGCGGTGAGTCGTGAAGGTCGGCCATGATCTCGTTTGTAGGGCCGGAGGGCAGCACGCGAAGGGTCGGGATCTCGGTCTGCACAATGATCTGATCGGGATCGGGTTCGGCCTCCGCGGGCTCGGGGCCCAGAAGAAGCGTCGAGAGCCCCTTGGCGTTGTCGAGTCCGTAGATCTCGTGGAGCCGCGGCCGCCGGAGATCGGCGTCGACCAGGAGGACGTTCAGGCCCTTCCGAGCGAGCGCGCAGGCGAGGTTCATCGCCGTAACGGTCTTTCCCTCGCCGGCGCCCGCGCTGGTCACGGCAAGGGTTCGGAACTCGCGTTCGGCGAGGTAGCTCCGGAGCACCGTGGCAGCGGTGCTCATCGTCTCGGAGAGCGGGTCCTGCGGGTGGCGCCGGAAGATGAACGGATCGGTCCCGGCGTTCTCCACGAGCGCGATCGCAGGAATGTTGAGCCGCCGCTTCACGTCGGCATCGGTCCGGACGCGGGGGTCGGCGGCTTCGCGCCAGAAGACGCCCAGCAGGGCGACCCCACACACGACGAGCACTCCCCAACCCGGGAACTTCCCGGGCAAAGCGCGCCCCTTCTCCTGGCTCGGGCGAGAACCCTGCGGGAGGGCGTCCGGCACCGGCGATTTCTGCGCCTCCAGATCCCGAAGCTCCTTCCGGACCGCGTCGATCTCCTCGCGCCCCGAGGCGAGTTCCCGGATCTCCCCGGAGATCGCGCGTGCCTCGAGGGTCTTGCGCATCCGGCGCTCGTCGAGCGCCCGAAGGTCGTCGTTGAATCCGCCTATCGAGTCCTTCAGCCCCATGATCGTCTCCGCGCGGGCCCTGTAGAATTCGGAGCGGAGAGACTCCTCAAGTTCCGCCAACCGCACCCGCCGGGTCCGGTACTCGGCGCTCGCGGGAGTCCGCTCCAGGCCGCCGATGGCGATCTCCTCCCGGATCCGGTGGATCTCGGCGCGAAGACGGTCCAGGACGGGCGACCCCAGGGCGTCCGCCTCGTTGCCCGCGGGCAACGCCTCCCGGAAGCGATGCTCGTCGGCCTCCAGCGCACGGAGCCGGACGGCGGCCCGATCCTGCCTCGTACGGATCTCCTCGATCTGACGTTCGATCGCGGCGGAGGAACCGTCCACCGCGGCCAACCGGCGCGCGCGGTCACGGAGTTGATCCTCCTGCTCCCCCGCC
>CAZSCC010000488.1:0-2916 GCA_964604905.1 uncultured Planctomycetales bacterium
CTCCCCGGCGAGCCCTTCGTCGAGTACCAGCTGCACGCCGCGGCCGCCCGGCCCGACCGTTTCGTGGCCTTCGCCGGCTACGGCGACGGGGGAACGGGCTACATCTGCCTCGACGCCGCCTTCGGCGAAGGAGGCTACGAGCCTACCGCCGCCAAGGTCGGGCCACCCACGGAAGCCCGGCTGAAGCAGGCGATCACGGAGCTGCTCCGGTGAGCCGTACGTTCCTCCTCCTGCTCTGCCTGGGCTGCTCGTCGACCGAGCCGCAGCGTTCTCCGCCCAGCCCGCAGACGCTCCGTGTGGCCTCCTTCCACTGCGACGCCACCCCGCCTCTCGGACACCGCCTGGTCGGATGGAGCGTTCCCATGAAGAGCGTCGAGGAGCCGCTCCTCCTCAAGGGGATCGTCCTCGACGACGGCCGCACCCGCTACGTCCTGGCCGCGCTCGACTGGTGCCGGCTCCAGACGGGCGCGTACGACCTCTTCCGCCGCAAGCTCGCCGCCGCCGCGGGAATCCCGGAGCTCCAGGTGGCCGTCCATTGCACCCACACGCACGGCGCGCCCATCGCCGACCTGAACGCCCAGCTCCTCCTCGACCGCCAGCCCGCCCCGCCCGTACACCTCGACATGGCCTTCCTGAAGGACGTCACCAACCGCAGCGCCGTCGCTCTCGGAGAGTCCCTCGGGAGAATGAGACCGTTCACCCACGTCGGCATCGGGAAGGCGAAGGTCGAGAACTACGCCTCCAATCGCCGCCTGCCCGGTCCCGACGGCAAGGTGAAGGGACGGATGAGCTCCTCGAAAGACCCCGACCTCATCGCCGCCCCCGAAGGGACGATCGACCCCTGGCTCCGCAGCGTCACGCTCTTCGACGGCGACCGGCCTCTCGTCCGCATGCACTACTACGCCACTCACCCGCAGAGCTATTACGGGACCGAGGGATCGCCGGACGTCCCCGGCTTCGCGCGCGCGCGGCTCGAGAAGGAGGAAGGCATCCCCCACCTCTATTTCACCGGCTGCGCGGGAAACGTGGCGGCGGGAAAGTACAACGACGGGAGCCGCGAGGCGCGCGCCCAACTCGTCGACCGGCTCCTCATGGGGATGACCCAGGCCATGGCGTCCACCCGGAAGTCCCCGGTCTCGCAGATCGAATGGAAGACCGCAGAAGTGCGATTCGCGCGGCGGGCCGAGCGGGCGTTCTCGGAGGCGCAGCTCCGGCAGGACCTCGCCGACCCCAAGGCCCCCGAGGTCGCGCGACTCAAGGCCGCCCTCGCCCTCGCGTGGTACGACCGCCTGAAGGACCGTCCAGGCGTCGATTGCAGCCGCCTCCGGCTCGGCCCCGCGACGATCCTCCATCTGCCCGGCGAGGCGTTCGTGGAGTACCAGCTCCATGCCCAGGGCCTCCGGCCCGACGACTTCATCGCGATCGCCGCCTACGGCGAGGGCGGCCCGGGCTATATCTGCATGGACGGCTCGGCGGCCGAAGGCGGCTACGAGCCCTCCGCCTCGTATGTCGGCCCGCCCACCGAGGAGCGCTTCAAGGCCGTCATCGCGGAGCTGCTCCGATGAAACGCCTCCTCTGCATCCTGCTCCTGGCAGGCTGCGCACAGACCGACTTCTCCTTCCCCAGCGGATGGAAGGCGGGCGTCGCGCGCGTCCGGATCACCCCCGAACGGCCGATGTGGATGTCCGGTTACGGCGGCCGCACGAAGCCGGCGGAGGGGACGCTCCACGACCTCTGGGTGAAGGCGTTGGCTCTCGAGGACCCCAGGGGGAACCGCGCCGTCATCTTGACCGCCGACCTGGTCGGGATCGATGCCGGCCTTTCGGAGCGCATCCGCAGGAAGATCGGCCTCCCCCGCGAGTCGATCCTGATCGCCTGCTCTCATACCCACACCGGCCCCATGGTGTCCCACAACCTCCAGGCGATGTTCGACCTCCCCGCCGCGGAACGGAAGCAGATCGACGACTACGCGGCGTTCCTCGAGTCGGCCTTCGCCCGCGCGGCGTCGCAGGCCGCCGCGTCGATGTCCCTCGTTCGGCTCTCCTGGGGAAACGGAACGGCCGACTTCGCCGTCAATCGGCGGAACAACCCGGAAAAGGACGTCCCCGCCCTGCGCGCCGCCGGCACGCTCAAGGGCCCCGTCGATCACGACGTCCCCGTCCTCAAGGTCGCGCGCGCGGACGAGACGCTCCTCGCCGCCCTCTTCGGCTATGCGTGCCACAACACCGTGCTCGATTCCTACCAGTGGAGCGGCGACTACGCGGGCTTCGCGCAGATCGACTTCGAGAAGGCCCATCCCGGCGCGACCGCCCTCTTCTTCAGCGGCTGCGGCGCCGATCAGAATCCGCTCCCTCGCCGCAGCGTCGAGCTCGCCGCCGAGTACGGGGCCCGTCTCGCCACCGCGGTCGCGCGCGCCCTCGAAGGGGCCTCGTCGCTCGAGGGCCCCTTGGTCACACGGTCGGCGATCGTCCCGCTTCCCTTCGAAATCCCGCCCACGAAGGAGGACCTCCAGAAGCGGCTCGAGGACAAGCGCATCCCCGAGCGCCGGCGCGCCGAGATCCTCCTCGCGGACGGGAAGCTCTCTTCCGGCTACGACTACCCGATCCAGGTCTGGCGTCTCGGCAACGGACCCCTCCTCGTCGCCCTGGGCGGCGAGGTCGTCGTCGACTACTCGATCCGCCTCAAGAAGGAACTCGGCCCCGCCACGTGGGTCGCCGGCTACTGCAACGACGTCATGGCTTACATCCCCTCCGAGCGGGTGCTCAAAGAGGGCGGCTACGAAGGCGGAGGCGCGATGGTCTACTACGGTCAGCCCTCTCCCTGGAAAGCCGGGCTCGAGGAGACGATCGTCTCGAAAGTTAAGGAGCTCGCCCGATGAACCGACGCGACTTCCTCATCACCGCGGCCGCGGCCGCG
>CAZSCC010000489.1:0-45679 GCA_964604905.1 uncultured Planctomycetales bacterium
GGGCCCTGGGGATGTTCCAGCGCGCGGCGCGGAACTATCGGGATCTGGGCAAGGTCGCCCGGGAGGCCGAGGCCCTGGTCAATGCCGGGTATGTCGCGGGAGAGATGGGGCTGTGGTCCCGGAGCCGGGCGCTCCTGAATCGGGCCATCTCGCTCGCCTCCACGACCGGGCAATACAGCGTGCTCGCTCCGGCCTACGCCTGCCGCGCGTCGGCCTGCGGCTACAACGAAGATTTCGAGGAGGCCGCCCGGAACCTGGCCCGGGCGCAGAGGCTCCTCAAGGGCCGGCGCGACTGGGTGGCCTCGCTCCACGTCTGCCGGGCGCAGGGCCGCGTGGCGGGTCTCCTGGGCCGCTGGGCGGAGGTCTTCCGCGCGGCGCGTCGGGGGGAGCGGCTGGCGATCAAGGTGGGCGACCTCCCTCGCGTCGCCGAGTTCCGCACGATGAAGGCGGCGGCGGAAGAGAAACGGGGCCGCAGGCGGGCCGCGCTCCACGCGCGGAAGGGGGCCTCGAAGGTCGAGTCGCTGCTCGAGGGCGCGTCGCCCGAGATGAAGCATCTCTTGCGGATCGCCCCCAAGCTGGCCGTCTCGGAGCTCCCGCTCGTCGTGATCGGCGAGGACGGGTCGGGGCGGGTCCCGCTGGCCCGGGAGATCCACCGGGCGAGCCGGCGGGCGAAGGGCCCGTGCGTGGTGGTGGCGTGCGAGCAGCTCGTCTTCCCGGCGAGCGATCTCCAGGGCCACGCGGAAGGCGCCTGGTCGGGCGCGGCCTCCGCCTCGGCGGGCCAGGTGCGCGCGGCGGCGGGGGGGACGCTCGTCCTCGACCGCGTGGACCAGATGTCTCGGGACGGCCAGCAAGTGCTTCTCAGGATCGTGGAGGGAAAGCTCCGTCCCGTAGGCTCCGCCGAGGAGAAACCGATCGACCTCAGGATCATCGCGACGTGCATCAGCGTCGAGCGGCTCCTGCCCGAGCTCCGCCACCGTTTGGAGGGCGCGGTGATCCGTCTGCCCTCGTTGCGGCATCGGCGGGACGAGATCGTGAAGGCGGTCCGCGAGCACCTCGCGGGCCGCCGCCGGATCACGCCCGACGGGCTGGTCGAGCTGTCGCGCCACGGGTGGGAGGGGGACCTCCCGCAGTTGCGGGCGACGGTGGACCGCCTGGTGGCGATGACGGACGGCCCGATCGGGCGCACGCTGATCCGGTCGGTGCTCATGCCGTCCGAAAAGGGTCGAGTTGCGCGTCGTGTCGCCGTGGAGCGCCGTTCGCGTCTGGAGGCGGCCGGCGCCCGCTAGGAGCCCCCCAAATCCGTCCGCCCCCCCTCTCCGAGCCCGCGTTTTTCACTCCTGAACAGGGTCCCGAGCCTCGACTATCGGACGGTCGCTGAAGCCCTTCCGGAGCCTCTCTTCCCTCCTTCCGACACTACCGCTCAAGTTCGGGCGGGAAATTGCAGATGTCTACTCCTGGCGGTCCCGGGCCGGTCAATGTCTGCCCGCGCCCTTTTTGGGGCTGGAGTTCAGGAGGAGACACGACGATGCGACGACTTGCGATCGGGCTGGCGGTTGGGGTGGCGGTGTTCGTGGGCAGCGCGGCGGCGGCCGAGGCCCAGGTGATCCAGATCGATCCGCTGGCCCCTAGCACGGTGACGCCGTCGCAAACGAGCGCGACCTACAAGGCGAACGTCACCCCAGGGCTGGCGTTGCTATTCGATACACAATTGAAGGTCTACGTGAACTCGGAAACAAACCCCAGGTACACATCCTCGATTACTCAGTACACGATCAGCGGAGTGTATCTCTATTCCAGGCGAGTCACCCTGACCGGGTGGAACCTGCACAGTGGAGACGTCCTCAAGTTCCACCTCGAGTGCTGGTGGGATCCTACCGGGCAGCTTACCTCGAAAAACTATTTCGTGACGGTGACCGGCAGCTAGCGGGATCCGTCATGAATCGATGGATTCTCGTCCTGGCGCTGGGGATCGGAGGGGCCGCATTCGCCCTCCGTGCGGCCCAAGGCTCGACCTCCACTGCAGATCGCCCGGGGATCCGGTCCGTCGAGATCGAGCCCGATCCCGTGGGTGAATCCAAGGGCCAATACCAGATGCCGTTTGCGGTGACCGCCATAGACACTTCACCCCAGGTCCTGCCGCAACAGCCGGCTGTGACTCCTGGGGATGTCGACCCTGATCGCCTGGATGCAATTGAGGAAGAGCAGAGGACGCGCGAGCGGAACTTGGCCTCCCTGGATCGCGAACTTGAACTGACTCAGGCTCAGCGGCATCGCATCGATCAGGTCTGGAGGGACCGCGAGGCCCAAGTCTCGGCCTACCACGCTGAGATCCGCGCTTCCAAGGTCTTGTGGGTGTGGGGACATGACCGGAGGGCCCGCGAGATCCTGGCTGCCTCCCATGCCCAGATCGCCTCGGTCCTCTCAGTAGAGCAGGCGAGGAAGTTCTTCGAAATCCTGGAGTCCGGGCGGCTGGCCGAGGGGGTTTCGTTCGAGGTGACGCCGGATCTCACGGTGATCCGCTAAAGCTTCTCAAGCTACCCGATCGCTGGGGGGCGGGGTCCCGCATGGGACCTCGCCCCCTGTTCATTTCCTACATCCCGAACTGCCACACGTCCGGGAAGGCGGGCGTCATGACCGCCGTGCCGCCCCCGAAGATCACCATCGTCGTAGTGCTCGGGCGCAGAACGGCGCTGTGTCCTATCCTTGCTCCAGGGGTCGGCGTGCCCAGGATCACGGGCATCCAGGACGGAGTTCCGCCCAGGTTGAGTTGCCACATCTGGGAACTCGCCGAGGGTGTTGAACCACCGAAGACCATCATGTTGGAACCGTTCAAGATGGCCGTGTGGCCGGATCGTCCCGTGGGAGTCCCCGAGGCCGCGATGAGGTTCCATGTGAGAGTCGTCAAATCGAACGCCTGGACGTCGTTCAGGAGCGGTCCGACCGGAGGATTCGTATCCTGACCTCCGAACACGATCATCCTCCCCGACGGATCGTAGACGGCCGTGTGACCGGTCCGGAACCCCGCAGAGCCAGTAGTTGAAGGCGTGAGATCGTTCCAGTCGGTGGTGAACTCCCAGACGTCGTCGAAGGCTCCGACTGCATCGGTGCCGCCATAGACGATGAGGCGAGAGTTGACGGCATCATAGATGGCGGAATGCCCGCAGCGAGCCAATGGGTTTTGGGATGTTGTAGGAACGGTCCAAGCAAGCGTGCTCAGATCAAGAGCATGGGTGTCATCGTATTCAGAAGTTGAGGGATCAATTCCACCGAAAACAATGATTCGATTGTTGGGCGGGTCCAGAGTAGCGCTGTGCCCCATCCTCGGGAAGGGAGCAGGCCCTGACAGGGCGATCTGGCTCCACGCGTTCGTCGCAAAATCCAGGATCCAGAGTTCGTCCGTCACCCCCGCGCCCGTCAACCCGCCGAACACGATCATCCGGTCGCCGACGGGGTCATAGGTCGCGCTGTGGCCCATGCGGGCCGATGGCGATCCGTTGACCGGATCGGGAGTCGGCGTGATCTGGCTCACGATCACCGTGCTCGCGCAGACGCTCGCCGACCACGCCCCCTGGCCCCCTGGACTGACCGAGCGCACGCGGTAGCAGTACTCCGTCGAGCCCGTCAGCCCCGTATTGCTGTAGGCCGTCAGGGAGGCCGCCACCGTCGCGAGCGGCGCGAAGGCCCCGCCGTTCACGCTGCGCTCGACCTCGATGGCCGTCGCGACGGCGGGTACCCCCGTCCAGGCGAGGTCGACCCGCGCCGTCGTGACCGCCGTCGCCGTGAAACCGGAGGGAGGGGCCAGCGCTGCGACGATCGAGGAGCCGTCGTTGGGCTTGCACGAGGGCGCCAGAAAGAGGGGCAGGAAGGTATAGAAAATGAGGACCTTCAGACCCCGCCCTACTCCCCCCAGCCATGAACCCATCAGCGGTAATTCTACCCCGCGAGAGGGACCCCGCAAGGACTACCCATGAATAATCCCATGCCGTTCTCGATCCCCATGACGACCGGATCGTGCCGACTTCAGGAGTATGTATCCCCGAAACGTGGATTCGTCCAAATGGCCTCCAGGGCCGCGTAAACCGCGTAAAAACGCGTCACGGGCTCCTCGAAACCCCCCGCTCGGAGGATCCGAATCAGGGTCTCCCTTCCGAAACGCCCTTTCCCCTCCAGAGGCCCTCCCCGGGCCTTCGGGAGGCCCTTAGGCCCGTCGGGAAAAATGCGGCACCGGCGTTGCGCTTCCTTCCGGCGCGACCGGGGGCAACGGGATCGTGGCCCCGCGAGAAGCGGTCGCAGGAAAGGACGTTGGATGCGACGGGTTGCGGGGGTTGCGGTTCTCACACTCTCGGCGTGGCTGGGCTCGGCCCGCGCGGCCGAGGCGCAGTGCCTGATCACCCCGGTGGGTCCCATGGCCCTCGTTTCCCCCGCTCCCCTTCACGCTCCACAAATTTCGACAACCCCGGTCGCACGAGGGGGTGAGGGTCCGCACCGGACCCTCCCCCCGCGTGATTATTGCAGGGACAAGAGAGGAGTGCGCCGTGCAGAGTGATCGCGAAACGCTGACCGACCGCGTGACGGCGGTCCTGGGGTTCTCGGAGCTGCTCCTGGACGGGGCCTACGGACCCCTCGAACCGCGCCAAAGGAAGGTCTTGGAGGACGTGGTCGAGGCCGCCCGGGACCTCAAGGACATGGTCCGCGCCGACAAGGGCGCCTTTTCCTTCGATTAGGGGATGAAGAGATGAAAGAGATAGGGAGATAAAAACCTCACCCTATCTCGCTCCTCTCGGCATCTCCTTATCTCCATGATCTCCGCATCTCCTTCCGACATCTCCTCACTCGATGAATTCGGGCTCCACCTTCACCGGGATCACCCCCGCCTCGTGGCCGAGCTTGAAGAGCTGCGCCACCGCCTCCTCCCCGCGCTTCCCGAGTTCCAGCGTGTAGCCGTTCACGTACATCCCCACGAACTTGTCCGCCCGCTTCCGGTCCATCCCGCGGGCGTACTCGAGGGCGTAGTCCAGCGCCTCCTTCCGGTGGTCGAGGGCGTACTGCACCGTGTCGCGCACCACGTCGCAGCAGGCCGCCGCCGTCTCCCGGTCGAGCGAGCGGCGCAGCGCGTTCCCGCCCAGAGGCAGCGGCAGGGTCGTCTCGTTCTTCCACCACTCGCCCAGGTCCTGCACCCGGTGGAGGTTCTGGTCCCGGTACGTGAGCTGGCCCTCGTGGATCAGCAGCCCCGCGTCGATGTCCCCGCGGACGACCGCGTCCTGGATCTTGTCGAAGGGCAGCACCTTCCAGCGCGCCCCGGGGGCGCAGAGGCGGAAGGCGAGGAACGCCGTCGTGAGCTCGCCCGGCACCGCGACCGTCACCTCGTCCAGGTCCTGCGGCGTGAGCGGCCGCTTGGAGACGATGAGCGGGCCGTAGCCGTCCCCCACGGACGAGCCGGCGCTCATGAGCACGTACTTCGAGCGGATCTTGTAGTAGGCGTGGAAGGAAATCGCCGTGATGTCGTAGACGCCCTCGATCGCCTTCTGGTTCAGCGTCTCGATGTCCTCCAGGACGTGCTTGAACTCGAGGCCCCGCGTGTCGACCTTGCCCTTCGCCAGGGCGTAGAACATGAAGGCGTCGTCGGAATCGGGGCTGTGCGCGAGGGTGATCGTCCGGCCCATGCGGCGGGCATTGTACCAAAATCCGCCGGGCGAAGGTGTTACTCGTCCGACTTCTTGCTGTCGCCGAGCGTGACGGGGATCTCGAGCTGCTTCCCGTCCCGGAGGACCGTGAGCTTCAGGGTGTTGCCCGGCTTGCGCGACTGGACGGTCGTCCGGAACTCCTCCCAGTTCTTCACGCGGCGGCCGTCCAGACTCTTGATGACGTCCCCGGGCTTGAGCCCGGCCTTCTCCGCCGGCCCGCCCTTCTCGACCTTCTCCACCTCGACGCCCAGGTCGTCGAAGTCCTGCGACGGCGAGAAGCCGAGGTCGACCGGCGAGGCGGCCAGCTCCTTGGGCTTCACCTTGAGGGGGTTGCCGAGCAGGACGCGCAGCTCCTTCTCGGCGAGTCCGCGGCGGACCTTCACGCGCAGCGTCTCGCCCGGAGGCCAGTTGGCCACCACCCCGTAGAACCGGTTCAGGTTGTGGATGCGGTAGCCCTCGATCTCGAAGATGATGTCCCCGGTGTCGAACCCGGCCCGCCCGGCCGGCGTCTCGGAGGTCACGCCCGCCACGAAGACCCCGTCGCCGTACTCGCCCACTTTCTCGTAGCCGGGGTGGCCGCACTCGCCGACCCGGAGGCCGTCGACGTACCCCTCCTTGACCTCGCCGCCTTCCTTGAGGACCTTCATGTACCGCTGGATCTGGCGCGACGGGATCGCGTAGCCGATCCCGGTGTTCACGCGGTTCATGAAGCGCTTGATGTCGATCCGGCCGTTGATGCCCACGACCTTTCCGTCAAGCGTGATGAGCGGGCCGCCCGAGTTGCCCGGGTTGATCTGCGCGTCCGTCTGGATCGCGTCGAAATAGCCGGGGTTGTCCATGTAGCGGTGGAGCGCGGAGACGATCCCGAACGTGATCGTGGGCTCCCAGCTGCCGTTCCCGAGCAGGAATGGGTTTCCCATCGCGATCACATGCTGGCCGACCTTGAGCGCGTCCGAGTCTCCGAGGTCCAGGAACGGGAGGTCCTTCCCGTCCTTGATCTTGCAGAGCGCGATGTCGCCGTGGACGTCCCAGCCGACCACGTCGGCGACGAACCGCTTCCCGCCGGTCATCCGCACCTGCTGGCCGTCCTTGTCGCCTGAGACGTGGAAGTTGGTGAGCACCCAGCCGTCGGCGGAGATGCAGACCCCCGAGCCGTTCCCGAAGAAGACGTACGCGGGGCGGACCTTCTCGGAGCAGGAGCGCACCTTCTCCTGGAGCTGGAGGATCCGCTCGTCGATCTGGAGGAGGAGCAGGAGCGAAAGGACGATCGTCATGGCTGGTCCGGCGCCCCCCCGAGCTTGAGCTTGAATTCCTTGTCCTCGTACTCCTTGCCCTTCTTGCGCTTCCCCTTGAGCGTCACCTCGTCGCCGATCTTCTTCTCGGCGAGGATGTCGCGGAGGGACTCGAAGTCGGTGAGCTTCTTCCCGTCCAGCTCGACCAGGACGTCGTCCTTCTTGATCCCCGCTTTGTCGGCGGGCGAGTCCTTGATCACCTCGGCGACCTGGAGGCCCTCGACCTCGGGGTTCCCCTCGCCCGGGCGGATGCCCAGGAAGGGCTTCTTCGGGGCGACGATCCGCTCCTTGTTCTTCAGGCGGGGGAGGAGCGCGTCGATCTCGGCCGTCTTGCAGGCGAACCCGACGCCGCCCGACTGGCCCCAGGGGGTCTTCGGCTTGATCCCGCAGGCCACGCCGACCAGCTCGCCCTTGAGGTTCACGAGCGCGCCCCCGGCGTTCCCGTAGTTCATCTCGGCGTCGGTCTGCACGGCCGCCTTCTCCATCCGGTTCATGGCGCTCAGGATCCCGAGGTTGATCGTCGGGTTCTCCTTGTCGGGCGAGCGGCCGACGAGGGCCACGAAGAGCCCCTGGGCGAGCTTCGCGTAGTCGGCCTTCGGGAGCGCGGGGAGGCCCGTCTCGGCGATCTTGAGGAGCGCGATGTCGCGCTGCTCGTCGAACCCGAGGAGCTCGGCCGCGCACTCCTTGCCGTCCCAGAGGGTGACCTTGATGCCGTCCTTCTTGAGGCCGCCCGAGATGTTGAAGTAGCTGGTCAGGATGAAGCCGTCGGACTCGTAGACGACCCCCGACGTGGGCCCCTTGGGGCGGTTGTAGTAGTCCTCGTGCTGCGCGACGGCGCCGCGCCCGCCGCGGCCGTCCGGGTCGGTCTCGCGCTCGACTTCGATGGCGACGACCGACTTGCCGACCTCCGCCCGCAGCTTCCGGAGCAGCTGGGCGAGCTCGTCCGCCTGGGCCAGGAGTCCGACGGCCAGGAGCAGGCTCACTTCTTCTTCTCCAGCACGACCTTGAACGGCTGGCTCTCGCCCTCGACTTTGATCCAGACGATCGAGCCGGCCTCGAGACCCTTGAGGCGTTCCGCGACCTCGGCGGGGGTCTTCACCTTCGCGTTGCCGACCTCGACGATGACGTCGCCCTTGCCGAAGCCGGCCCGCTTGGCGGGGCCGTCGCCGTCGACCTCGTCCACGACGACCTTCCCGTTGGACTCCTTGAGCTTCATGCCGAGCGTCCCTTCTTCCGCCGCGGCGGGCGGGGGCTCGTCGACCGCGGCCTTCTCCTTCTTGAGCCGCTCGATCACGGGCTTGAGCTCGTCGATGGGGATGGCGTTGCCGAGGAACCGGTGGGGGGAGTAGTTGAGGGAGACCATGCCCACCATCCGGCCGGAGGCGTCGAGGAAGGGGGCGCCCTCCATGCCCACGTTGACGGCGGCGGTCGTCTCGAGGACCATGCCCACGTAGGTCGAGCTCGCGCGGTCCTCGGTGAGACGGTAGAAGCCGCTCACGATGCCCGCGTTGAGGGAGGGCTGGTCGTCGATGATGATGGAGTTGGCGGCGTTGCCGAGGGTGTAGGAGAGGTCGCCCACCTTGACGCCGGCGGACGATCCGAGGTCGACGGGCTTGAGCTCGGCGCGAGGGCGGATCTTGAGGAGGACGAGCTCGTCCTTCTTAGAGGTGCCCACGATCTCCGCCTCGTAGAGCTTGGGGCCGTGGACCCAGACGCGGATCTTGGTGGATGCCTCGGGGCAGACGGCGTAGCTCGTGAGGACCAGGCCCTCCTTGGAGAGGATGACGCCGCTGCCGGAGCGCTCGCCGAGAGGGGCGAGGGCGCGGATGGCGACGACCGAATGGACGGCCTTGTCGTAGACCTTCTTATGGGCGTCGTCGGGGACCTGCGCGCACGCGGCGGCCGCCCCCGCGAGGAAGAGGGGCAGGGCCCAGAGGGCGGCTCGTCCTTTCATCCCGATCATGGTAACACTATTATATACGGACGCGCCAGCGGGATCGGGAGTACCCGATTCCACCGAACCCCGCCGAGGGCCGCCGTGTCAGAATCGCGTCTCCTGGAACCTTGGAGGAATCATGACTAGACTCATCGCCGCGGCCTTCCTGTGCCTGTTCAGCGTGGCGGCCGCGCAGGACAAGACGGAGCTCCGCTACCGCTTCGAGAAGGGGAGCAAAGTCCCGCTCAAGGTCAGCTACTCCATGTCGGTGAAGCTCGACAAGATCCCCGAGGCATTCCAGGGCGTGCTGCCCGAGGAGCTGCTCACCCTCAAGTTCGAGGGGTCGCTCGACCTGGAGGTGAAGGAGGCGGCGGAGGGCGGCAAGGCGGTCCTCGAGGGCCCGTGGAAGACGATGAAGGCCAAGGGCGTGGTGATGATCAACGACGTCGACTTCAGCTACGACGCGGACAAGAAGGGCGAGGCCCCGAAGAAGAAGGCGGAGGGCGACGATCCCGCGCTGCAGGGGCTGGCCGACATCGAGGCCCAGCTGCGGCAGATGTCGACCCAGCCGCTCAAGCTCACGGTGGACGACCGCGGCGGGGTCACGATGGACGGCACGACGGCCAAGGGGATGGGCCAGCTGAACGTGATGTTCCTCTCGCTCAACGGCCTGATGGGCCCGTTCCCCAAGGACAAGGTGGGGAAGGGCGACACCTGGAAGGAAGAAGTGAAGCTCCCGCTGCCGGGTCCGCTCGAGGCGGTGGTGATCAAGGTGGTCAGCGAGAACACCTGGGATTCCATGGAGGACGTGGGTGGCCGCTCCTGCGCCCTGATCAAGTCGAAGTTCTCGGTGGCGGGCGAGGGGCAGGCCGAAGGGGGCGGGAACGCCCTGAACATCAAGATGAAGACCACCGGGGAGGGCTCGGGGAAGACCTCCTTCGCCGTGAAGGAAGGCGCCCTTGCGAAGGTGCAGGGCGGCCTCACGGTGAAGCTCACCGCCACCTTCCCGAACCCGGGGGGCGGGGACGATCTGGAGATCAAGGCCACCCTCAAGATGGAGCAGTCGTTCGAGATGAAGAAATAGGCGCGTCGGCGGCGTATAATCTGAGGTCGCGGGCCCGATCTCGATCTCGAGGGACACCATGCGCCTCCTGCTCGTCGCCGTCCTTTTCCTTCCCCAGGCGAAGGCCGAGTTCCGGCCCAAGTTCCAGAAGTTCGACAAGGTCTCCGTCGCCTGCAAGATCCAGACCGAGGTCACCTCCTCCACCGGCCGGAATTCCAAGTACGAGCTCGAGCTGGAACTCTCGGCCGAGGTCGAGAAGGCGGAGGGGGAGACCGCCGAGTTCGACTGCGGGGTGTCGGTCCTGAGGATCAAGGGCACGCTTGACGGCAGGCCCGTCGACTACGAGTGGCGGAAGGGCGGGGCCGAGAAGGGGACGAAGGTCGCTTCGATCCAGAAGGGCCTCGAGAAGGGCTGGAAGGTCGTGCTCGGGAAGAAGGGCATCGCCGTCAACGACGCGGCGAACGAGTTCTGCGACGCGCTCCCGCTCTTCAATCCCGGCATCTTCCTCGGGTTCTCCGTGCCGCCCCCCTTCGAGGCGGTCGCGGTTGGAAAGGGGTGGGATCTGAAGAACCAGTCCTTCCCCTTCTTCAACGGGTTCAGCCTCCGGCACGTCGCGGAGCTCGACCTCGTGAAGGGCGACATGGCGAAGGTCTCCGCCCAGCTCGCCTACTCGAAGGCCGAGACCGAGGTGCCCATCGAGGGGGTGATCAACGTGAAGGGGGAGGGGAACGCCTCGATGGAATACGACCTCAAGGCCGGGCGCCCCGTCAAGGGCGCCACCTCCCTCAAGCTCTCCGCCTTGATGGGCGGCCTCAAGCGCGAGGTCTCCCAGGTCATCGAGTTCGAGGTCCGCCGCTGAGGGCCCCCAACTGTTGATCTGGACACCCGATGCCCAGATGAACAGTTCCCAACTGTTCATCTGGGCATCGGGTGTCCAGATCAACAGTTGCAATCCTTGCCGCTCCCGGTGGGGTGTGATATAAACGCCGAACCATGCGCTGGACCCGGACCTTCATCCCCACCCTCCGCGAAGCGCCCTCGGATGCGGAGAGCCCCAGCCACAAGCTGATGGTCCGGGCGGGACTCATCCGCCAGCTGGCGGCGGGGAGCTACAGCTACCTGCCCCTGGGGTTCCGGGCGCTCCGGAAGGCGGAGGCCATCGTCCGCGAGGAGATGGACCGGGCGGGAGCGGTCGAGCTCTTCATGCCCTCGCTCCATCCGCCCGAGCTCTGGCAGGAGACGGGCCGCTTCAGCGCCTTCGGCGACACCCTCATGAAGGTCAAGGATCGGAAGGGCGCGACCGTCGTCCTGGGCCCGACCCACGAGGAGGTCATCACCCACATCGTCCGGAACGAGGTCAAGTCCTACAAGCAGCTCCCCCTCACGCTCTACCAGATCCAGGGGAAGTTCCGCGACGAGGCCCGGCCGCGCCACGGGATCATCCGGACGCGCGAGTTCATCATGAAGGACGCCTACTCGTTCGACGTGGACGAGAAGGGGATGGGCAAGTCCTACCAGGCGATGTACGACGCCTACAACCGCATCTACGCGCGGGCCGAGCTCAAGTTCATGCCCGTCGAGGCCGACACGGGCCTGATGGGCGGCGACGTCTCCCACGAATTCATGGCCGTCTCCCCCTTCGGCGAAGACTCGGTGGTGACCTGCGGCTCGTGCAAGTACGCCGCGAACGAGGAAAAGGCCGAGTGCCCCGCCCCTTCAGGCGGCGGCCTGAGCGCGGGAGACACGCAGGAGCTGATCCCCGTCCAGGAGGTCTCCACTCCCGGCGCCCACACGATCGAACAGGTCGCGGCCCTGCTGAAGGTCCCCGCCCGCATCCTCGTCAAGACGATCATCTACCGGACGAACGCCGGCTTCATCGCCGCGCTCGTCCGCGGAGACCACGAAGTGAACGAGGCCAAGCTCCGCCGCGCCGCGCAGGCGGAGTCGCTGGCCATGGCCAGCCCCGAGGAGATCCTGAGGGAGACCGGCGGGCCGATCGGCTTCTCCGGCCCCGTGGGCCTCAAGCTCCGGATCTTCTGCGACCACGCGGTGACCGCGCTCGCCAACTTCGTGACGGG
The DNA here is from genome assembly GCA_964604905.1 of uncultured Planctomycetales bacterium. Classification (GTDB taxonomy): domain Bacteria; phylum Planctomycetota; class MHYJ01; order MHYJ01; family JACPRB01; genus JACQFK01. Next base: position 12,054 of record CAZSCC010000489.1, read on the forward strand.
CGCGAACAAGAAGGACGCGCACCTGAGCAACGTCAACCTGAACCGAGACTTCCAGCCCGCCTTGACGGCCGACCTGCGGGTCGCCGTCGAGGGCGACGCCTGCCCGCGCTGCGGCGGGAGGCTCGGCTTCACCCACGGGATCGAGGTGGGGCACGTCTTCAAGCTCGGGACGCGCTACTCGCAGAAGATGAACTGCGTCTACCTCGACCAGAACAGCCAGCTTCACCCGATGGTCATGGGGTGCTACGGGATCGGCATCAACCGCATCCTGGCCGCGGCCGTAGAGAACCACCACGACGACAGCGGCATCCTCTGGCCCAAGGAGATCGCCCCCTACCAGGTCGAGATCGTCACCATCGACCACAAGAAGATGCAGATCGTCGAAACGGGCCACGAGCTCTACGAGAAGCTGACGAAGGCGGGCTTCGAGGTCCTCTGGGACGACCGCGAGGCCGCCCCCGGCGTCAAGTTCGCCGACGCGGACTTGATCGGCATCCCCATCCGCGTTACCATCGGGAAGCGCACGGTCGAGGCGGGCACGGTGGACGTGCGTGCCCGCAATAAGAAGGACCAGAAGAGCGTCTCCTTAGAGCAGGTCGTGGATGCGGTGAAGCATGAGTACGCGGAATATCGCCCTTAGCCTGGCCGCCTTCCTCTTCGGCTGCGGCGACGGGGGGACGGCCGTCCGTCCCGCCGAGGAGGGATCGCCGGGGGAGGTCCTCAAGATCTCCTATTTCCGGGTCAACCCCGACCCCAAGACCAAGCGCCCCGAGCCGACCTACAAGGTGGTCATGTCCGAATCGTGGCGTCAGGTGATGGGCGAGGGCCCGCGCGAGCCGTTCCAGAAGGCCGCGCCGAACAAGGTCTTCAAGGGCTTCGCCAACGACCCCGTCATGGCCAAGTACGTCCGCGAGCTGCGCTCCCTCGGCCTCGACAAGCTCCGGTCCCAGAACCCCGACGACTGCAACCCGACCGAGCTCTACCAGAAGGCGATGGGCCCCAAGGGAGACCTGGCGCGCCTCATCACCGTGGGCGCGGATAAGAGCGCGAAGAGCTACTACTTCACCGATCAACCCACCGAGGAGCTCGCGAAGCTCTTCATCAAGTGCGAGATCCTCGTCTCCCAGATCATGGACGGCCACACCCTCAGCGTCCGCGTCGTGACCCCGCGGACCGCCATCCCCGACAAGTAAGGCCGCCGCATGCTGGTCGACTCCCACGCCCACCTCGACGACCGCGCGTTCGGGGCCGACCTCGAGGCCGTGATCGCCCGCGCGAGGGAGAACGGCGTCGAGCGGATCGTCACCATCGGCACCGACCTCGCCTCCTCCCGCCGCGCGCAGGCGATCGCCGAGACCCACGAGCATGTCTGGTTCTCGCCCGGCATCCATCCCCACGAGGCGGACAACCCCGGGCCCGTCGACGAGCTCCGCCCCCTGGCCGCCCACCCGCGGGCGGTCGCCGTCGGCGAGACCGGCCTCGACTACTTCAAGAACTACGCCTCGATCCCCAACCAGAAGGCGCTGTTCGTGAAGCACCTGGAGATCGCCCTCGAGGCCGACAAGCCCGTCTCGATCCACTGCCGCGACGCCCACCCGGACGCCTACCAGATCCTCCGCGCCCACGCGCCGCTCCGCGGGGTGATCCACTGCTTCTCCGGCGACTGGCCCGACGCGGAGAGCTACCTCTCGCTCAACTTCTACCTCTCGATCGCCGGGCCCGTGACGTACCCCAAGGCCGAGCGGCTCCGCGACGCGGTGCGGCAGATCCCGCTCGACCGCCTCCTGGTCGAGACCGACTGCCCGCTCCTCACGCCGCAGAAGCACCGCGGCCAGCGGAACGAGCCCGCCTACGTCCGCTACATGGCCGCCGAGATCGCCAACTGCCACGCCGTCTCCCTCGCGGAGGTGGAGGAGGCGACCACGCGGAACGCGAAGAGGCTGTTCGGATTCCCATGATCTCCGTCGTCACCGGCGGCGCGGGCTTCATCGGCTCGCACCTGGTGGAGGCGCTCCTCCACGAAGGGCGAACGGTGCGCATCGTCGACAACCTCTCGACGGGCCGCCGCGCGCTCGTCTCCCCGAAGGCGGAGTTCCTGGAAGGAGACGTGAACGACGTCGCCGCCGAGGCGGTCCGCGGCGCGGACGTCGTCTACCACCTGGCCGCGTTGCCGTCGGTCCCCCGTTCGGTGGAGAAGCCCATAGAAAGCCACCGGGCGACCGCCGAAGGGACGCTCGCCGTCCTGCGCGCCGCGGAGAAAGCGGGAGTCCGGCGCGTCGTCTACGCGAGTTCCTCCTCGGTCTATTGCGACACCCCCACGCTGCCCAAGCACGAGTCGATGCCGCCGCGCCCCCTCTCGCCCTACGCGGCGGCGAAGCTCTCGGGGGAGCTCTACGCGCGGTACTGGGGGACCCACACCCCGCTCGAGACCGTCTCGCTGCGCTTCTTCAACGTCTACGGCCCTCGGCAGGACCCCGACTCGCCCTACGCGGCGGTGATCCCGATCTTCTCGCGCCGCCTGCTCGCCGGGGAGCCGATGCAGGTGAACGGGGACGGCGGGCAGACCCGCGACTTCACGTTCGTCCGGGACGTGGTCGGCGGCCTCATGCGGGCCGGCTCCGCTCCCGGGACCTCGGGCCGCGTCTACAACCTGGCCGGAGGGAGACCCGTCTCGGTGAGGGAGATGGCCGAGGCGCTCGCTCGGCTCCTGGGCGTCCCGGCGCGGATGGAGTTCCGCCCGCCGCGCGCGGGGGACATCCGCGACTCCTTCGCGGACGTCGAGGCGGCGCGGCGCGACCTCGGGTTTTCGGCGCGGGTCTCGCTCGAGGAAGGGCTCCGCCTGACAGTGGAGCCGCTCCGCCGGTGATCCGCCATTCCGTCCTGATCGTGGACGACGAGCAGGAGAACCTCAACCTGCTCTCGAACATCCTGGGGGACCGCTACAACCTCTATAAGGCGCGGGACGGCGCGGCGGCGCTGGAGCTCCTCCGGAAGAACGAGGTCCATCTCCTCCTCACCGACCAGCGGATGCCGGGGATGAGCGGCGTGGAGCTCCTGGAGAAGGCCCGCCAGGCTCGGCCCGACTGCGTCCGCATGCTCATCACGGCCTACCCCGACGTGAACAACGCGATCCTCGCCATCAACCGCGGCCACGTGAGCCGCTACATCGCCAAGCCGTTCGACTCGACCGAGCTCCGGCTCGCGATCGCGCAGGAGCTGGAGCACCTGGACCTGGTCCTCCAGAACCGGAAGCTCAACCAGGAGATGGGCCGGATGGTGGACGAGCTCTTCCGGGCGAACCGGGATCTGCGCCATCTCAACCAGATGAAGGACCAGTTCCTGGCGAACTGCTCCCACGAGCTCAAGACCCCGCTGGTCTCGGGCATGGGGTACCTCGATCTCATGCTCACGGGGGGCATGGGGAAGATCGATCCGAAGCTGGAGAAGGGCCTCCGGATCGCCCATCGGAACCTGGAACGGCTGCTGGGCCTGATCGAGAACCTGCTCGCGCTCACGAAAGCGCGCTTCCGGCCGGACGACCTCAAGGCGGCGAAGTTCGATCTCAAACCGCTCGTGGACGAGTGCGTGGAGTCGCTCCGGGCGCGGGCGCGGAAGAAGTCCCTTCGCGTGAGGGTGGGATGGCCCCGGAAGCGCCCGGCGATCCTGGCCGACGAGCGGAAGATCCACAGCGTGATCACGAACGTCCTTGCGAACGCCGAGAAGTTCACGCCGGACGAGGCGCGGATCGAGATCCGCGTGGAGGCGGGCCGGAAGGGTCGGTGCCGCGTCTCGGTCGCCGACAACGGCAGCGGCCCCGAGGACCTCACGAGCGGGATCCAGCTCTTCAAGAGCACGAGCGATCCGCGCACGGCCGGGCTTGGCATCGGGCTTATGCTCTCGCGCCAGATCCTCCAGGCGCACGGATGCGACATCACCCTGGAGCGCGGGCCCCGCAGCGGCGGCGCCGTCGTCCGCTTCGACCTCCCCCTCGCCTGATCTTCTGTTCTCATCTCTTGATCTCTTTATCTCCCCGGTCTCCCTATCCCCTTTGCGTTTTCCCTCACCCCTCCCTACAATCCCTAGGAGCTCAATGCACTCCTCAAGATCGACCGGTCGCAGAGGCACAGAGCCTCAGAGAAGAGCCGAAGGCCGCCCGCCGCAGGCGGGCGTGACCGCTCTTCGGCCAGTCTTCGCGATCCCTTTCAAGGTCGACGATGCCGCCGCCCTTGAAAGGGATCGCGAAGACTCCTTCGGCGGCCTTCCGTCGATCTCTGCGACTCTGTGCCTCTGCGGCCAATCCGTCTTGCACTGATCTCCATACCGTGCTCGACTTCGAAGGCTTTTTCACCCACAGCCGCGACATCGGATTCATCGTCGATCTGCGCGGCGCGATCCTGGCCGCCACCATCGGGGCGGAGCGGGCGCTGGGGTACTCCCGCGAGGAGTTGATCGGCCTCGACCTTCCCCACCTGGACGAGGCGGGCGATCTCCGGCGGTTCCTCGAGCAGAACGCCGCGCCGGAATCCCGGATGAACGTCGGGTTCCACCTCCGGACGAAAGGGGGCCGGGTCCTGACGATCGGGTCCCTCGCCTCGAGCCTTCGCGACGGGGAGGGGAAGCCGACCGGATGGTTCCTCGCCTGCCAGGACCTGCGCGGCGCGGTGGGGGAGGCGCGGCGGGCGCGGCCCATCCTGGACGCCCTCGTCGACTCGATCGGGGCGGCGCTCTGGTCCTTCGACCGGAACGGGACCGTCATCACCTGGGGCCGGACCTGCGAGGAGCTCTTCGGCGTCCCCCGGGCGGAGGCGGAGGGGAAGCTCCCGGCGGTGCGGCTCTTCCCGTCGCCGGAGGAGTTCCGGAAGGTGCTGCGCGCGGTGGACGAGAAGGGCCTCTTCTCGGGGGAGGTCGCGCTCGTCTCGCGGGGCGGGGCGGTCCGTCCGAGCCAGCTCACCGTGACGCCGCTCTCCACGGGGGGGCAGGCCGTCGGGTACACGGCCGTCTCGTTCGACCTCTCCGAGCGTAAGCGGCTCGAAGGCTTCCAGCGCGTCCTCTTCGAGCGCGCGGGCGAAGCGATCCTCGTCATTGACCCCGACGTGCGGCGCGTCATCGACGCCAACGAGCGGGCGGCGGAGCTGCTCGGGTACTCTCGGGAGGAGATGCTGCGACTGGGCATCTCCGACCTCCGTCCGCTCGGGGAGGACCCCGCGGTGGCGGCCCGTATTGGCCGGACCCTGGATGAGACAGGGCGCTTTGAAGGTTCGGGGGAGGCCCACCGCCGGAAGGACGGGACGGTGATCCAGTGCGAGGTCAACATCCGCCGGGTGGATGTCGGCGGCAAGCGCTACTCGATCGTGGTCCTGCGCGACCTGACGGAGCGCCTCAAGGCGGAGGAGTTCTTCCGCGTGCTGTTCCAGAAGGCGCGCGATCCGGTCTACCTGGTCGAGGGTGAGGACCTCAAGATCGTGGAGGCGAACGAGGAGGCCTGCCGGCTCCTCGGGTACACGAGGGAGGAGCTGCTCCGCCTCCGCGTCCCGGACATCGTGCCGCCCGACAAGCGCCACTTGATCAAGGGGGTCCGGCAGGCGGTCGGGACGGAGCCGGGATACTCCCGCGACCGAAGGCTCCTCCTGCGGAAGGACGGCTCCTCCGTCTCCACGGACCACTCGATCGCGCGGATCGAGATCGGAGGGAAGCCCTACTTCGTGGCCTCCTCCCGGGACCTCACCGAGGTGGAGCGCGCGGCCCGCGAGCTCGAGGAGGCGAAGGCGTTCCTGGAGCAGATTCAGGCGGGGGCCAGCGACGGGATCGCGATCCTCGACGAGCGGGGCGTCTATCTCTCCGTCAATCCCCGGCTGCTGGAGATGAACGGGAAGACCGCCGAGGAGATGATCGGGCACGCCTACGTGGAAGCGACCCGGCCGGAGCAGTTGGAAGGGTACGCCGACTACTACCGGCGGCTCCTCAATGGCGAGAAGGTCCAGATGAGGGCGACGATCCCCCATCCCTCGGGACGTCAGATCCCCGTCGAGGTCAGCTCCGCGGCCATCGAGAGGGGCGGCCACAAGTACGTCGTGGCCATCATCCGGGACGTGACGGAACAGGCGCGGACGCGCGAGGAGCTGGAGCTCCGGGTGGCGGAGCGGACCGTCGAACTCGAGAGGCAGGGGGCCCGCCTCCGCCTCATCCTGGACCAGGCCCCCGCGGTCCTCTGGACCACGGACACGGAGCTGCGCATCACCTCGAGCAGCGGAGCGGGTCTGATGGGTCTTGGGCTGAAATCCGATGATCTCCTCGGTCGGACGCTCTTCGAGTATTACGGGACGCAGGACCGTGAGTTCCCTCCCATCGCGACGCACCTGCGTGCCCTGGAGGGGAAGGCGGGCTCCTACGAGATCGAGAGGGTGGGCCGGTACTTGCAGACCCACGTCGAGCCGCTCCTGGACGGGGAGGGGCGGGTCGTCGGGGTCGTCGGCGCCGCCCTGGACGTCACTGAGAGCCGCAAGGTCCAGGACGAGCTGCGCCAGGCCCACGAGGACCTCGAGCGGCGCGTGGAGGAACGGACGGCCCTGCTCTCCATGGAGATCGCGGAGCGCCGGCGGGCGGAGGATCGGCTCAAGCTCTACCGCGAGATTTTCGCCAACGCGAGCGAGAGCATCTCCATCGCCACTCCCGACGGGGTCATCCTCGAGCAGAACGAGGCCCACCAGCGGCTGCTCGGGTACTCCGACGAGGAACTCAAGGGGAAGTCCGCCGCCCTGTACTCCATGGATTCCTTCTCCCGGGTGCTGGAGGAGGTCCGGAAAAAGGGGAGCTATCGCGGGGAGGTCGTCGACCGCGCGAAGTCCGGGGCCCGGCTCCACGTGGAGCTCACCGCCTTCCCCGTGCGCGGGGCCGGCGACGAGGTCCTCTGCGTCGTGGCGATCAAGCGCGACATCACGGAGCGCAAGCGCGCGGAGGAGGCGCTCCGCCTCATCCTCGAGGGGACCTCGTCGGTGACGGGCGAGGACTTCTTCCGCTCTCTCGTGCGCCACCTGGCCTCGGCCCTCGAGGTGCGGTACGCGCTCATCGCGCGCGGCCTGGACGATCCGCCGACGCGGGTCCGGACGCTCGCGCTGTGGTCGCGGGACGAGATCGCCTCCGACATCGAATACGACCTCCGGGGCACCCCCTGCGAGGGGGTGGAGGCCGGGGACGCCTGCAGCTATCCGAGCGGGGTCCAGGGGCTCTTCCCGCAGGACTCGGCCCTCGTGGTCATGGACGCGGAGAGCTACCTGGGCGTCCCCCTCCAGGACGCCGGCGGCCGGATGTGCGGCCACCTCGCGGTCCTGGACGACAAGCCCCTGGAAGACGTCGAGCGCAAGATGGCGATCCTCAAGATCTTCGCTGCCCGCGCGGGCGCGGAGCTGGAGCGGCAGCGGTCCGAGAACGAGCTGCGGGATTCCGAGGAGCGCTGGCGGTCGGTCGTCACCCACGCGCCCGACATCGTCATGACGACCGATCGCACCCACCGGATCCTGACGATCAATCGCACGGTGCCGGGATTCACGGTGGAGCAGACGGTCGGGACCAGCCTCTACGACTATGTCCCGGCCGATCAGGCGGACATCATGAGGAGGGCGATCGACAAGGTGCTCGAGACCGGGGAGCCGACGACCTACGACATCGAGGCCGCCGGTCCCAACGGCACGAAGGCCTGGTATTCGTCCCGTCTGGGCCCCATCAAGCGCGGCGCGGAGGTGGTCGGGGTCACGATCATCTCCACCGACGTCACGCCCCGCCGCGCCAGCGAGGAGGCGCTCCGGTTCCAGAAGACGCTCCTGGAGTCCCAGAGCGAAGCAGCGATCGACGGCATCCTCGTCGTCTCCAGCGAGGGCCGGATGATCTCGTTCAATCGGCGCTTCGTCGAGATGTGGGAGATCTCTCACGAGGTGGTCGAGTCCCGTTCGGACGAGCGGGCGCTCAAGTCGGTGCTCGACAAGCTGGTCGACCCTCAGGGGTTCCTCTCCCGCGTCCGGTACCTCTACGATCATCCGGAGGAGCAGAGCCGGGACGAGCTCGCGCTTCGGGACGGGAGGACGTTCGACCGATACAGCGCGCCGATCCAGAGCCTGGAGGGCATCCGGTACGGCCGGGTGTGGTACTTCCGGGACGTGACCGGCCGGAAGCGGACCGAGGAAGCGCTCCGCCGCGCAGCGGAGGAGACGCGCGAGGCGTACGACGACCTCAAGCAGGCCCAGGAACAGCTCATCCGGACCGAGAAGCTGGCTTCGATCGGCATGCTGGTGAGCGGCGTGGCGCACGAGATCAACAATCCGCTCAACGTGATGCACGGGAACCTGCAGCTGCTCGCGGAGGCGTACGGCACGCGCGGCGTGAAGCTCCCGGACGCGCGGAAGCTTCGGGGGATGATCCGGGATGCGCTGCGGGCCGCGCAGCACGCGCGGAGCATCGTCGAGGAGTTCCGCAGCTTCGCCCGGGACACGCGGACGGCGGAGTTGGTGGACCTGAACGTCTGCCTCGAGGAGATGGCCGCGTTCGCACAGCGCGAGATGGGGCCGCGGGTCCGCGTGGTCCGGCGCCTCCGCCCGATCCCGCCCGTCCGCTGCTTCCGCGGCCAGATGAACCAGGTGTTCCTCAATCTCCTCAAGAACGCCGGCGAGGCGGTCGAGAAGAAGGGGACCGTGACCGTCCGCAGCCTCAAGGAGAAGGGCCGCGTGATCGTCGAAGTGGCCGACACGGGCAGGGGGATGACGGAGGAAGTGCGGAAGAAGCTCTTCGAGCCCTTCTTTACCACGAAGCCCGTGGGGAAGGGGTTGGGGCTCGGCCTCTCGATCAGCGCCATGATCATCCACAACCATGGGGGGAAGATCTCGGCCCAGAGCCGCGTGGGTCGCGGGTCGGTCTTCCGGGTCGAGCTTCCGATCAAGGCGTAGAACTTCCCCGCCTTCGAAATTGAACGGCACTCCACTTTATTTTTTCAGAATACCCCTTGACTCTGGGGGGTACTTTGTATACTTTGCATAGCTTATATATGATGAACAGGGGCCAGCAGGCGTCGTACACCACGGGCGAGGTGGCCCAGCGCTGCCAGGTGACCAAGCGCACCGTCATCAAGTGGATCGACTCCGGGAAGCTCCAGGGCTACACTATCCCCGGCTCGCGCCATCGCCGCGTCTCCTCCGAGACCCTCCGGCAGTTCCTGCGCGTCCACAAACTCCCGGACTACACGGGCCTCGTGCGCCGCCGGATCCTCGTGGTGGACGACGACCGGGACCTCCTGGAACTCCTCCAGGACGCCCTCCGCGACCAGTTCGACGTCGACGTCGCCTCCACCGCCCTCGAGGCGGCCGCGCGGCTCCCGCTCTTCCAGCCCGACGTCATCCTGCTCGACATCCGCCTCCCGGACCTCTCGGGCCTGGAGGTGTGCCGCCATTTCCAGGGGTACAAGAACGAGCGCAAGGTCCCGATCCTGACCATGTCGGCCTACGGCGGGGAGATCGACCCGGCCGAGGTGCGGCGCTGCGGCGCCGACGCTTTCCTCCCCAAACCCCTCAAGATGGCCGATCTCAAGAAGCGCATCACGTCGATGGTGGGTTGAGCATCTTTGACAGGAGGCACTGCGTGTCGAACTTCGGGGATCTGGTCAAGAGGCTGAGGAAGGAAAAGGGACTGACGCTGGAGGCGGTCGCCAAGAAGATCGGCTCCCATAAGGGCTACGTTTCGGGGATCGAGAACGACAAGGTCAATCCTCCCTCGGTCAAGATCATCCGGAAGTTCGCCAAGCTCTTCATCCAGGACGAGAAGACGCTGGTCCGGATCGCCTGGGCCGACAAGGCCCCGCAGATCATCCGCGAGGACGCCCAGCGGATCCTGGCACTCTCGGAGGGAGACGGGGGCAGCTCGATCGAGCTGGCCCGCATCCCGCTGCTCAACACCGTGGCCTCGGGCTACTCGTCCGAACTCGCGGGCGACGGCAAGGTCCGGCCCGCCGTGACGGCCACCCTGATCCTCCCGCGCTCGCGCGTCACGCCCGAGGTCGCGGCCACCGTCTGCGACGCCTCGATGGAGCAGCAGGCCGGCCCCAGCTTCTCCCGGGGCGACGTGGTGCTCCTGACCCGCGATGAGAAGATCAAGAACGGCTCGATCGTCTACATGGTCTACAGCATGCGCCAGAAGCGGCAGGCGCTGATCCGGCAGGTGATGCTGGAGCAGGGAGACCACATCGTGCTGCAGCCGCTCAACAAGGAGTTCCCCCTGGAGTTCCTCACTCACGACGACGTGGACGCGATCTACCGCGTGGTGGGGAAGGTGGAGATGTTCGAATCGGCGGGGGTCGACGTGAAACTCTAGACCTTGAACGGCCGCAGGTGATGGAGCAACTGGGAGCCTGCACCGGGTGCCTGCGGCCGCAAGCTTAAACCGTCCTTTTCCTCCCTCTCTCGATGCCGCTGGGGCGACTCACGTCGCCCGAGCGGCATTCTTATTGGAGATGAGGAGATGCGGGGAGATAGGGAGATAAGAGGAAGAGGAGATGGGGAGATAAGAGGAGATGGGAAACCGCTGCACTACCCGCCATGATCAACCCCAGGCACGGAGCCCACAGAGGAGTGGACCCTTGAAGAGTTTCTCTGTGCACTCCGTGTCTCTGTGTTGAAATACGGTCTTGCCACAGCCTCTGGGAGGAAGATGGGTCAGGCCCGCTCGATCTCGATGCGGGCGTCGTTGTAGCAGGCCCCGCCCCCCTGGGCGTCCACGTGGTCCGGTGCGAGCGCGTTCGCGGTCCAGCCGTTCCGCGTCGCCCGCCGCCACAGCCCCTTGGGCATCGAGGCCACGCCCGGCGGGACCTCGTCCGAGACCGCCAGCGTCGCCCGGACCTCCCCGAGCGAATTCCGGAGGCGGACGATGTCGCCGTCGCGCAGCCCCCGCTTCTCCGCCTCGGCCCGCGCGACCGCCACCTTCGCACTCTGCTCCGGCATCCCCTCGAAAAGCTGGGAGGTGATGGCCTTGTCGCTGGCCGGAGTGATCAGGATGAGCGGCAGGTCCCCGTCCGCGACCGGGGGACGGTAGCGCGGCGCGCCGGGCGGCGCCGCCAGATCGACGTAGCCCCGCGAGGGGAACGTGTCCGCGAACGGCACCGGCTGCGGGATCGGAAGTATGAGGTCTCTCTTCAGCCGGTCGAGGTCCTTCACGATCGAGCGGGCGATCGCCTCCTCGTCCTCCCGGAACTCCGGCTCGTCGAACCCCATCGCCCGCGCGAGTGCCGCGAAGGTCGCGTGGTTCGGGCGCGCCTCCCCGACGGGATCGATCACCGGCGCGCTCCACTGGAGCGCATACCCGCCGTAGCTGCGGCAGAGGTCCGTGTGCTCGAGGAACGTCGTCGCCGGCAGCACGACGTCCGCCAGGTCGCAGGTGTCGGTCCACACCTGCTCGTGCACCGCGACGAAGAGCGATTCCCGGGAGAGCGCCCGGACCACGCGCGACTGGTGGGGGGCCGTCGCCACCGGGTTCGAGTTGTAGACGTAGACAGCGCCGATCGCCGGATCCCGGGTCTCCTCGAGAGCGCGGCCGAGTTCGCTCATGTTGATCGTCCGCGACGGGCGCTTCCGGAGTTGCTTGCCCTGCGCCGCTTTCCGGTCCAGGCCGTACCCGTCCGAGGTCGAGATCGTCACGCCGCCCCCCCGCGTCCCGAAGCGCCCCAGGACGGCGCGGAGAGACAGCACGGCCCGCACCGCGTCGGTCCCGTTCCGGTTGCGCTCGAGGCCCCACCCGACGCGGAAGAAGGGCGCCTTTGCCCGGCCGAGCGCCCGGGGCAGGGCGCGGATCGCCTCGACGGAAACTCCCGAGATCTTCGCGGCCTCCTCGACCGAGGGCGCCGCCTGGAGCAACTCCTCCCATCCCCGAGTCTGCTTCGCGACGAACGCGCGGTCGATCAGGCCCTCCTCGTGCGCCGAGCGGATCATCGCCATCGCGAGGGCGACGTCGGTCCCGGGGAGCACCGGGAGGTGGAGGTCCGCCTCCCGCGCGAGCGGCGTCCGGCACGGATCGATCACGGCGAGGAACGCCCCCGCCTTCCTTGCCCGGCGGACGAGCGGAACGAGGTGGATGCCCGAGACCGACGGGTTGACGCCCCAGAGCACGATCGCGTCGGACTCGCGGAGGTCGAGCGGGTCGGATCCCGGGAGGTCGCCGAAGACGGCCGACCATCCGGCCCCGGTGTTCGCGGCGCAGAAGGTCCGCGCGAGCTCGCTCGCCCCCAGCCGGTTCCAGAACCGAGCGTCCATGGCGCCCGAGCTGAGGAGCCCGTTGGAGCCGTCGTAGTGGAAAGGCAGGATCGCCTCGGGCCCCGGGTCGCGCGCGAGCGCGCCGAAACGGTCCGCGATGAGGCGGAGCGCCTCGTCCCACGAGACCCGCTCGTACCGCCCGGACCCCTTGGGCCCGGTCCGCCTCATCGGGTGGAGGATTCGGAGGGGCGACGTGACGCGCTCGTCGAACCGGCGGACCTTGGCGCAGATGTATCCCGCCGTCAGCTCCGAGCGCTCCGAGCCGTCGATCTTCGTGATCCGCCCGCCGTCGACCGTGACGTCGAGCGCGCAGCGGTCGGGGCAGTCGAGCGGGCAGACGGAGGGCCGGACTTCCATGTCGCCGAGTATACCCTTTGGGTTTTGGGGTATGGGAGTTTATTGGGGCTTGGGAGTCGGGATTTCGCTAGTCATCGGGATGCTTCGCGAGCGCGATCTCGATCTCCAGCTCCTTGCCGTCCCGCACGGCGACGATCTTCACTTTGTCGCCGGGCTTTCGCTGCCAGATCCGGGTGAGGAAGTCGTCGCGGTCGGCGATCTTCTTGCCGTTGAGCTTCGTGAGGAGATCGCCCTCCTTCAGGTCGGCGTCGTCGGCGGGCGAGCCGGGGGTGACGTACGTCACCTTGATGCCCTCCTTCGCCTCCTCGACCGTGGTGCCCAGGAACCCCGCGCCCTTCGGACGGGTCGGGGCGGGGCGGGGCGGCGCGACCAGCCCCGCGATCTCCATCCGATTGTACTTCTCGAGCTTCCCTTTGAGCGTCAGCGTCTCGTCGTTCCGCTGGACCTTGATCGAGACCTCCGTGCCCATGGGGTACATGCCCGTGGCGCCCAGGAAGCGCTCGCGGTTGAAGATGCGGTGGCCGTTCACCTCGGTGATGAGGTCGCCCTTCCGGAGGCCGGCCTTGTCGGAGCCGGAGTCGGCCCGGACGCCGATCACCCGCGCGCCGGCGCCCGGAGGACCCATCTCGAGCGCGAGGCCGGGCAGCATGCCGTGGTAGATCTTTCCGCCCTCGCCCCCCTTCAGCATCTCGGGCAGGAAGGCCTTGATCTGGTTCGAGGGGATCGCGTAGCCCACGCCCGAGTTCACCCGGTTCATGTAGCGGGTCGCGATCCGGCCGTTGATGCCGGCCAGCTTCCCGTCGAGCGTCACCAGCGGCCCGCCCGAGTTCCCCGGGTTGACCGAGGCGTCCGTCTGGATGCAGTCGAAATACTCCCCCTGGTAGCGGTGGGTGGCGGAGACGATCCCCAGCGTGATCGTCGGGTACATCCGGTTGTCCTCCGCCGGGAGCGTGATCCCGAAGGGGTTCCCGCAGGCGATCACGTACTGGCCGGCCTCGAGCTTGTCCGAGTCGCCGATCTCCGCGAAGGCGAATTTCTCACCCTCGGCCCCCTGTACCTTGAAGAGCGAGAGGTCGCCCACCGAGTCGGTGCAGACGAGCTTGGCCATCAGTTGCTTCCCGCTGAAGAGCGTCACCTTGGTCTGCGCCTGGGTGCCGGCCACGTGGTGGTTGGTCAGGCAGTGGCCGTCCTCGGAGATGAAGACTCCCGAGCCGCCCAGAAAGAAGACGAAGCGTTCGGAGATCTTCTTCGAGCACTCCTCGATCCTCTTCTGGAGCCGGTCCCCGGGTTCCTGGATCGCCGCGAGCGGGGCCGAGCGGCTTGCCCCAAGCGAGGCCGAGGGGGAGGAGACCAGGGCGAACAGGACGATCGCGATCGTGTTCATGCTATTCTTCCGGAGCCCAGCCCAGCTCGCACTCGAACTCCAGCTCCTTGTCTTCGCGCTTCACCTTCACCTTGATGTGGTCGCCGGGGGCCTTGCGGAGGATGAACGCCCGGAGCTCGTCGAAGTAGGTGATCTTCTGGCCGTCCATCTCGATGATCAGGTCGCCGCCCTTGATCCCCGCGCGCTCGGCCGACCCGCCCGCGCGGACGGCCGCGAGCAGGACGCCCGCCGCCCCCGTGGCCTTCTGGTCCGCCTCGATCCCCAGGAACGGACGGCGCGACTCGGCAACGACCTTGCCGCTCTTGAGGTCCGGCAGGATCTTCCGGAGCTCCTCGTGCGTCACGGCATACCCCACGCCCGAGTTTTGCCCGCGCGTGGAGGAGATCCCCGCCTTCGTGTCCACCTTGCAGGTGATCGCGATCAGCCGCCCCTCCGCGTCGACCAGCGGGCCGCCGACGTTCCCGAAGTTGAGCTTGGCGTCGGTCTGCACCCCGCGGCCGCCCAGGCGCGAGACCGCGCTCACGATCCCGGGGTTGAGCGTCAGTCCCTTCCCGTCCGGCGCGCGCCCGACGGCGATCACCGGGCTCCCGGCGTTCAGGTCCTCCACCCTGGACGGCACGAGCGTCGGGAGGTCCTTCGCGTCGATCTTGAGGAGCGCCAGGTCGTCGGTCGCGTTCGAGCCCAGGATCTTCGCCTCGAGGTCCCGCCCGTCCGCCAGCCGCACCGTCACCCGCTTCACCTTGCCGGAGACGTTGAAGGCGGTCGTGGCGATCACGCCGTCCGCCTCGATGATCGTCCCGCTGCACCAGAAGTACGCCGGGCGCTTGGCGAAGAGGTCGTCCCCCTGAATCCCGCCCAGGGGATTGCGGGGGAGCCTCCTCTCGGGGGGCTTCTTTTCGGGCTCGGGCTCGCGCTCCACCCGGACCGCCACGACCGACGCGGCCGCCTTCTGGGCCACCCGCTCGTAGCGCTTCTCGAGGCCGGTGACCACGTCTTCGCTCTTGATCTCCTGGGACGCGAGGAGCGCCAGCAGCAATGCGATCATGAGGGCCCTCTAGTAGATGGGCTTCGAGGCGAGCGTGACTTTCAGGTCCTTCTTCTCTCCGTCGCGGAGCAGCGTGACCGAGACGGCGTCGCCGGGAGACCGGGGCGCGAGCGCCTTCTGGAGCGACGCCTCGGTCAGGGTCTTCACCGTGTCGAGGGAGATTAGGACGTCGCCCCGCAGGAGGCCCGCCTTCTCGGCCGGGCTCTTCCGGGCAACGCGCGTCACTTCGAGGCCCCCGTTTACCGCCTTCACCTCGGCGCCGAACCAGAGGTCGGCGGACTTGGAAGCGGCCTTCGCCGCGGGCTCGGGTGGGGGCGGGGGCTTCGGCGGCGCCTTGGCGGTCGGGTTGGCGAACTCCTTCTTGATCTGTGCGATGCCCGGCTTCAGGACGTTCACCGGGACGGCCAGGCCGGTGAACTTGGACTCGTCGTAGTTGAGGGTCACGATCCCCAGCAGCTTTCCGTCCTTGTCCACGAGAGGCCCGCCGTCCTGGTTCGGGTTGACCGCCGCGGAGGTCTCGAGCACCCGGCCGGCGTAGTAGGTCCCCGGCTGCTTCTTCGTGACCTCGTAAATCCCCGAGATCACGCCCATTGAGATCGCGGGCTGGTCGTCGGTCCGTAGGCTGTCGAAGCAGTCGCCGAGCACGTACGACACCTGCCCCACGCGGGCGGCGTCGGAATCCGCGAGCTCGACGAAGGGGAGCGCGTCCTTCCCGTCGATCTTGATGAGCACGAGCTCGTGCTCGACCACGCGGCCCATCACGCGGCCCGTGTAGGACTTCCCGCCCTTCACGTAGACGGTGACGACCTCGGAGTTCGGGCCGCAGGCGGTGGGGGAGCTGAGGATGATCCCGCTCTTGTCGATGATCACGCCCGTTCCCCTGTGGCGGCCGCCTTCGACGTAGACCGTGGCGGGAGCGACCTTCTTGTAGACGCGGACGTGGACCCTGTCGGGGTCTTCCTGCCTGACGTGAGCGGCGGCCTGCGCCGGCAGGACGGAGTCGAAGGGGGCCTGGAGGAAGGTCCCGGCGGCCAGCAGCAGGAACGGCAGGGCAAGAAGCTTCATTCGCGCTCCCAGCTAGTAGCGCCCCCTTCTCTCCGTACCTATAATATACGACGCCATTCTGTCCGTGAGACATTCATTTTGCGGGGGACCCCCATGAAGAGCCGCACCTGGACCATCGTCGCCGTGACCCTCCTGCTGGCCTGTCCAGAGCCCTGCGGGGCCGTCGGGGAAGGGGAGAAGGCCCGGCGGGTCCTCCCGCTCTCCGCGCGCGAGGCGGTGAACCTCTCGCTCAACCACAACCTCGACATCGAGGTCGCGCGCTACCAGCCGTGGATCGAGGATCAGAACGTCTATTCGGCCCTGGGGACCTGGGACCACGTGGCCTACGCGAGCGTCATCGGCGCCCGCGCCTCGCGGCCGGGCACGAGTTCCCTCTCCGGCGGCACGCGCCTCCGGAGCGACACCACCGGGTTCACCCTCGGCGTCCGCAAGACGCTCCCCTTCGGCGCGAGCTACGACCTCAGCTTCAGCTCCGACCGGTCGGAGAGCAACAACTCCTTCTCCCTTTTCAACCCCGTCTGGTCGCAGTCGGGCGGCGGGTCGTTCAGCGTCCCCCTCCTGAAGGGAGCGTCGATGACGGCCAACACCTCGACCCTCGTCATCGCGCGCCATTCGCGCGACATCTCGGTCGACCTCTTCGAGAAATCGCTGGCCGACTCGGTGTTCGGCACCATGCAGGCCTACTGGGACCTCGTCTTCGCGATCGAGAACAAGAAGGTGAAGGAGCAGACGCTCGAGGTGGCCCAGAGGCTCCTCGACGACAACCGCCGAAAGTTCGAGCGCGGCGTGGTCGCGCGGATCGACGTCACGCAGGCGGACGCCGGCGTGGCGGCGCAGCAGGAGGGGATCCTGACCGCGGAGGCGGCGGTCCAGAACGCGATCGACCGCCTCAAGCGGCTGGTCGACCCGGCGCTCCTCCAGCAGGAGATCGCGGTCCAGCCGGCGGAGGGTCCGCGCGGCTTCGAGGCGGAGATCGACGAGCGGGCCGAGGCGGAACGGGCGCTCAAGGAGGCGTTGAGCCGCCGGCCGGAGATGCGGCAGATCGCCCGGCAGATCGCCAGCCAGGACATCACGATCGCGCGGTCGCACAACGACCTGCTCCCGCAGGTGAACCTTACGGGGAGCGCCTTCCTGAACGGGTCGGACGGGACGTTCCCGCAGTCCAACGGCGAGGCGCGCTCGCGCGACTTCTACGACCTCTCGGCGGGGATCGTCTTCGAGTGGGCGCTGGAGGGCTCGTCGGCGCGCGGGGCGCTCCACCGGGCCGAGCTCGAGAAGAAGCGGCTCTTCCTCCAGCAGCGCAACCTGGAGAACCAGGTGCTCGTCGAGGTGCGCGACGCCGTGCGCCAGATCAAGACCAACGAGAAGCGGATCGAGGCGAATCGCCGCGCGCGGCTTCTCGCCCAGGAGCAGCTCGACGGCGAGATGACGCGGCGCGAGCAGGGGCTCTCGACCACCTACCGGGTGCTCGACGTCCAGCAGCAGTTGGTGCAGGCGAAGACCAACGAGCTCAAGGCGCTGATCGACTACAACCTGTCCCGTCACCGCGTCCATCTCGTGACGGGCGAGCTGCTGGAGAAGAACGGGATCCTCCTCCAGGAGAACCTGCAGCCCCGGGTGGGCGCCGACGGCCGGTAACTGTTAACGAAATCGCGGCGCGATTTCGTTAACAGTTTGGGGGGCCAGTCCCCTCCTACTCCGTCACGCGGGGACGGGGAGGGGGGCTCTTAGCGGGGCGCGCCGGGTGGCCGTTCCCGTTGCCCGAGTGCTTCACGCCGTTCCCGGCGAGCTTCCTGCCGTTGCCCGGCTCCCGGGTGTCGTAGAACATCCGGTCCGTGTCCTCCGTCACCCACTTCGACTTGCCTTCGCACTTCCAGACGTGAGTGTTGGTCTTGTAGTCGGGCCGTTTCCCCTCGGCGAAGGGCTTGGCGATGAACGCCGGTTCGTACCAGAAGATGCGGTTGTTGGGCTGGGCCGCGTAGCACCCGTTGTCGAGCTTGAGGATGTGGGCGTTCTTGTGGCCGCCGTCCCCGGGGTCCTCCGAGCCGGTGGACTTGCACCAGTCCACCGTGAACGCGTACTCCCCTTCGTACCACTTCCGGTCCCGAAGGAAGGCACGGCACTTCAGTCCGCGCAGGTAGTCGAAGCAGATCACGGAGGCGTCGTACGAGAACGAATCCCAGAGCTCCAGCACGTCCAGCGGCAGGACGGGGGCGGTCCGCTTGTGCACGAGGGCGCTGATCGGCAGCCGGGCCACCTGCGCGCCGTTCTCGGTCATGATGTGGAACATGAGGGCGCGCGACGGGATGCTGGCGATCCCGAAGACGCTGCAGGGGATGAATTCCCCGCGGTGGGCCCGCAGGTCGTACAGGTACTCCTTCCGGAGGAGCGCGTAGAACTGCGGGATGTCGGCGTTCAGGAACATCGGGTTGACCCCTTTCGGTTCATTTCGTCGGCCCGCTCCTCGAACGGTTGAGGAACAGGCCGGCGAGGAAATATCCCCAGTACAGGGGCCACAGGACCATGGCCCCGGCGTTCACGACGTACCCCTGGCTGAAGACGCGGTTCCGGAGCACGACGAGCGCGGTCCCCACGAGCCCCACGACGTAACAGAATGCCATCACGGTCCACATACGGCCTTCCTTCTGGGGGAGGATCGCTCCCCGTTCCGGGTCCCTACTGGGGGATGCCCGTGCCTGGATGGGCCTTCTCCCGGGCGAGGGTCACGAGCCGACCCTCGAACCGCGAGAGGGCCCCGCGCAGTAGGTCCCGCTTCCGCGGGATGCGGCGGAACGTCCCGGGCTTGCGGGCTTCCGGCGGCCCCGGACGGATCAGCTCCCGCACCCGCTGGATGTAGGTGTGCAGCTCCGTGGGGAGCAACTGGGGGAGCCGGGTCCTCAGGCTCGCGCTGTAGACCTCGTACTCGTCCGGGCTGCACCGCTGGCGCACTTGCTTCCGACTGATCGGCATGCGATCTCCTTCTTCACTCCTGGATCCGGGCCCCCGCCGGACGGCCGTCAACCGTGGGCGACGGTGTGGAGAGGGTGGGGGGGCTGGACAGAGAAGATCGCGGAAGACGAAAGCTTGGGAGCGGCGGGAACCCCGACGACGACGGAGAGGAAGGCGGAATCCCAGAGGGTCCAATGGACCCCGTTCACGAACTCATCACTCGGGTCCATTCTACAGAATGTGGGGGAGGGAAGCCATGGCGAAGTTCGGGAATCCTCGGAATAAGGAAAGGGCGCGCGGCCCTCGCGGACCGCGCGCCCTTCGTGGATTCAGCCGTCCGTTTACCGGTTGCCGCCCGTCGCGACGTCGAGCGGCCGCGTCGCGCGCTTCAGGAACAGGATCGCGAAGCAGGTGTCCACCGTGCCGCCGCCCCACGAGCCGTTCCCCTTCTGGATGTCGCAGAGGACCTTCGCCCCCTCGGGATACCACTCGTGCGTGCCGATCGTCTCGGTGCCGTAGAGCATCCCCGCGCGCTCGAGGGCATAGAGATAGTAGAAGTACTGGACCTGCCCGTTCTCGGCGAAGTTCGCGTGCTCGTAGGGGCCCGGGTTGTACGTCACCGAGAAGTTCTTGGCCAGCCAGGCGATCCCCTCGTGGACGTCCTTGTCCTTCTTCCACGACTTCTTCTTGCCGCCGTCGTTGTCCTTGATGTAGTCGAACATCGCGAGCGTCCCGACCGCGCCGGCCGACATCGACCCGTACGGCTTGTGCTCGTGCTTGCCGTAGCACCAGCCCTGGGGCTCGGCCGAGACCTCCTCCATGACCGCGCTGGCGCCGCGGGCCGCGCCGCCCTGGACGTTCTTGCCGTTGGCGTCCTTGAACTCCAGCTTCATCGCGGGTCCCTCGCTCGCCTTCTGGCTCCCGCGGAAGTAGGCCATCGCCTTCTCGATCACCGCGGGCGGGAGGTCGATCCCCCCGTCGTGGCAGGCGCGCAGGCCGAGCGCCGCGTACTGCGAGTTCGACTGGTCGTTCGGGTTGCCGTCGCGCTTCTTCTCGACCTTCATGCGGTTCTTGATGGGCGGCTTGTAGCGCATGCCGGGGGGCAGGAGCGGGTCGATCTCCTTGGAGCCCGCCTTCTTGACCGCGGCGCCGCCGCTGGAGACGTCCGCGCGCGTGGGCGCGGTGGTCGGCACGTCCTCCACATAGATCGAGGGATCTCCGTAGCCCCAGAAGCCCTCGGCGCTCTGGTTGTCCACCAGGAACTGCGCGCACTGCCAGATCCGCTGCTGGTACTTCACCCGCTGGATCTCTTCCAGGACCATCGCCTGGAGGGACACGCAGTAGGTCGCCTCGAGCTTCCGCTCCATCATGTCCTTGAAGAGCGTCTGGAAGTTCGGGTCGTTGTCCGGCACGCCCGCGTGGCAGTAGGTCCAGAGCACCAGCTCCGCGTTCTGCATCTGGCGCTTAACGTGGTCGAAGCGTGCCATGTGGGACGCGTTGTTGGACTGCAGGTACTTGATGCCTTCCCGGATCGCCTTGTCGACCTTCATCTGGTCGACCTTGAAGGGCGGGAAGACCGCCGGTCCGCCGCCGATCCCGCCGTTGGGATCCTGCGGCTTCTTCGGGTCCTGGTTCTGCGCCGCGGCCGGGATCGCGAGCGCCAGCATCGCCGAGAGGATGAGAGCACGACGCATAAATCCGCCTCCTAATCCTCGCCCCTATGCCCTTGGATCGGCGTGTCCCGCTCCACTCCCTACTGCGCTATGACTCTAGTATAGGCCGCCGACCTGGAAACAACCCGTATTCCCCAAAGTTGCGCTCCCCGCTCCTCCGCCTCGCCCCCCGTTCGACCATGAACGATGCGCTTGCCGGGTCATCACTTGGCGCGGCGCGTCTCCACGTCCTCGCCCAGCGGGCGCGTGGCGCGGCGGAGGAAGAGGATCGCGAAGCAGGTGTCCCAGACGGCGTTCCCGCCCTCCTTGTTCGCCCAGGCGCCGTCCGCGCGCTGGTCGTTGAGGATCTGCTCCGCCCCCGCGGGATACCATTCCTGGTTGCCGAACGTCTCGGTCCCGTACAGGACCCCGGCCCGCTCCAGCGCATACAGATAGTAATAGTACTGGTGCTGGGTCTCTTCCTTGCCGTCGGCATGCTCGTACGGGCCCGGGTTGTGGCGCACGCTGAAGTTCCGGGCGATCCAGTCGAGGCCGATCGCGACCTCCCTATCCTTCTTCCAGTCCTTCTCGAGCAGGTAGTCGTAGATCGCGAGGCTCCCCGTGGCGCCGGCGCTCATGGATCCGTAGCCCTTGTGGCCGTGGGACTTCGGGCCGTAGCACCAGCCGTCGCTGGCGAGCGGGTTGACCTTGAGCTTCTCCGCGTCGGCGGGATGGATCGAGTCGCGCCATCCTTTCGAAGCGAGCTCGAGGACTTCCTTCGGCAGGACCACGCCCGCGTCGGCGCAGGCACGGAGGCCGAGCGCCGCGTACTGCGAGTTCGAGTGGTCGCCGGAGGCGGGGCCGTCCTTCCGCTTCTTGACCGTCACCTTCCCGACGACCTTCGGCTTCGCCTTGGGGCCGCCGGCGGGGAGGGCGGGGTCGTAGACCTTGAGGCCGGGAGGCCCCTTCGAGAGCGCCGGCCCGCCCGTCGTCGCCACGTCGTCCTTCTTCGGCGCCGCGGTCGGGATGGGAATCTCGCCCACGTAGATCGACGGGTCGCCGTAGCTCCACTGGCCGTTCGTGCCCTGGTTGTCGACCAGGAACTGCGCACACTGCTGGATCCGCGCCTGGTGCTTCACCCGGTGGATCTCCTCGAGGCACATCGCCAGGAGCGCCACCTTGTAGGTGCGCTCGAGCGGCGCCTCCAGGACGTTCTTCAGGAGCTGCTGGAGTTTCGGGTCGTTCTCCGGCACGCCCGCGTGAACGAGCGTGAAGAGGATGAGCTCGTCGGAGTTCTTGATCTCCTTGTGGGCGCCGGGCGACCCGGCGGGCTTGAGGTACGCCACGCCCTTCTTGATCGCCTCGTCCACCCGCCGCTGGTCGACCTTCGGGTGGGCCTGAAAGGGATCGGGCTTCTTCTCCTGGGCGGCGGCGAGGGCGCAGGCGAGCGCGAGAAACGTCGGGATCATTTCTTGTTGGGGTCCGGCTTGGGGTCCGGCTTCTTCTCGTCTTTCTTGTCGTCCTTCTTCTCTTCCAGGACCGGGGCGCGGAGCTCGGTCTCGAGCGCGTCCAGCTCCGACGCCGTGGCCTTGGCCAGGCGGTCGGCGATGAAGGAGATGCCGGGGTTGGGCCCGTAGGTCCGGAGCGCGTCGACGATCTCCTGCCGGAGCAGGCCGCCCGTCCTCTTGAGGTCCTTCACGATCCAGAGCGCGAACTCGCGGCCCGCGAGGCGGGGGGCGTTCTCGACGTACTTCTTCAGGTTGTCGAAGTTGAACGGCTCGAGGCGGTGGGTCTTGAGGGCGTCGCCTCCCGAGTGGTACGACTTGGCCCCGGCGAACTTGCCGGCCTCGTAGTTGAAGTGCTGCGCGTTCCCGTGCATGTTCCGGATCGTGAAGAACAGCTCCTGGTGGGCGGCGGGATAGAATGCCTTCACGTCCGCCCGGTCGAGCCGCGCCATCAGCTTCGAGGTGTCCTTGACCACCTCGTCGGCCTCCTTGGTGAGGACCAGGTCCGCCCCGCGGGCGTCCACGTTCTTCTTCTCCTTGATCCAGCTCGACTCGCTGCCGGAGATCTTCTCCACCCGCTTCACGATCTCGAGGCACTCGGTGGCGATCGCGACGAGTTCGGTGAGCTTGGGCCCGAGCTGGGGAACGAGGTCGTCGCCCCAGGCGGGGAACTGGAACTGCCACGTGCGGATGGTCATCTTGCCCTTGAGCGACTCCTTGACGGCCGGCTTCTGGTAATCGTCCAGGAACTGGACCGCCACCGAGTAGCCGCCGAGGGCGGGCACCGCCGGCTGCTGCTGGAATTTCTTTCCCTTCACCTCGACCAGGCCGCCGCCGGCCAGCTCGTTGACGGCGCCAAGCTTCCCGCCGCCGCCCAGCGACTCGTACTGGCGCTGGAGGGTGATCTTGAGGACGGTGCCATCGGGGAGGTCGGCCGTTCCCGCGAGCGTGAGGCGGGGCGGCTTCTCGCGCGGGGGGGAGGGCTTGCAGGCCAGGGTCACTTCGGACGCGGGCTTGTCCTGGGCGACGCCGACCGCCGCCGCGAGGAGGAACGACAGAATGGCCCAGCGCGTTTTCATGCTCTCCACCCCTTACTGGATTCCCGAAAGCGGATCGCCACGGAGGGCGCGTGTGCGGCGCCCTCCGTGGCGAGTCAAGCCCGGCTTAGAAACTCCGGTTGTCGAAGGCGTACGACAGGAGGTGCGTCCTCGAGTCGTCCCAGTAGATCGTCACGTCGTCCAGGACCGGCGTGGCCAGGAGGATCGTCGAGAGGTCCGCCTGGTCCAGCGTGAACTGGGCGAAGTACTTGAGCTGCTTGGGGTCCTGGATCACTGGGATGGTGCCGTCCGGCGCGCGCACGGCCGAGAAGCCGTCGTTGTCGAACGGCCCGTAGCTCGCGCTTCCGTCGCGGATGCCCGCCAGGATGCGGGGCTTCACGTCCTTTATGGCGATCCCCAGCGGCGTGTTGTAGTCATACAGCGTCTGGAGGCCCGTGTTCGGGTCGATCCCCTCGCCGTACCAGGTCCACGAGAGGCCCAGGACGCGGATCTGGGGCGCGATGGTGGGCACGCTCCCGGGAGCCCCGCCCGTGCCGCCCGGCGTCGGGATCGAGGTCGGGGGCGCCGCCACGCGGGGGTTGGTGCTCACGAAGGAGAGCGCCTGCGAGACGAAGATGCCTTCCCCGTAGGCCTTGTCGAGCGGCTTGTAGTAGCGGCCGCGCAGCCACAGCGTGAGCGGGTCGGCGTCGGTCGAGGACTTCCAGGCGTAGAACTCGTCCACCGTGTGGTCGCCCGAGTAGTTGCCCTTGTAGGCGCCGATGGTCGTCACGGCCGCGTCGGCGATCTTCGAGGTGGCGCCCAAGCGGAGGTGGTTGGACTCGCCGCCGTCATGCTTGTCCCAGTTCCAGAAGTTGTCGTGTCCCGCGCCCCATCCGCCCGTCATCGTGGTGTAGGTGAACGGCAGGTAGAGCGTGTTCCCGTTGATGTACATCTTGGAGGTGGTCTGGTTCTGGTCGGTGCCCATGAACTGCCAGGTGATGGTGGTGTTGATCCAGTGGTGGCCGCGGAGCGGGCTGGGCTTCGTGGCGCACGCCGGGTTGTCCTTCACGTGGTCCAGGTGGTTGAGCGAGTTGGAGAGATTGCCGAACTCGTGGACCTCGGGCAGCCAGCCGCCGCCCTCGTTGTGCCACTGCTTGGAGCCCCACACGAGGGAACTCGGGTGGAACTGCCCCTGGTTGTTGTGCCAGTACTTGGGGCCGTTGGATTCGGCCGTGGCGACGTTGTAGTGCGAGGGGTAGTACCACATCGCCCAGGGCCAGACGTTCACGTTCTGGCCGCACACCCTGTGGTAGCGCGAGAAGTCCCACGTCGAGCGCACCTTGCCCGTCAGGTTCGGATAGAAGGAGGGCTTGAACCAGAAGCTCACCATGCCCGTCGCGCGGGCCGTCGTGCCGGCCTGGGAGGACTTGAGCATGTTGTCCCAGAGCGCCTGGGTGGACCGGAAGGCATAGTAGGCGGGCGACGAATGGCGTTCGCTGTAGGCGCCGTCGATCCGCAGGTCCGACGGGGCGTACGGGACGAGCGAAGGCGACGTCACCGTGCCCGACCCGGCCGTCATCGTCTGCTTGAAGCTCTTGGCCAGGCGGTGGATTGGGGTCTCGTTCACGACCGGCCCCGAGATCGGAGAGTAGGGGCGCTTGTAGGACAGGTCCGTCCCGTTCACCGAGCTGGGGTAGTTCTCGACGTGCTCGTCGGCGTTGTCCCGGCTGGCGATCTCCTTGATGTCGAAGGGGTGCTGGTGGAGATCCATGTCGTGCTCGAAGTGGCCGTGGGCGACCGAGTTGAACTGCGGGCCGGAGGAGATCTGCTCCGTCCGACGCAGCGTGTTCTTCGCCTTGGCGGCCGAGCTGTGGCCGACGCCGCCCACCGTGGGGAAGGCGATGTAGCCGCTCCACTCGTTGTCCGCGTCGCCGGCGGCGCCCAGGTTGCCCGCGAACTTGCCGTTGTCGGGCTCGGGGCCGATCTCAAGCGACATGTTGCCGTTCGTCTCGAACGCGCCCGTGCGGGCGGGCAGCGTGCCCGCGTAGAACTGCTTCTGGCTGGTCTCGCGGTAGAGGTCGTACAGCTTGTAGACCGCCGTCACCTTGGCCTGGGCTACCAAGTCGTTGTCCCCCAGGTAGCAGTCGCCGACCTTGGCGTCCTTGGGGCGCAGCACGCGGCCCAGCGACTCGATCTCGAAGAAGCCGGTCGGGACGAAGGTGAACTCCGTCGAGTTCACCAGGAGGTCGGTCTTGTCCACCCGGAGGTGGAGGTTCGTGTCGGGGTTGAGTTCGTTGAGGTGGCAGTTGGGGTTGAAGTTGGCCTTGATCACGTCGGCCAGCGCCTGGTTCGCGGCCTCCTTCTGTACGTCGGAGGGCACGAGGTTGCCGAAGCCGGCGGGGTCGTCGACCTCCTGCTCGTAGTCCATGTGGAGCGAGGGGCGGTTGTCGTTGAGGAGCCCCGCGGTCACCAAGTGTTCGATGAAGGCGTAGAACTGGGCCCAGTTGCGGAACGGTCCGCCGAAGGGCTCGTTGGCGTAGTTCCCGTACTTGCCCGCCTGCCGGTTGCGGCAGTAGACGATCTCGTCGGCGATCTCATAGGCGGAGATGCCGGTCGTCTGGGTGCCGCCGGGGCCGACGATGGGGATCGTCTCCATCAGGTAGCCGATCTCGTCGCCTTCCGTGCCGGCGCGGGAGAAGGTGTTCTGCTGCTTGAACGAGAGGTAGAGGTCGCCCTTCCAGCGCGGGTTGTTGCGGCGCCGGTCGGAGACGTAGAAGCCGCGGAGGTCGGTCAGGAGCGACATCAGCACCTCGCGCGAGGCGGCGTTTACGTTGACCGGCGCGCGGCTGACGACTTCGATCCACTGGGGGTTGAGCACGTCCAGGCCGTAGATGCAGGCGGCGGGGTTCTCCGTCGCCTTGGACGATCCCTTGATGGTGTCCAGGCCGAGGGCGTTGTAAATCTCGATGCCCTTGGCGTCCTTGCTCGACGTGAAGCGGTAGATGGGCGGGTTGCCGCGGTAGTACTTGACGCCCTGCGTGTCCGCCTCCATCTGGGCGGCCATCTGGGCGCTGAGCGGCACGGGGTTCACGACGTTCGGATCGACCCACGCGTAGACCGTGACGTGATCCTTGATCCTCTGGTAGAGGGCGTCGTCATAGCCCACGGCCTTGAGGAGGTCCTGGGGGCTCCGGTAGCCCGTGCTCGGCCGGCTGGCGAGGATCTTGTCGCCCAGCAAGGGGATCTGGAGGCCGCTGCCCAGGATGTTGATGATGCGCTTGAGGTTGAGCGACACGCTGCCGTTGGGGCCGCCGTCGAGGCCGTCGTTCACGTAGATGCGGCCGGAGATGTCGGAAACCTTGAGCACGTAGTGGTCGCCGTGGATGGCGTAGGTGCTGGTCCCGAAGAAGCCCGAGAGGCCGAACTTCTTGCCCTCGATCGTGATCTGCTTGGGGGCGACGCTGGCGTTCCGGGGGTCCTGGATCGGCTCGTCCTCGACCGCGAGGGAGGGGTTGGTCGATTCCTCGAGCTTGTCCTGGGGCATCGGCTCCTTCTGCTCCCAGGGCGTGGCGTCCTTGCCCCAGTACTTCCAGGGCCGGGGGGCCGTCGGATTGACGGTATTGAAGTACTGGAACGGGAAGAATTCCCGGAGCCGGGCTTCCGCGTCCTGCACGCCCGACTGGGCGAGCATCTTGGCACGCACGGTGTC
Organism: uncultured Planctomycetales bacterium; assembly: GCA_964604905.1. Taxonomy (GTDB): domain Bacteria; phylum Planctomycetota; class MHYJ01; order MHYJ01; family JACPRB01; genus JACQFK01. The sequence continues at coordinate 39,038 of CAZSCC010000489.1, forward strand.
CAGGTAATTCCGGGCGACTTCCTTCTCGGTCGCCTGGAGTGTGGCAAAAGTGGTCGCCAGGAGGGCCAGCACGGCCAGCACCCCCAGAACCACGATCAGGACCGCGCCTTTTTTCTTACCCAACGTGCGCACTGACCCCTCCTTTCGGGAGATTCTCGTACCGCCCCCCGGTGTTCTCGCCCACCTTACTGGCAAGAGCGGTGCCACACCCCGTTTCCCGACAACTCTAAGATACTACCCCACGGGGACTTACAACGTCAACTCGAGCTGGAAACCCCGAACCCCCGGTCTTTGTAACCCGCCGGTTACATGCGTATCCCCCCCGTAACAAGGAGATAGGGAGATACGAGGAGATAAGGAGATTAGAATCGTGAGGAGATGGGGAGATACGAGGAGATAGGGAGATAGGAGAATCCGACCGAGGACTCTTCTTCGTTCTTATCACGGTATCTCCAATTATCTCCCTATCTCCTCTTTGACTTGGACGCGAGGCCGCCGGTATAATCTCTGCGATCATGCGCATCGTTCTGTCTTTCCTCCTCCTTTTCCAGGAAGACCCGCAGAACGACCTCCAGCATATCAACCCGGAGGTCCGAAAGCATGCGTGCGCCCTCCTGGGCCAGAAGGGCATCCAGCGCGGAGTGCGCCCGCTCATCGACCTCCTGGGCCGCGAGCCCGACGACTCGGTCCGCGCCGCCGCGGTGGAGGCGCTCGAGCGCCTCACCGGCGTCAAAGGCTACGGCCCCGACTTCAAGAAGTGGGACGAGTACTGGAACTCCGTCGGCAACAAGCGCTTCCCCCTCACCAACCTCACCCGGGAGGAGGTGGAGAAGCTGGTCCAGCCCAAGATCGCGGAGGTCGAGAAGAAGGCCGAGAACTTCAAGGCCGAGATCCGCATCCTGACGATCGTCGTCGCGATCATCGCGACCGCCTTCGTCCTGGTCATGATCTACTTCGTGGGCCACGTCTCCTCGAAGCTCAAAGAATGGAAGGAACTCGTCCGCCAGGCGGGCGTGTACATCGAGGAGTCGAAGCAGATCACCAAGCGGACCGACCGCGTGCTCGAGGAGCTGGAAGCCAAGAAGATCGACATCCACGAGTTCATCAAGAAGGTGAAGGACGAGAAGGAGACCGAGATCGAGCGCTACGCCGACCTCCTCCAGCAGAACACCGAGCACAAGATGCGCGAGGAGATGATGGCCCTCCGCCAGAAGGCGGAGAAGGAGCTCGAGGAGACCCTCGGCCAGCTCCGCCAGCAGATCGAGATCGAGATACGCCGCATGGGCGGCGACCAGAAGGAGAAGACCGACAAGGACTTCAAGGCCCAGCACGAGCGGTTCATGAGGGAAGTCGAGGCCCACACGATCTTCCTGCAGGCGAACTTCCTCCAGACCCACGGGAAGCCCGAGGAGGCCCTGAAGTTCTACCGGAAGCTCGTCGCCGTGAAGTCGGATCACGAGGTCGCCTGGGTGAACATGGGCAACGCGTACCGCGAGCTGATCCGGTACGACGAGGCGCTCGAGTCCTACCAGAAGGCCATCGAGCTCGACCCGAACGACCCGTCCGCCCTGTACAACATGGCCGCGACCTTCGCGCTGATGCGGAAGCGCGACAAGATGCTCGAGACGCTCACGCTCGCCATCAAGAACGACGGCGAGTTCAAGGACGAGGCCCTCAACGAGCCCGCGTTCCGGGATTACTGGAACGATCCGGCGTTCAAGGACCTGGCGGAAGCGTAGCCCCAAGGGAGGGAAGAATCATGTGGACGATCGCCGTTCTGTCGCTGCTCCTGTCTCCCCCCGCGCGGGACGAGAAGGCCCTCCGGGACGCCTTCACGAAGGAGATCAAGGTCAAGGACGCGGCCAAGCGCGTCGAGGCGGCGAAGAAGCTGGCCGGCGCGAAGGAGGAGGAGACGATCGCCCTCCTGGCCGCTCACCTGAAGGACGCGGCGAAGGAGGTCCAGCTCGCCGTCGCCGAGACGCTGGAGGGCGCCGAGGACTCCGGCGGCGTCGCGATCAAGCCCCTGGCGGCCGTGCTCAACGACAAGAAGGCCGACCCGGACGTCCGGCTCGCCTGCGCCAAGGCGCTGGCGAAGGCGAAGTACAAGGCCGACCCGATCGCCGCGATGATCGAGGCGATCTCCAACATCAGCAACGAGGAGAAGCACCTGTTTAAGTTCGGGGCCGACGCGACCGGGGTCCTCAACGGGTTCGCCGGCCAGGACTTCGGCAGGGGCAAGCTGACGCCCGGCCTCTGGGAGAAGTGGTGGGGGGAGAACAAGGAGAAGCTGAAGAAGGAGGACGAGGCGAAGCTGGCGGAGTACAAGAAGAGCCGGAAGAAATAGCCCGCGCCGAATCACGAATCAGGAATCACGGCAAGTCATTCCGCTTCACTTTCACATCGGTAGGATCTGGGCTCTCTTTCGCCGCGCGACGCTCGGACGCGGCGTGATTCGGCTCTTCCCTTGGATTCCCGCCGGGGTGGAGCGCTCGCACGGGCCGGAGATCCGTCACCGCCTCTTCGGCGCCCCCGTTCCGAAGTAGACCTCGCTCTCGCATCGACTGGCCCTGGACTCTCTTTCGCCACGGGACCGCTGACGTCGCTCTTGATTCGTGATCCGTAATTCGTGATTCGGCTCTTCTACTCGTCCCTGAAGTCCTGCACTTTCCTGGACAACTCCCTCTCCTTCGCCGCCCGCTCGGCCGTCCTCGCCTTCGCCTCGTCGCGGATCTTCTCCTGGCGCGTGTCCGAGTCCTGCAGGCGCTGGAGGTACTTCTTCCGCATCTCGAGCTCGGAGGGGGTGTCGCGCAGCACGCCCAGGTTCTGGCGGACGCGCGCGTCGTCCTCCGTCAGGCGCTGCCGCTCCTGCGCGAGGTCGTTCTCCTCCGCGCGGAGGCGGCCGATCTCGGCCTGCACGGCGATCAACTCCGAGAGGAACTGCTTGGCCTTGTCCGACAGGTAGCGCTGCTGGAGGTAGAACCGGATCGTCTCGGCCGGCGTGCCGAGCAGCGACACCTGCGTCGAGACCGGCTGCGTCTCCCGCACCTTGAGCGGCACCGTCTGCCCCGCCTTGAGCTCGATCTTGAAGCGGTACTGCCCGTCCACCTCGTCCTCCGCCTTCGCAGGCTCGGTGAGCGCGTAGTTCATCGCCTTCGCGTGGTCGAGGTAGAGCACCGCGTCGCGCCCCAGCTGGCTCTTCACCTGGTAGACCGTCTCCAGGTTCTGCGTGTAGGAGAGCGTGAGGACGCCGTGGGCGATCACCCCCCGGGTGACCGGGTCGTTCCGGTGGTTCACCTTCGCCTCGACCGTCGCCCCCGCCTCGACGGCGTAGGGCATCATGTCGCGCATGTCTTTCTTCATGACCTTCCGCATCAGGCCCTCGCCGACGCAGGTCGAGCCGTCGAAGAAGGTCACGGGGCCCGCTTCGAGCGTGAGAGCGGTCGTGTTCTTGAAGTAGTAGGAGTTCATGACGCGCGACGAGACGCCGGGGCGGTAGAAGAGGATGCGTTCGCCGCCCTCCACCCGCTCGGAGAGGATCGGGACCAGCGCCGCCTGGCCGCGCTTGATCGAGACCTTCTCCTTCGACTGGTAGGCGAAGAGCTCGCCGACCTCGACGCCCGCCGCGGCGGCGCCCACCGCGCTCTCCATCTCCTCCGCAAAGCTCGACTTCCTCTCGGCTCGCCGCGCCAGGCCTTCCAGGCGGTCGGCCGAGTCCTTCTTCGCGTCCTCGGCCAGGCCCCGCGCCCGGTTGCCGGGGGCCATGGGGGCGGCCGAGGCGGCCTTGGCGAAGTTCTGCATCTCGGGCTTCGGCGCGGCGGTGACGCCGACCGGGATCTCCGAGCGCTGGGGGTAGTAGGCCGTGTAGAGGTCCATGATGAAGCTCATCGGGCTGCCCGCCACGAACGAGACGTCCACCTGGTCCCAGTCCTCGTCCGTCGTGTTTTCGAGGATCGCCCAGCCCTGGAGCAGCGGCTTGTTGTCGGCGTCGAAGAGCAGCCGGTAGGAGGTCTTCCAGATCGGCGTCTCGATGATGTAGCCGACCCGGATGTTCCGCTCGCCCTGCCCGGCGGCGTCGAGCACGACGCTCTTCCGGTCGGCGTGCTTGGCCTTCAGATGGACGTCGAGGAGCCTCTTGAGGTCCTTCTGAAGCCCGTCGTCCAGGATCTTGAGGCTCGACATCTCCAGCAGCTCGACGGGCTGGATCTTCCCGTCGTCGCGGAAGAGGACGAGCTTGTAGGAGGTGATCGTCCCCTCCTTGATCTGCTTCACCACGGGCTCGATCCCGACCACGCTGCCGATGGTGGACTCCCCCGCGATCGTCGCCTCGACGCGCGCGCCCTTGAGTTGGGTGAGGAACTGGGTGAGCGCGTTCCCGTCGGGCACGGTGATCAGGACGTCCTCGAGCTGTTTGGCGAGCGGGTCCTTCGTGTCGTAATTGATCGTCGCGATCCGGCCGCCCGAGAGGTCGACCGCGTAGAGCGACTTGAGGAGGTCCTTCATCTGGGCGGACTTGAAGGTGAGCGAGACCCGCTGGTTCCCGTTCACCTTGCCCTCGCGCTCGAAGTACCCGACGCCGTGTTTGTAGACGACGATCTTCGTGATCTTGAGCGGCTGCGCGGCCTGCTCCTGCGCGCGGGCGGGCAGGGTCAGGATCGCGAGGGCGGCGAAGGCGGCGGCGAATCTCATCGGGTTCTCCTCAGGTACTCAGCAAGTCTAGCGCACGATTGGACGCGGCGGAGGGCGGAGAGGTTCCAAATCTCACCCCAAAGCCACAAAGAACATCCGGAAGACGCTACTCCGGGAGGGAGAAACGAAGCGGCCTTCGTGTCTCCTGTCTCTTTGGGGTGAATGGACGGGCTAACGAAGCTTTCGCTGGAGGCTCCGGAGCCACTCGTCCTCCGGGGCCGCCGCGAGCTTCGCGACGCGCGCCTCGAGGTCCCTGGGATGGTGGGCCTGGAGCGCCTTGAGGCACGACGAGCGGACGACGGGGGCCTCCTTCGGGTCCTTGAGCGCCGCCCAGAGCGTCTCGCGGGCGCTCTCGCTCTCCGGGTAGTTCGCGAGGCCGAGCGCCGCCGCCGTGAGAGCTGGGTCGGGGAGCCGCTTGCGCCTCACGCTCTCGCGGTCGAGGTGGAGCTCCAGCTTGAAGCGCGCGCTGACGTCCTTCATGTCGGCCAGCCAGCCGACCGCCTCGACGAAGGCCTTCTCCTCGAGGGCGCTGAGCGAGAGCCCGTCGGCGAGCGAGGCCTCGATCCAGAGCCGGTCCTTGACGAGATCGTACGCGCGGCGGTACTCCGCGGGGTCGGTCTCCCGCCGCCGGCGGAGCGCCTGGAGGGCCTCGATCCGCTCGACATGCGGCCGCTGCGGGTCGTTGAAGACCGCCGCCTCCGCGTCGACGCTGGGGGGGGTGGCCCTCTCCCGGGAGGCGATCGGGGCGGGGGCCCCTCCGCCGCCGCACGACAGGAGGTTGCCGCAGAGTCCCAGGGCCGCCAGGAGAAGGATACTCCTGGGAAGTTTCTGCTCTGCGTCTCTGCGCTCCTGCGGCTGTCTCTTACTCATACCGCAGCGCTTCGACGGGGTTGAGGCGCGAGGCCTTCATGGCGGGATAGATGCCGAAGAAGACCCCGACGGCGCACGAGAAGAGGAAGGAGACCACGATCGAGAGGGGCGAGATCACCGCCTCCCACTCGCCGCCGCTGGAGAGGGCCTTCCAGATGGGAAGCTTGGTGACGACCTGCGCGCCCACCACGCCGATCACGATCCCCAGGAGGCCGCCCATCAGGCTGATCGTCATCGATTCGATCAGGAACTGCTTGAGGATGTCCGAGCGCCGCGCGCCGATGGCCTTCCGGATCCCGATCTCGCGCGTCCGCTCGGTGACCGAGACGAGCATGATGTTCATGATCCCGATCCCGCCGACCAGGAGGGAGACCATCGCGATCCCCGAGAGGAGCGCCGTGAACGCCCCGGTGGTCTCCTCCATCCTCTGGCGCCATTCGTCCATCGAGGAGATCGTGAAGTCCGGCTCCATCCGCCCGGTGATCCGGTGCACCTTGCGCATCGTCTCGTCCGACCCTTTCAGCAGGTCCGGGATCGCCTCGCGCGTCTCCGCCTGGATCGTGATCTGGCTCAGGTGGCGCCGGTTGAAGAGGCGGTGGAGCGCCGTCGTGACCGGCACGTACACCGACTCGTCGAGGCTCGCCCAGGTGCCGCCCCCCTTGTCCTCGAGGACCCCGAGGACCTGGAAGTTCTTCCGGTCGATCTGGATCGTGCGGCCCACCGGATCGATGTTCCCGAAGAGATCGACCGCCACGCGCGCCCCGAGCACCGCCACGCGGATCCGCCCGAGCACGTGCGACTTGTCGAAGAACGCCCCGCCGGCGACCTTGAAGTCCCGGATCGTGAGAGTGTTGGGGGTCGTTCCGTTCACCTGGGCGTAGACGTTCTGGTTCATGTACTTCACCTGGTAGGAGCGCTTCACCTCGGGCGCCACGTCGGTCACCCCGGGGAGCCCCGCCAGCGCGCTGCAGTCTTCCAGCGTCAGCGTCTCCGTCATCGTCGTCCTCGAGCGGCTCGCCCCCACGCCCCGGTTGCTCGGGTAGATGAAGATGAGGTTGACGCCGAGCCGGGTGATGCCCTCTTCGA